>JBMTYG010000058.1:0-17674 GCA_049454295.1 Pseudomonadales bacterium
GGTTCAACCTGCGGCGCCCGTGCAGCCGCAGCGACCGGCACGGGCTTATAACGACCCGCGAGAGGTCAAACGGCGACAGCGGGAAGCTGAGCTCAAGGCGCAGGGTATTCTGCCGAAGTCTGGCGGGCTTGGCTGAGAAGACCACCCACCCGAGCTGTCTCGAACCCGGCTCGGCCTGGCGGCCGAGCCTTTGCACACTCGTAGCGTCGCTAGAACAGCGCCCGCTAAAGCACCTGCGGCTCAATATCGAGCACAACCCCATAACGTGCCGCAACATCGCCCTGAATCGCAGCCGCGAGATCAAGCAGGTCACGCGCGTCGGCGCCCCCCACGTTGACGAGCACCAAGGCCTGGCGTAACCACACTCCCGCTTTGCCCTGGTGACGGCCGCGCCAGCCGCAACGATCAATGAGCTGTCCGGCCGCCAGCTTGACTCGGCCATCCGCCTGCGGATACCGAATGAGGTCCGGTTCCTCACGCGCCAGCGCCTCGCTGTGGGCAGATGTGATCAGCGGATTCTTGAAAAAACTGCCCGCATTGCCTGTCCGTCGCGGGTCAGGCAACTTGCGCCGCCTGACTCGGATGACTGCTTCTGCAATATCAATCGGTTGCGGGTTATTTTTGCCGAAACGATTCAGTTCCCGCGCAAGATCGGGATAGTTCACATCCACGGGACCGCTGCGGGAAAGCACGAGGGAAATACCGAGAATGATGCGTCCGCGCCCTGCGGCGTGCTTGAAGAGACTATCCCGGTAGCCGAATTCACAGGCTGCTGCTGACCAGCGATCTAGCTGCCCCCGCGACCAATCAAACACCTCAACGCTTTCGAGACACGATGCAATCTCCACGCCGTAGGCACCGATATTCTGAACTGGGGCCGCCCCCGCCGTGCCGGGGATGAGCGCCAGATTCTCAAGCCCGCGATAACCCTGACCGAGGGCAAACCGCACCACGTCGTGCCAGGTCTCGCCCGCGCCAACGTCCAGGCGAGCGATGCCCGCACCGATTTCAGTCAACCTGAGCCCCCGAACTCGCATCAGCAGAACCGGGCGCTCGACGCGCGGAGGAAGAACAACGTTGCTGCCGGCGCCGAGCACGATGGGCGAATGGTCACTCGACAGCACCGCGCGCGCGGCGATCAGATCATCAAGGCTGCAAATCTCGGCGACCTGCGCTGCAACACTGCCAATGCCCAGCGTGTTGGGAAGTCGCTGAGGCGTGAAGCGCATCGACCGATTGCTCATCACCCCGCGTCCATCGACATACCGGCAACGATCGCCCGAACGCGCTCAAGATCAGCGGGCGTGTCGACACCACCGGGCACCGGCAGCGGCGTTGGGACCACCAATAGCGGCACACCGTGTTCAAGCAGGCGCAGCTGTTCGAGCGATTCCGCTCGCTCGAGCAGGCCGATAGGCCACTTTACAAACTGCCGCAGAGCCCGAACTCGATAGGCGTAAAGACCGATATGGCGAGTCCAGAGAACCTCCGCCGGGAGCGAGGCTGGCGCGTGTAACTCCCCTGGGATCTCACTCACCTGCCCCGCTACGAACGCATCGCGCGCATACGGGATCGGGGCACGGGAAAAATACAGTGCGCGTCCATCCGCAGCGCACACTACTTTCACGACGTTGGGGTCGAACAGCAGACGCGGATCGGACAACTGTTCACTCATCGTACCCACGGATAGGTCCGGTCGCTGGTGCATGGCATCCGCGAGCGCCGCGATGACCCGCGCCGGCAACAGCGGTTCGTCTCCCTGAACGTTCAGCACCAGCGCGTCGTCAGCCCAGCCCTCGGCGTCGACGACCTCCATGACGCGATCCGAGCCAGAGGCGTGATCAGTGCGGGTGAGCCGCGCCTCGCAACCCGCGGCCTCGACCGCATCCACCACGCGCGCATCGTCAGTCGCCACAATCACTCGCGCCGCCCCTGCCGCGAGCGCCTGGCGCACGACCCGCACGATCATCGGCGAACCACCAATATCGGCGAGGGGTTTCCCCGGCAACCGCGTCGATGGATAGCGGGCGGGAATGACGACGTTGAATCCTGCGCTCATGCTTGTCTTACCTCGACTCCGTTATTCGGACGATTCACTGGCATTTGGCTCGGGCTGCGGGCTCGCCTGTGTCAGGCGATTACCGGGTGAGCGAATGCCCTGCCGCGCCAGCAGATGCGATAACACTGCGGCTGCGCCAGGATCGACCTCCACCGCCGTCACAAGCACCCATAACTGCCCTGCTTTCGCTTCCTTGAGTCCCGCAAGCCGGATCACCTTCACGGCGTCCTTTTCAGTACACACCACAACCCCGCCCTCCCCGGCGGGCAGGAGATCGCCCAGACCCCGAAATTCATGATGGTCCGGATAGGCCGCCGGCTCCACGCTGAGCCCCAGGGCGTTCAGCGTGTTGAAGAAGCGTTCCGGATGACCGATAGCCGCCACGGCGCGTACTGATCTGTAACGCGCACAAAAGTCTGCCGGATCGAGACGCGCTCCCGTTACCAAATCAACAAACGCGACGGGCGCGAGCCGCATCGTCGAAACGGGCACCGTCGCCGGCAAGGACAAGGGACGGTGAAACCCATCAACCCGATCGGAGCCGGCACACGCTCCGTTAAGAATGACCCAATCAATCGCTTCGAGACGCGAGACCGGTTCCCGCAGCGGCCCCGCAGGCAGACAACGTCGGTTCCCAAGCCCACGCTCGGCATCGATCACGACAAGCTCGATGTCGCGTCCCAGCGGTAAATGCTGCAGCCCGTCATCAGCGACGACGACGCTACAGTCGTTGGCGGCGAGAAGACCTTGCACCGCTGCCACACGATCTGCGCCAATCCAGACCGGCGCTCCCGTGCGGGTTGCAAGCAGCACAGGTTCATCACCCACCAATCGAGGGTCACTGCCCGGCGTGACCGCCTGGGGTGTCGACCGCTGCCCGCCGTATCCTCGACTCACGATCCCCGGGCGGTGACCCAGCGAGCGCAACGCCTCGACCAACCACATGACGAACGGCGTCTTGCCCGTCCCGCCCACCGCGAGGTTGCCAACAATGATGACCGGACAGGGGGCACGCCAGACCGGTCGGCGACCGGACAGAATAGCCGCGCGCCGCCGACGGACAATGAAACGAAAGATCCGCTCCAACGGGCGCAACAGATACAACCACCACGCGTCTTGATACCACGCCGCGAGGAGTCGGCGCTCGAGCACCGATCGCAACGGCGCGCCATGCGTCCGGGGACGCTGCGCGATGGCTGCAACAGGGGACTCGACACGAGGGGGTGTGGGTGTGGTGTCGTTGAACTGTGCCTCGTACAACGCGGCATAGGCGCCTCCGCGAGCGAGCAGCTCCGCGTGCGTACCGGTCTCGGCAATGCGCCCTTCTGCCATGACGATAATGCGGTCTGCGCGCTCCACCGTAGACAGGCGGTGAGCGACGACGAGCGTTGTGCGTCCCCGCATCACTTCCTCGAGCGCGGCCTGAATCTGTCGCTCGGATTCATTGTCGAGGGCTGACGTCGCTTCATCCAAAATCAGAATCGGCGCATCTTTCAGCAGCGCACGGGCGATGGCGATGCGCTGCCGCTGCCCGCCAGACAGCAGCACCCCATCATCGCCCACGACAGTTTCGAGCCCCTGCGGCAAATCACGAACAAACGCATCGGCATGCGCACGCCGAAGCGCGTCGGCTACAGCAGCTGGAGACGCTACACCCAGGGCGCCATAGGCAACGTTGCGGGCAAGCGTATCGTTGAAGAGAGTCACCTGCTGATTGACGAGCCCAATCTGACGCCGGAGCGCGGACAGCCGGTACTCGGACAGCGGCACATCGTCCAGCAGGATGCTGCCCGCGAGCGGCTCGTAGAACCGTGGAATGAGGCTAGCCAATGTCGACTTGCCGCCGCCCGAGCGACCGACCAAAGCCACGGTCTGACCCGGCTCGATAACGAGGTTAATATCTTGCAGTACACGGGGACCATCGCCGGCGTACGCAAAGCTGACACCCCGAAATTCAATACGACCGGTGACGCGCTCCACCTCGAGCGTACCGGTATCCGCCTCCGCCGGCTGATCGAGCTGAGCGAAGATGTCATCCGCAGCCGCAAGCCCCCGCTGCAGACGGGCATTGACTTCGGTAAGTTTGCGAATGGGTCGGGCGAGCATAGCTGCCAGCCCCAATAGAGTGACCACCTGCCCCGTGCTAAGGTCATCCGCAAGACCCGGTTTCAGCAGCAGAAAAACAAGCAGCGCAAGCGCTGCCGCGACAAACACCTGGATCACATGCGTACTGGTGACCTTGGTCGCGACCATGCGCAGATTCTGCTGTTGATTGGTCGCACTCGCCGACTCGAAGCGCTCGCGCTCATAAGACTCGCCGCCGAAGATGCGTACCACTCGATACCCGGTGACGGTTTCAGCAGTGACGTGGGTCACGTCACCCATTGAGCTCTGGATACGTCGACTCAGACGCCGAAACCGGCGACTCGCGTGAATGACGATGAGACCCACCACGGGCGCAACGGCGGCAAAGATCAGCGTGAGCTTCCAGCTGATCCACAGCATGCTGCCAAAATAGATCAACACCTTGCCGCCGTCCTGCAGCACGGTCTTGAGCGCGTCGGTTCCGGTATCCCGCAGTTGTCCCACGTTGTAGGTCAACCTGGATACCAGGTGGCCCTGCGAACTGGCGTCAAACCAGGCGCTTGGCATGCGCAGCAGCTGCTCAAACAGGGCCGTGCGCAGCGTGTGCACGACGCCAAACGATACGCGACTCAACAGCATTTCCCCGATGATCTCGCCCATTCCGCGTATGAGAGCGGTCGCGATGATCACCAGGGGCAGCGAACTGGCAAACGCGAACGTCCGGGTTTCCCAGTTATCGACCAAAGCACCAAAAAGACGCACGAAGTAGGCTTCCGCAGCACCGCCCATGGCATAACCCGCAAGCGCCAGTAGAAACAGCAGCCAGTAAGGGCGCACATAGGCGAGCAGCCGCCGGTACGTGCGCCAGTCACGCCCGTCGCGCGGGTAATCGGGCTCAGTATTCATCGGTCGGACGCGTGGCTATGCCGACACGCACCAGACCCGCATCGGCCGCGGCGGACAGGGCGCTAACCACGGATTGATGGGCGGTCCGCGCATCGGCTGTCACGAGGACGCGCTGTTCATCCGTGACCGCGAGGGCACGCAGCTGCCGCGTGAGGGCTTTTGCATCAGCCACTGGGACACCGTTGACATGATACAAGCCACCCGCGTCGACAACGATTTCAAGCACGGGTAGGTCGTTCGACGGGCGCGCGGACCCAACCGTGGGGAGATCGATATGCAGGCGCGACTCGCGTACAAACGTCGTGGAGACCATGAAGAAGATCAACAGCAAAAACACGACATCGATCAGGGGAGCAAGGTCAATCCAAGCGGCTTCGCGCTCCCGCGACCGGCGAAAATTCATGAGCGACGCGCCCCGGTTATCGGATCTGCCGAGATTACCGGACCCGCTATCAGATCGAGCAGGCGCGCCGATTCGCGTTCCATTGCCAGCAGCAACGCATCCACCCGGCGCCCCAGGAGCCGGTGTCCGATCAACGCGGGAATGGCGACCATCAGTCCACCGGCAGTGGTAATCAGCGCCTGACCAATTCCACCGGCAAGCGCCGAGGGGTTACCCGCACCGTCGGCGACTAGCGTGGCGAACACCCGGATCATGCCGATGACGGTACCCAGTAGCCCGAGCAACGGCGCAGCCGAAGCGATCACGCCGAGGGTAGTCAAATAGCGCTCGAGCTCATGTGCGACCTGACGCGCCGCCTGCTCCATGGCGTCCCGCGTTGCTTCGCGCCCGAGCTGCGCATTGCGCAATCCTGCCGCGAAAACGCTGCCCAGCGGGCTGGACACGGCAAGCTCTACCAGTCCAGCCGCGCCAAGGATGCCGCCCCGAAGTCCTGCTTGTGTGCTTTCAAATAGCCCAGCTGGCAGCACGCGACGCGTGCGCAGGCTGAACAAGCGCTCGAGCCCGATCGCAAGCGCCAGCACGCTGCACGCAAGAATCGGCAGCATGAGCCACCCGCCAGCGCTGATGATGTCCTTCATGAGCCGACCCTACCACGACAATCCGCGCGCAGGGATCGGCCAGCGCTCACGAACCAGACCGTCCCGAACCACCCAGTAGGCATCGTACAGGTTCACCGTCGGGTCACAGTGGGGCGGAACGAAACGCACCCGCGCACCGAGTGCCGGCAGGGCGGCACCGTCACCCGCCAGGAGCACCCCATGCTCATCTCCAGCGAATCGATAGCGCAGCTCCCGCGTTAAGGGTATCGGCGGACCCGCATCAACCGCGAAGGCCTTGAAGCCGGCATCCACCGTGACATGCCCTGCCCGCGGCTGGCTGATTACCGTGGCCACAACCGTCAACGATTGGTCGAAGGGTTCGAACGGCTCGCCGTGCTCTGAACCAATGACCCGGTACTGCTCGTCCATAAACACGTAGCTGCCTACCTGCAGGTCCGTGATAAGCGGTTCACCACAGTCAATGTCGAACGTGCCGGTACCCCCGCCGGTGACCATCTCAGGCTCGAAGCCTCGCTCCCGCAAAGCCCCAACATGACCGCCCACCGTCTCCCACAGCTCACGACTGCGTGCGCACCGTGTCGCCCAGCCGTCGAGGTGCATGACCTGCCCGGCATAGTGCTGCACGCCCGCGAACCGGAGACCCGGCGTCGTCGACAACGACTCCGCGAGCGCGAGGATCTCATCGCGCTCCCGGGTGCCGGTGCGGCCCATGCCGACATCGATATCGATCACGCCACCCAGCGCGTCGTCCGACCCGACCGCCTGGCGCAACAGGTCAACCCCGTCCATCGAGTCGACAACCACGTCAATGCGTGCATCGGGGTTTCGGTCGCGAGCGCGTCGCGACAGCGCGGCGAGGATCTCGGCACGGAGCGAATCCATCACCGGCGACGTCACAAGCACGCGGTCAACACCCGCCGCCACAAGCGCCGCTGCCTCGCCGGTTTTTGCTGCACACACCCCAACCGCGCCCTGAGCGAGCTGCGCCTTGGCAATCAGCGGACACTTATGGGTTTTGGCGTGCGGGCGAGGCGCCTTATTGTGCGCGGCGAGAAACGCGGACATCCGCGCCAGGTTACGATCAAGCGCATCTGCGTCCAGAACCAGCGCCGGCGTCGGCAGCGCATTAAGGTCCAGCGGTTCGCTCAGTGTCTCAGCAAGCCAGCGCCGCTCGCTGACTCCCGCCAAAAGATCGCGCGCAAGCCTCTGTAGACTGCTCATTTAACGCGCCGCGCGGTGAAAACGCTCATAACAATAGTTGGTCGCCGCCACGTAGCCGGGCACCGAACCACAGTCGAAGCGCAGCCCGTCGAATCGATAGGCCAGCACGCGCCCTTGGCGAGCTTGCTCACGCAGCGCATCGGTGATCTGCAGTTCGCCGTTGCGCCCGGGTGGCGTGTGCTCGAGGATCCCGAAAATATCCGGCGTCAGGATATAACGCCCAATGATCGCGAGATTGCTCGGGGCCTCCTCCGGCGGCGGCTTTTCCACCATGTCGGTCACACGATAGAGCCCATTACCTAAAGGCTCGCCGGCGATCACGCCATAGGCGCTCGTGTCTTCCCGCGGCACCTCTTCGATCGCAACGATGCTCACGCGATGCGCCGCGTAGAGCCGTGCCATCTGCCCGAGCACACCAGTTCCATTGCCAAAGCAAAGGTCATCAGCCAGCACCACACCAAACGGCTGATCTCCGACCAGGGTTCGCGCCTTCAGAATGGCATCACCCAGCCCGCGCATTACGATCTGGCGTGTATAAGAAAAGGTGCAACGATCGATCAATTCGCGAATGCCGGCCAGGGCGGCTTCTTTACCCGTCCCGGCGATCTGATGCTCGAGCTCGTAATTGATGTCGAAATGGTCTTCGATCGCCCGCTTGCCGCGACCGGTCACGAACCCGATGTCGGTCATGCCCGCTTCGAGCGCTTCCTCGACCCCGTATTGCACCAGCGGCTTATCGAGAATGGGCAGGATCTCCTTCGCCATTGCCTTGGTTGCCGGCAGGAAACGCGTGCCATATCCCGCTACCGGAAAGACGCACTTGCGAATGACGGGATCCATGTTCATACCTCGATTACCTTTACCCATGCGCCCTCGACCACTCTATGCGTGTCGCTTGGCTGGCGAGAGTGTACCAGTACCGGCGCGTACGCCGGCACTGGCAGGGCCTGGGCGTCAGCGCCCAAACGTATAGACACCCTCCGCATAGTCGACCCGGATGCAATCTCCCGGCACGAAGTCGCCGGCGAGAAGCCTGCTGGCTAATGAGTTCTCGATGCGCTTCTGAATGACGCGCTTCAGCGGACGAGCGCCGTAGACCGGGTCGTAACCCTCCTCCACGAGCGCGTCCATCGCGGACGGCGTGAACTCGAGTTTCAGATCTTGATCCTCAAGTCGGCGCGACAAGATACCGAACTGGATTGAGGCGATCTTACGCACATGCTCCGGCGCGAGCGGATGGAACACGACGATATCATCGATCCGGTTGATAAACTCCGGCCGGAAATGCTGGGCAACGACGCCCATCACCGTGGTCTTGATCCGCGCGAAATCGCCCACCTCCGAGAGACTCTGAATCGCTTCGGAACCAAGGTTAGAGGTCATAACCAGCACCGTGTTGCGGAAGTCGACTGTTCGACCTTGACCATCGGTTAGCCGTCCGTCGTCCAGCACCTGCAACAGGACGTTGAACACATCCGGGTGCGCCTTCTCGATCTCGTCGAGCAGGATGAGCGAATAAGGCCGCCGACGAACCTGCTCGGTGAGATGGCCGCCTTCCTCATAGCCGACATAACCCGGAGGCGCACCGATCAGGCGCGCGACAGAATGCTTCTCCATGAACTCGGACATGTCGATGCGAACCATGGCTTCGGAGGAATCGAAAAGCACTTCTGCAAGCGCCTTGCAAAGCTCGGTTTTACCCACGCCCGTCGGCCCGAGGAACATGAACGAGCCATTAGGCCGGTTGGGATCAGACAGCCCCGCCCGAGAACGCCGCACAGCATCGGCAACAATCCCCACCGCCTCGTCCTGTCCGACTACACGGTGATGAAGGGCATCTTCGAGCTTCAGCAGTTTCTCCTTTTCACCCTCGAGCAGCTTCGAGATCGGGATACCCGTCCATTTCGACACGACCTCCGCGATTTCTGCCTCGGTCACGCTATTACGCAGCAGCCGCCGGGTGTCCGCAGCGCCCGCGTCCGAGGCTGCCGCAAGCTGCTTTTCCAGCTCAGGAATGCGCCCGTATTGAAGCTCGGACATCCGTGCAAGATCGCCTGCTCGACGCGCGCCCTCGAATTCAAGCCGCGCCCGATCAAGCTCCTCCTTGATGTCCTGGGCACCGCGCAGAGAGGCTTTCTCTGCAGTCCAGATCTCTTCGAGCTCCGCGTACTCGCGCTCGAGTTCGGAAATGCTGTCGCAAAGCGCCTGCAATCGCTTGCGACTTGCATCGTCGGACTCCTGCTTCAGCGCCTCGCGCTCCATCTTCAGCTGAATGAGCCGTCGATCAAGACGATCCATGGACTCAGGCTTTGAATCCATTTCCATGCGGATGCGGCTCGCGGCTTCGTCTATGAGATCGATCGCCTTGTCCGGCAGCTGTCTATCGGTGATGTAGCGATGGGAGAGCCGTGCCGCCGCGACGACGGCCGGGTCGGTGATGTCCACGGCGTGGTGAAGCTCGTAGCGCTCCTTGAGCCCACGCAGAATCGCAACGGTATCCTCAACGCTCGGCTCATCGACCAGCACTTTCTGGAATCGGCGCTCTAACGCCGCATCTTTCTCAATGTACTGTCGATATTCGTCGAGCGTGGTCGCACCGACGCAATGCAATTCGCCGCGAGCAAGCGCCGGCTTCAGCATATTGCCGGCATCCATCGCGCCTTCTGCCTTGCCAGCGCCGACCATGGTGTGGAGCTCATCGATGAACAGGATGACATTGCCCTCCTGCTTCGAGAGATCGGACAGCACCGCCTTCAAGCGCTCCTCAAACTCGCCCCGAAACTTCGCACCGGCAATGAGCGCACCCATGTCGAGCGCCAGGATGCGCTTATTCTTGAGCCCCTCCGGCACCTCGCCATTCAGAATGCGCTGCGCAAGCCCTTCTACGATGGCGGTTTTGCCAACACCGGGCTCGCCGATCAGGACCGGATTATTCTTGGTACGGCGTTGCAGCACCTGAATGGTCCGACGGATCTCGTCATCCCGTCCGATGACAGGATCCAGCTTACCGGCCTCGGCCCGCGCAGTGAGATCGACCGTGTATTTCTCCAGCGCCTCGCGCCGCTCCTCGGCATTGGGATCACTGACCGTTTCTCCATCTCGAGCCATGCGGATGACCTCTGCGAGTTTCTGTTGATCAACACCGGCATGCCGCAGCACTTCGGCAACGACCGGATCGGAGCCCAAGGCCAGCAGCACCTGCTCTGACGCCAGATAGGCATCACCATCTTTTTGCGCCTGCCGATCTGCGAGATTCAGCACCTTACTGAGGCTCGGGCCCACGCCGATCTCACCAGTCGGCTGTTTTAGCGTAGGCAATCGGCCGAGTGCCTGTTCGACCCGCGCCTGATACTCCGCCGGCTTGAGCCCTGCCCGGGTGAGCATGGACTGCGTGCCCCCCTTCTGGTCAGCGAGTACCGACAGGAGATGAATAGCCTCGACCGCGGTATGATCGCGCCCGAGCGCTAAGGACTGTGCATCCGCCAGCGCTTGCTGCAGCCGACTTGTCATCCGATCGAATCGCATGAGGATTCCTCCAGTGTGTGCTGGACCTACAATGCGGTCACTTAACCAAATTTCAACAAAGTCGATTCACGGGTCGACGACGGCGCATGCGTCAAGTTGCGCGCATACGTCTCACCTGCGCATAACGGCATGATCACGAGCAACTTCGATACCGACGCCCGAGCCGGTTGCATCATTCTTGAACCCAACCGCTCCTGGACCTGGCGCGCCAATACGCTCTTTGTTGCGACGCTCATGGTCATCTCGGTCACGATTGCGATCGCCTTCACGGCGCAGGGTTACTGGGTAGTCCTACCGTTTACCGCACTCGAGCTCTCAGTACTGACGGCTTGTCTCTACTACTGCGTGCGCCGCACCCACTTGAAGGAGGTGCTGACATTCCGGCCCGAGAGCGTTGTGCTCGAGCGCGGGGTGCTGCGACCCGAACGAAGACATGAGTTCGAGCGTTACTTCGCGCGCTTTTTCGTTCGACCAGCAAAACACCCCTGGTACCAAAAACGCATCGCGCTCCGTTGCCGAGACGAAGAAGTAGAGATCGGCCGGTTCCTCACCTCGGAAGAGGTCGACGCACTGGTCCCCGTCCTTCGGCGCATGATCAATCAATTAGATACGCTTCCTGTCGGGGATATCCGCTCACGCCAGTAGGCAGCGTTCGAGCGCGCTTCATGCACACGTTGAGGCGCCACGCTCGACCATGTCAGTGCGCCCGAGTTCGCTGTCACAAACACCCGAGCACCCGCGTTCAAATAGCGCGCGACGACGTCCGGATGGGGATGCCCATAGCGGTTACCCTGCCCGGCGCTGAACCAGACCGTTGGTGCCCCTGTTAGACGCACGAAGGCGCGCGATGAGGAAGAGTGGCTGCCATGGTGCGGCGCGACGATAAGATCCAGGGGACGAGCGACCTCCCGCTGCACGAGCGCCTCGACTCGAACACTGATATCTCCCGGCAATAGCACACGCGCACGGCCGTTGCTGATCTCGAGGATGCAAGAATCGTCATTGCTGCCGGGCTCGATTTTCGGGACCTGGGTTAGCCGTGAATCGGGCGCATGAATCACTCGTTTTCCAGTCAATAGACGAAAGCGAACGCGATCCCAGACCCACGCACCTCCATGACAAGGCAACAATGCCCATGGCGCCGTGGGCCAGGCGCCGATCCAGCGCTCCGGCGCAAGCGCCTCCTCGAGGCTGCCCGCGCCGCCGGCATGATCGAGATCAGCATGACTCACAATTACCGCGTCGAGCCGCGCCGGACCCGTGGCGACAATCGAGGGGAGTATCACGCTGGCCACGCGATCCGTGCCATCAGGAAAACCCGGTCCCGTATCGAAAAGCAGTCGATGGGTTCGCGTATCGACCAGAATTGCATCACCCTGCCCGACATCGAGTGCGGTGACCCTGAACTCCCCCTCGGGTACTTCAACGCGCGCCGGCAGAAGTGCCGTGCTCATTGCAAGAAGCAGCGGGCTTGCAAGGCGGCGTTCCGCATTCAACAGCGCGAACAACCCTGCCACCAGCGCGAGTAACGCCGCTGCGAATGACGGATCACCGTACAGGAGCGGCAGACGGCCCAACCCCTGCAGAGCTCTGTGAAGCACGCCAAAAATTGTTTCGGCGAGCTCGAGCGCCATGATTGCGACTCCGGGCAGCGGACCCATCAGCAACGCCGCCAGGAGGGCGAGAGGCAATACCAGGAACGTCATGACCGGAACCGCAACGAGGTTGGCCGGCAGCCCCGCGAGCGGCCAGCTCGTGGTCAGCAGAATGAGCAGCGGGGCAAGCAGGACGGTCAGAAACCACTCGAGTCGCACAAGCGTCCAGAGACTCCGAGCGATAGAAACCCCGCGTTCAGGCCAAGCCGAGTCAGAGTGATGCTCAAGGCGGTCGACGCGATCGCGCTGCAGCGCAAGCACTAACACCGCGCCCACTGATAACCAGAAACCCGGCGCGTGCGCGACGCGTGGATCTAGCACGAGCAGAAAGAACGCGGCGACGCGCAGGCTCGCGAGGAGACTGGTACGCCACCCCAGCGCGCGTAGCACGAGCGCCGGCATCACCATCAACGCGGCACGCGCGATCGCCACCCCCTCTCCTGCAAGCGCCACATAAAGCGCGCCGCACAGTGCGCCCGAGAGCGCACCGAGAAAGGCTGCGTCAAGGACCAGAAGCACCGGCGGACACAAAAGCCCGAGCACGCGCCCAAGCAGGAAACCCACCCCCGCCGCCAGTGTGATGTGCAGCCCCGAAATCACCATCAGGTGTACGGTGCCGGTAGCCCGAAACAACCCCCAATCCGCGGCCGAAATCGAGCTCACTTGGCCGATCACCTGAGCAGACAGCACAGGGCCATGGCGGGGAGCGTGAGTGTCAAAGAAGTCAGCGACGGCGAGACGAGCACGATCCGACCAGGCAAAACTGTGAGACGGTGCATCAAACTTCGCTCGTGACAGAGGCTGAGCACGGAGCACCGTGCCGGTACCGTCAATGCCGGTCGCAAACATCCAGCGCTCGGCATCAAATCCGGCAGGATTCACCGCCCCGTGAGGCGCTCGCAGCCGCGCAGAAAAGCGGTAGCAAGAGTTTGGTTTAATCGTCGGCGCATCGAACCATACCAGTCTTAAGCGATGCCCGACGGGCGGGGCTGCTGCTTCAAGTTGCCGCAGGACTTTCGCATCGGAGACAACGTTCTGGCGAGGTTCCGGATCATTAATGACGCGCACGTAGAGGCGAAGGCCTGCTCGGGGCGCCACCGCTGTGGGGGGAGCCGCTCCGTGGGGAGTCAACGCAGCGAGTCGTTCCGGTACTCCTTCAACGCAGGCTGCAAATGGTTGAGCATGCCCCCCAGCAAGCGGTGTCCACCGATGCGCAAGCGCGTTCTCAAGCGTGCGCGCCGCCCACACGAGGCCCAGCACCAGGCCCAGCATGGCTATCGCCAACCCACGGAATCGGTCCGGCCGCGCTTTCTCGGTTTGCGTGTCCCGCTGATTCCTGCGCCAACACACGACGACCAGAGGCAGCAGCAGGATCGGCATGCCGGCTGAAATCGCCGTTAGCCACTGCACTGACCACGGCAGCGCAAGCAGTGCCATGCCGATCACAGATCCCGATAAAAACGCGCCTGGGTGGGAAGACCGCAACGGCAATGTCACCTGGTTCAATGCATACTGTAGGTATGCCGAAATCCGTCTTCACACGCTATTTGCCAACCCCCCAGCAGATACGTGAGTACCGTGCGCTGCGCCCGGTGAGTCGTTGGCTCCATGAACCTGACCTGTGGCACATGAATCGGCGGTCGGTCTCCATGGCTGCGCTCATCGGGTTGTTCTGCGCCTTCCTGCCCATTCCCTTTCAGACGATCCCGGCCGTCGCCATCGCTCTCGCGGTGCGATGCAACCTGGTGGTCTGCTTTGCGCTTGTGTGGGCTACCAATCCCATCACAATGCCGCCCATCCTCGTCTTATCCTACGAAGTGGGTGCATTTCTTCTGGATCGCCATCTGAGCGTGACCGAACTGTCTCTTGAATGGTCGTGGCTCAAAGCAAATATGGGAGATATCGGATTTCCGCTGGTCGTCGGATCACTCGTGTCAGGAACGGTACTGGGGCTTGCCGCGTTCACCACGATTCGAATCGTCTGGCGCATGCGCGTGGTCTCGCGCTGGCGTCTGCGCAGGGAACGCGTGCAGCTGCGCCACGTGCTCGCCCGGGGCGAACAGGCAGGGCCTAAAACCGATTAGCGGTGCAAGCCCGCGAGAGGATCAAGCCCCGCCGCACGACGTGCGGGTAGCCAGGCTGAAAGCAGACAGAGTCCGAGCGCACAGCTAGCGATCAACGCCAAATCCGCCGCAAGGACGACCGAGGGCACCGAGACAAAATAGGTGCCCTCAAGAAATCGGAAGCCGAGCACGCCTTCTGCAGACGCAACCAGCGAGCCGATATGCTGTGCGAGCAGCGCCCCTGCACCAAGCCCCGCGAGAATGCCGATCGACGACACCGCCAGCCCCTGCAACAGAAAGACTCGCGTGATGAGCTCGGTCGACGCGCCGAGCGTGCGCAGGATCGCGATATCCACCTGCTTGTCGGCAACGGCCATGGTCTGTCCAGACACGATGCTGAAAGCCGCTACCGCGACAACAAGTAACAGTAGTACGAACATCATGCGTTTCTCGAGCCGGACCGCCGCAAAAAGTCCGCCATAGGTGTCTGCCCAGCTGCGCACCGTTTGCTCTGACCAGCGGCTCCGCAGCGCCTCGGCAAACAATGGCGCCTGCATGGCATCAAAGAGCGTCACCCGCAGACCGGTCTCGCCAAAGGCCGCCTGCTCAGCGGGCGATAAATCCTCGCGCTCGATCAACACCAGAGAGTAGTCAAGTTCCGCGCCGATCTCGAATAGCCCAGCCACGCGAAAACGCAGCAGACGCGGTTCGGCACTACCACCCATCGGGTCAGTCAATACCAAAGCCACGTCGTCGCCGGTGTAGAGCCCGAGAAACGCCGCGAGCGGCGCCCCCAGCAATAACCCGCGCGGCGCTATAAACAAATCCTCAAACGTGCCCTCGACCATATGCTCGGACACCATCGAAAGACCCGCGCCAATATCCGCATCGATGCCATGAACCGCGACAGGATTCACCGCGCCGCGCGCCGTGATCATTCCGTCGGCAGCGAAAAAGTTGAACGCATTTCGCACCGAGGGCGACTGTATCAGCTCGCGTCCGAGTGGGTCATCGAGGGCCACATCTGCAACGAACACATGCGGCACCGAGCCCAGAATGCGCGTGCGCAGCTCGGCGTCAAAACCATTCATGACACTGACCACCACCGTGAGAACGAGCACGCCAAGGGCGAGTCCCGCGACTGACAAGCGCGTGACGAAGGTCGCGAATTGTCTGCGCGGGGTCGACAGGTAGCGCAGGGCGATCCAGGCTGCGGCTCCGAATCGGGCAGTCACTCGAGCCGCCCATCCACCATGCGAATCACCCGGTGCACGTTGCCGAGCATGCTCTCGTCATGGGTGACGATGACGAAGCCGACACCACGCTGGTCGCTCAATCGACACATGAGTGCGAACACCTGCTCAGCGTTTTCACGATCCAGACTGCCCGTCGGTTCATCGGCCAGCACAATCTGGCGATTGCCAACGAGCGCACGGGCCACGGCCACACGCTGTCGTTCGCCTCCTGACAGTTGCGCGGGCCGATGGTCTAACCGCTCCCCCAGACCCACCTGGTCCAGCATGTCGCGTGCAGCCTCGCTGGCTAGCCCTCGGCCCATGCCGCCAAGTCGCAGCGGCATCATCCCGTTCTCGAGCGCGGAAAATTCCGGCAGCAGCGGGTGCATCTGGTAAACGAAACCCATGTGTCGATTACGGATGCTTGCCCGTGTCGCCTCCGGCACTCCGGTCAGCGTCTCTCCCGCCACCCGTACCCGCCCACTATCGGGCTGATCGAGCCCCGCGAGCAAATGCAAGAGCGTGCTCTTTCCGGAACCCGAGCGCCCAACGACCGCCACGCGTTCACCCGGTCGAACGACGAGCGACACGTCTTTGAGCACCGTGAGTCGACCCTCGACCTGCGGGTAACTTTTGACCAATCCTTCCGCTTCAAGGACCAGGGGATGCGCGCTTGAATCATGCTCGACTCGCTGCAGGTCATTCATGCGCGAGCACCTCCGAAGGGCGAAGCCGCAGCGCGCGCCACGCCGGATACCAGGTGCTTAACAAACACAGCACGAGCGCCACACAGACAATACCGAAGAGATCATCGAGCCGAACTTCAACCGGCAGATAGTTCACGAAGTACTGGCTCATCAGGTCGCGACCCGTCAAAGAAGTCAGTCCGGCGTAGAGCTCCGGCAACACGCTCGCAATCGCTATCCCAAGACCCGCGCCAAAAACCACGCCCGTGCCGCCGAGCAAGAGCCCCAGCAGAACAAAACTCTGCACGACTAGCCCGGAGGTAGCACCCAGTGTGCGCAGGATCGCGACATCTCCGCTGCGTTGGTTGACGACGGTCACCAGGGTGGAAACCAGGTTGAAGGCGGCCACAGCAATCAGGAACGACAGCAGCACAAACATCGTGCTCTTTTGCATCCCGATCGCGTGATAAAGATTGCCGTGAGTCCGCATCCACGTGGTGGCCCGCACCCCGGGTTGATCCAGCAGGCTCAACGCCACACCAGCCGTCGCTTCAACGGCAAACAGATCACCGACGCGCAGTTGCCAGCCGTCAACGCGACGACCTAACCGAAACAGCCGCTGAGCATCAGCCACGTGCACGATGGCCGCGCGGGCGTCCACTTCAGAACGCGAACGCAAAATTCCCACGACACGGAATCGCTTCTGGCGCGGCACCACACCTGCGGGGGTGACCGACGCTGACGGCAGCACGAGCGTGACCCGATCGCCCGGGCTCGCACCCAGACGTTCGGCGAGGCCCGCTCCCAGAACTACGCCAAAAGCACCGGGTTCGAAAGCGGACTGATCCGCCCATTCGATGTATTTGCCGAGATCGGAAACGCGATCTTGCACCGCGGGATCGATACCCCAAATGAGCGCCCCAGCACTCCGCCCATGACCCACGGCAAGCCCTGGACCCTGAACGAACGGCGCCACACCCATCACGTCGGGCGTGCGCGCAAGGCGCTCTGCGGTGGCGCTTTCAGGCAGCAGCCCAGCGCGCGCTTCCAAGGTGATATGCGGCAGCACGCCAAACACGCGCTCTCTGAGCTCGCGCTCGAATCCGTTCATGACCGACACGATGATGACGAGCACCGCCACCCCGAGCCCGAGCCCGGTGATCGCGACCAAGCTGAGGAAGGACAGCGCGCTGCGGCGAGAAAAGGCGTAGCGGAT
>JBMTYG010000059.1:0-17525 GCA_049454295.1 Pseudomonadales bacterium
CGGGCGTAAACGCCGCTGCCCCGGAAGTTGTTCCGTCGGATCGCGCTGGCTAGCGCACTCGCAAGCGTCCCGAGAGGGGCGCCGAGCCACTTTTTGATCTGCTGCTACACTGCGTTACAAGAGTCCTGGGAGCCCGGACGCGGGATGCTGTCCGGCAGGACCACCGCCAGGGTGCGGAATGACGGGTTCCAGCCGCTAAGCGGTACCCGTGACGAGAAATGACGAACGACGAAAGACGAAATGGAGGTCGGTGATCGTGGCACTGCCGAATCTGGATGACTATTTCCCGGACTGGAAGGAGCGGGAGGCGCTGGCAGAGGCGATGATCCCCATTATCGGTCGGTTGTATCGTCGTAATGTCATTACCTACTGCTTTGGACGTGCGCTCTATAACCAGAGCGTGATCCAGATCATGAAGACCCACCGCTATGTGCGTCAGGTCGCGAAGAATGAGCTGTCCGAGTTCGAAACGTATCCGATCGTCTCCGCGCTGGGGGATCTGGACCTGGGTCCGGCACAGATTGATGTGGGCAAGCTCGCGGCGGCGTATATGGACGCGTCTGCACAGCGCCGCGTCGACGTCACCGAGTTTGTTCGCGCTGCCTGCAGCGAGGTAGTTGGACGTCATGTTCCGCCGCTGCAGCGCCCGCAGGATGTGGTGCTCTATGGATTTGGTCGCATCGGTCGACTGCTGGCGCGGCTGTTGGTTGAAAACACCGGGAGTGGCGAACAGCTGAGACTTCGGGCCATCGTTGTGCGGAAGGGCAGTGCGGATGATCTGGTCAAGCGCGCAAGCCTTCTGCGCCGTGATTCGGTGCACGGCAGCTTCGAGGGCACCATCCGTGTGGATGAAGAGAACTCGTGCATCATTGCGAACGGCAATGTCATTCGAGTGATTTACGCAGCGTCGCCCGCTGAGGTGGATTACGAGGCTCATGGCATTCACAACGCCATCGTTATCGATAACACCGGTGCCTGGCGCGACGAGGCCGGCTTGTCGCGTCACCTCGAAAGCCGTGGCGCTGCGAAGGTCATCCTGACCGCCCCCGGCAAGGGCAAGATCAAGAACATCGTTGCGGGGGTGAATACCGAGGCTTTGCACGCCGATGACCGCATCATTGCCGCGGCGTCGTGCACGACCAACGCAATCGTGCCGGTGCTGAAGGCAATGAACGACCGCTTTGGCATCGCACATGGGCACGTCGAAACCGTGCACTCGTACACCAACGATCAGAACTTGATCGACAACTATCATAAGAAGAATCGGCGTGGTCGCGCCGCGCCGCTCAACATGGTGATCACCGAGACAGGCGCATCGTCTGCAATCACCAAGCTCTTGCCAGAGCTGGAAGGGAGGATCACCGGTAACGCGATCCGTGTTCCGACGCCGGATGTCTCGCTCGCAATCCTGAATCTGACCCTCGACGCAGCAACATCGCTTGAGCAGGTAAACGAGTACCTGCGCGATGTGTCACTCAACTCGAGTTTGCAGCGACAGATCGACTTCACGACCTCGCCGGATGTCGTCTCGTCGGACTTTGTGGGCAATCGTCACGCGAGCATTGTGGATAGCACCGCAACGATTGCGAACGACAACCGAGTCGTACTCTACGTCTGGTATGACAACGAGTTTGGCTATGCCTGCCAGGTATTGCGCGTGCTGCGACGTGCGGCCGGGATCAGTTACCCACTCGTCCCAGCAGGCATTGTAGTCTGATCAAAGTGCCACGCGGGTGGGGTGCCCCGCCCGCGCGCAGGGCGCGTGCCCGTCTGAACAAAACTGATCGCCTAAATATCTGCCGTCTCGGACGCTTATCCGTTGGCATCCCGGGAACGCCTCACTATAATTTTGGCGGTCGTCCGTGGGCGCTCAATCTTTGCCGCGCTCCTCCGGCAAGCCGAATCGGATCCCTGGTCAAAAGGATTGCACTGTCGCTTCCGACCGTGCCACGCCGGGGTATTAGCTAAGCGTCTCTGCCGCCGCGGCAGGACGTTCATCAGGAACGGCGCAGTCGATGATTAAGACAAAAAGGGGCCTGGACCTGCCGATATCCGGCAAGCCAGCGCAGTCGATCCACTCAGGCCCCGGGATACGCGCGGTAGGCCTTGTTGGCGAAGATTATCCGGGTTTGAAACCCACGCTGCTGGTACGCGAAGGCGACCGTGTGCGTGCTGGTCAGCCCGTATTCGAAGATAAACGAACGCCGGGGGTGCGCTACGTGGCCCCAGCCGCTGGCGTGGTGAGCGCCATTCACCGTGGCGCAAAACGAGCGCTTCGCAGCGTGGTGATCGCGGTGGAGGGGGATGAGTCCACCACCTTCGCGCCTCTCCCGCCAAGTGCCGACCGGGCACAGGTCGTCGAGCGTCTGGCAGAAAGCGGGCTGTGGGCGGCTTTTCGCGCGCGCCCCTTCAGCAAGGTGCCAACGCTCGATGCCGAACCGCATTCGATTTTCGTTACCGCGATAGACACCAATCCGCTTGCGGCAGACCCCGCGGTGGTGATTGGCGCCCATGCCGGCGCGTTTGCGGCAGGGGTCGCGATCCTGCCGCGCTTGACCCCAGGCAAAGTCTTCGTCTGTCAGGCGCCAAACGCGGCGCTCCCCGCGGTGTCGGGTGATCGAGTGGTCACGGAAACTTTTGCTGGTCCGCATCCAGCCGGCTTGCCGGGCACTCACATTCATTTCCTCGATCCCGTCGGGCCGCACAAGAGTGTGTGGTACATCGGCTATCAGGACGTCATCGCGATCGGCTACCTGGTAACGGAAGGGCGTCTCTGGATGGATCGCGTGGTGTCCGTGGCGGGCCCCGCCGCGCGCGAGCCGCGTCTTGTGACCACCCGGCTCGGAGCCGATCTGCGAGATCTGACTGCCGAAGCCGTCGTGGGCGAAGCACGTGTCATCTCGGGTTCAGTATTTGCCGGTCGCGCGCTCGTTGAGCCGATCAATTATCTCGGTCGCTATCATGTTCAGGTGTCGATGCTGCCTGAGGATCGCGAGCGGCGTCTCTTTGGCTACCTGTCCCCCGGGCGCCGGCGTCATTCTGTCCTGCCGCTCTACCTGTCCAAATGGCTGGGCGAGTCTGGCATCAATTTCACGACGACGACCAACGGCAGCCCACGTGGCATGGTCCCTGTTGGCAGCTATGAGCGCGTGATGCCGCTCGATATTTTGCCCACCCAGCTGCTGCGCAGTTTGCTGGTGTCGGATCTGGAGACGGCGACTAATCTGGGAGCGCTTGAGCTCGACGAAGAAGATATCGCGCTTTGTACCTATGCCTGCCCTGGCAAGTACGAATATGGGCCGGTACTCAGAAGCGTGCTGAACCAGATCGAAAAAGAAGGGTAAAAGGAGGGCTGACATGAGCATACGGTCCTTCATGGACAAATTGGCGCCGCTGTTCGAATCAGGCGGTCGCTATCATTGGGCTTATCCAGCCTACGAGGCCATCGATACAGCGCTGTACACGCCAGGGCACGTCACGCGCGGCCCGTCCCATGTGCGCGACGGGCTGGATTTAAAGCGCATTATGATCACGGTCTGGCTCTGCGCGTGGATTCCTGCGCTGGCGGGTAGCTATGTCGTGGGCTACCAGGCCAACGCGGCTATGCAGGAGCTCGGACTCTCCGCGGTCGATAATTGGCGGGGTCTGTTTCTGAATGGGCTCATTGCGTTCGATCCCGCCAGCGTTATCGATTGCTTGGTTCACGGACTGGCTTATTTCCTCCCGCTCTATATCACCGTGTTCCTTGCGGGTATTGCGTTTGAAATCTGGTTTGCGTCGAAGCGGGGACATGAAGTCAACGAAGGCTTCTTCGTCACGAGCATCCTGTTCACGCTGCCCCTGCCGGCGACCACGCCGCTCTGGATGGCGGCGCTCGGAATTGTGTTCGGCGTCGTTCTCGGCAAGGAAGTGTTCGGCGGCACGGGCAAGAATTTCCTCAATCCCGCGCTGACCGGCCGGGCGTTCCTGTATTTCGCCTATCCGGCGCAGATGTCGGGTGACGCCGTTTGGGTGGCGGTCGATGGCTACACGCGTGCAACGGCACTGGGCAACGCCGCGGTCGGTGGCGAGTATGGTGTTGAGTGGATGGACGCGTTTCTCGGCAACATTCCCGGATCGATGGGTGAGACCTCGACGCTTGCGATCTTGATTGCCGGAAGCATTCTTGTGCTGTCCCGTATTGCCTCCTGGCGGATCATGGCGGGCGTGTTACTCGGGATGGTTGTCACCACGCTGCTGTTCAACAGCGTCCAGTCCTCTAACCCGATGTTTGCCATGCCGTTCTGGTGGCATATCGTGCTCGGTGGCTTTGCCTTCGGCGCCGTCTTTATGGCGACGGACCCGGTGTCGGCATCCATGACGAACTCGGGACGCTGGTTCTATGGGTTCCTGATCGGTCTCATGTGCGCGCTCATTCGGGTGGTGAACCCGGCGTTCCCGGAAGGAATGATGCTCGCGATTTTGTTCGGCAACCTGTTTGCGCCGCTGATCGACTACTTCGTGGTCCAACGCAACGTCAAACGGAGACTCGCCCGTGTCTGAGTACAACAAAGACTCTCTCCGCAACATCCTCGTTGTGGCGGTGACGCTCTGTCTCGTCTGCTCGGTTGTGGTGTCGGCAGCGGCGGTGGCGCTCAAGCCGGTACAAAAGCAGCAGCAGGCGCTGGATCAGAAGCAGAATATTCTGCGCGCGGCGGGCATGTTGCCGTCAGGTGCCGCAGCGGATGCCGCGGGTCGATCGGTGGAAGATCTGTTCGCCGAGTTTGAGGTCCGCGTCGTCGATCTTGATTCTGGCCGCTACGCAGACGATGTCGATCCAGCAACGGTGGACCCCATCAAGCTGGCGAAAGACCCCAAGCAGTCGCGTGCGCTGAGCGATGAAGAGGATGTCGCGACCATCAAGCGCCGCGAAAACTGGTCAGTCGTTTACATCCGGCGCGGCGATGCGGGAGATATCGAGAAAGTCGTCATTCCGGTGCGGGGTTATGGTCTCTGGGGAACGTTGTACGGGTACCTCGCTATCGAAGGGGATCTCGAGACCGTTGCAGGGCTTGGGTTTTACTCGCAGAAGGAAACCCCGGGGCTTGGCGGCGAGGTAGACAACCCGAAATGGAAGAGCCAATGGCCCGGCGTGAAACTGTTTGACCGTGCGGGCCTGCCTTCCGTGCAGTTGGTCAAGAGCCGTTCTCCGGAAGGTAGTGAAGCGGCCTCCCACGAAGTTGATGCACTGTCAGGCGCGACGCTGACGACGCAGGGTGTTGAGAATCTGGTGCTGTTTTGGACGGGCGATCTCGGTTTTGGCCCGTTCCTCAAGCAGTTGAAAACCACGGGCTGAGGCGGAGGACAGATGGCAACGCCGAAGGAAACACTGGTCGAGCCGATCATCAACAATAATCCGATTACCCTTCAGGTGCTCGGAATCTGCTCGGCTCTTGCGGTGACGGTGAACATGTCGACCACGCTCGTCATGTGTGCCGCCGTGATCTTCGTTACCACGATGTCCAACATCGCGGTCTCGCTGGTGCGTAACGTCACGCCGACGAACATCCGCATCATTGTGCAAATGACCATCATCGCGTCGCTCGTGATCGTGGTCGATCAGGCATTGCAGGCGTGGGCCTACGAAATTTCGAAAACGCTCTCCGTGTTCGTCGGTCTCATCATCACCAACTGCATTGTGATGGGCCGGGCGGAGGCTTTTGCCATGCAGAACGGGCCTTGGCTGTCCGCGCTGGATGGACTGGGCAATGCGCTTGGGTATTCCGCGGCGCTGATCCTCGTCGCCCTTGTTCGCGAACCGCTGGGGTCGGGGACTTTGATGGGTTTTGAGATTTTCCCGCGCGTGGTCGATGGTGGTTGGTACTACACCAACGGACTTATGCTGCTTGCGCCGAGCGCCTTCTTCATCATCGGCTTGATCATCTGGGCTGTGCGGTCCTGGAAGCCGTCTCAGGTCGAGAAAGCGGAATATCAGATCGCACCGAACCTGCAATATCGTGAGGCGCTCTGATCATGGAACATCTTTTGTCTCTGATGGTCCGCGCTGTCTTCATCGAGAATATGGCGCTGACGTTCTTTCTCGGCATGTGCACGTTCATCGCCATCTCGAAGAAGATCTCGACAGCCTTTGGCTTAGGTATCGCCGTGACGGCCGTGCTGGCAATCACTGTTCCTGCCAACAACCTCATCTACAACTATCTGCTGCGTGAAGGGGCTCTTTCTTGGGCCGGATTGCCCGACGTGGACCTGAGTTTCCTCGGGCTGATCTCGTACATCGGCGTGATTGCCGCGATCGTGCAGATCCTCGAGATGATCCTCGATAAATACGTGCCGTTTCTCTACAACGCGCTGGGCGTATTCCTCCCTCTTATCACGGTGAACTGCGCGATCATGGGCGCCGTGCTGTTCATGGTCGAGCGCGATTACACGCTGGTCGAGAGCTCTGTTTACGGTGTGGGTGCCGGTCTTGGCTGGATGCTCGCAATCACGGCGCTCGCGGGCGTTCGCGAGAAGCTCAAGTACAGCGATGTGCCGGAAGGCCTTCGCGGTATGGGTATCACGTTTATCTCCGTCGGACTCATTAGCATCTGCTTTATGTCCTTTGGCGGCATCGATATCTGAGGTTTGAGCATGGATCAGACGATCATCCTAGGCGTTGCGATGTTCACCGGGGTGGTGATGGCCCTGGTAGCTGTCATCTTGTTCGCCCGCTCGCGTCTTGTGAGCGCCGGTGACGTGCGCATTCTGATCAATGATGATCCGGCGAAAGCCGTGACCGTCCCAGCGGGGGGCAAACTGTTGCAAACGCTGGCCTCGAAGGGGATTTTTCTGGCCAGCGCATGCGGGGGCGGTGGTTCCTGCGCCCAATGTCGCTGCCGCGTACTTGATGGTGGCGGTTCGATTCTTTCAACCGAGGAAGCGCATTTCACGCGCGGCGAGGTTCGCGAACATTGGCGGCTGTCCTGTCAGGTCGCGGTCAAGCAGGACATGCGCATTCTGGTGCCGGAAGACGCGATCGGCGTGCAGCGCTGGGAGTGCGAAGTCATCGCCAATGACAACGTAGCGACCTTCATCAAGGAGCTGAACCTGCGGCTGCCGCCAGGCGCCGAAGTGGCGTTTCGGGCAGGGGGCTACGTCCAGCTCGAGATTCCGCCGTATTCGATGAACTACCGCGAGATCGACGTCGATCCCCAGTACCACGGCGATTGGGATCGGTTCAAAGTCTGGGACAATGTGAGCGCAGTCGACGAAACGACGATCCGTGCGTACTCCATGGCGAACTACCCGGAAGAGAAGGGGATTCTCAAGTTCAACATCCGTATCGCGTCTCCGCCGCCGGGTTCACCTTTCCCTGCGGGAAAGATGTCCTCCTATCTGTTCAAGCTCAAGCCTGGGGACAAGGTCACCGTGTTTGGGCCGTACGGTGAGTTCTTCGTCCAGGAGACGCCAGCGGAAAAAATCTGGATCGGCGGTGGAGCAGGTATGGCGCCGCTGCGCTCGCAGATCTTTGATGAGCTGAAGCGCAAGGGTCGCACCACCAAGATGTCGTACTGGTACGGGGCGCGGTCGCTGCGGGAAATGTTCTACAAGGAAGAGCTCGACGAACTTGCAGAACGGTTCCCGAATTTTGAATGGAAGGTCGCGCTGTCCGATCCGTTGCCGGAGGACAACTGGACTGGTCTCAAAGGGTTCATTCACCAGGTCGTGTTCAACGAATACCTGAAGAATCATCCGAATCCCGAGGATTGTGAGTACTACCTCTGCGGCCCGCCGCCAATGACAGCCGCGGTGCTCAAGATGCTCGATGAGCTCGGTGTAGAGCCTGAGAACATCCACCTCGACGATTTCGGCGGCTGATACCGGCCGCCGCGGCTCAGTGCGCTGCTGCCCAGCGCACTGACAGCTTCAACCCCTGGCTCATTCGATCCAAAGGCACCCGGAGCACTCGGACGCCCGCCCAGCAGCCGCGCGATCAGCGTCGTTCTGATACTGCGGTGTCGCAAATCTCTCGACCCTTTCATCCCCACCGCCCGAGCGGATGCCTGCGTGTGGTCGCATCACACGATCCTTCCAGCTGTCATCGGGTGTCCACACCCTTTCTAGGTCTTTGATGGTCCCCGGTGATCCCGCCGTCTCAAGTAGAGCGAGTGCTGATGTGAGAATCTCCAGCTGATCAACCGTATCGAGCGGCTTCCCTGCGGTGTGCCCGAGTGGGTAGTCGACATATGCAGCCCGCGGGGGATTCACCGCCCGGGTAATCGACCAGGCGCTGGAGAGGCATACGGTGGGAATTCCACGTCCTTCCAATTCCCGCGCTATCAATCCCACGGATTGATGGCAGACGGGTCAGACGGGTACCAGAAGAACGGCGTCGACGCCGTCCTCTTGTAGCGCGTCTGCGAGGACGGGCGCCAGACGCTCGCGAACCTTTCGACTCGAGTAGATACCGCCCATGAATGCGTACGCGTGATCTGAGACGGTATCAATCATTCCTGAGGCGGCCGCGGTATTGAGTGCGGCGAGGGGAAACACGACCCCTGGATCTCGGCGCGCATCGGTGAGGTCGTAAGCGAAGTGGGTGACGCGCAGCTCGGATGGCGATGTTTGGCGCGGTATTCGACGAACGCTCAGGTCGTCGCGGTAGTGGAATGCGATTTGACCGTGGACGTAGATGCCGCCGGAGGCGACAAGGCCGATCCGCGATCGACTTAGCGGTTTTGACAGGGCTGCGAAAGGGGGAGGTTCCAGATTCTCAACCCATTGATAGGGCGGATAACCGAGAGCGGCATATTGTTCTCGGGTGCGAGCGATATAGTCGACGGGTGGGCGCATGGTGTTCTCTGGCTGACCCTGAACCTCCGATTGTAGGTCACTGTCCTGAGCTCGGCAGTGTATTCTTCGGTCGCCAAAGTCGGGGAGGTGCGGCGGTATGCAATCGTTTGCAGGGCGGGTGGCGGTGATCACGGGCGCTGGGTCCGGCATGGGTAGGGCGCTCGCAGTTCGACTTGCCGCCGAGGGCTGCCACCTGTCGCTTGCGGATGTGAACCTTGAAGGGCTCGCCGAATCCGTGCGTCAGGCTGAGGCGGAGGCAGCCCGGTTTGGGCACGAAATCCGGTGTCACCAATCCCGGCTCGATGTGATCGACGCGGACGCGTTCGCAGCCTTCGCGGGCGCTGTGATTGCGCAACACGGACGCGTCGATCTGCTCTTCAACAACGCGGGCGTTGCCTTGACTGGACCGTTTGAGCGGGTGTCGCCAGAAGATTTTCGCTGGCTCATGGACATCAATTTCTGGGGAGTCGTGAACGGTTGCCGGGTATTCCTGCCCTATCTCAAGCAATCGCCCGCCGCGCATATCGTGAACACGTCGAGCGTGTTTGGTCTCATTTCGGTACCCACCCAGACCGCCTATCACGCCGCAAAATTCGCGGTAAAAGGTTTTACAGACTCGCTGCGTCTTGAACTTGCGGAAACCTCTGTGCGGGTGAGCTGCGTCATGCCGGGCGGCGTGAAGACTGGGATCGTTCGTTCTTCGCGGGTTGCGCTCGGTGATAACCAGGGGCCAACGCGGGAGGAAATGGCCGCGCGCTTTGAACGCTATGCGGCGCTAACGCCACTCGATGCAGCGGATGAAATCCTTCAAGGCGTACGCCGAGGCGCGCCGCGTATTTTGGTGGGGCGGGATGCCAAATTCCTCGCGCTCCTGGTGCGGCTGTTTCCGGTCCGCTATTTCGATGTGCTAACCCGGTTCTCGCGAGGCCCGAAGGTGCTGCAGAACTGAGCTTCGCGCACGGTATGATTCAAGGCGTGGTTATCAGCGATGGAGGGGGAAATCGTGTCGGAGCCGGTACTTAAATACGAAGTAGTCGATCACGTGGGCGTCATGACGCTTAATCGACCGGAGGCGATGAACTCGCTCAGCTATGAGCTGTACATGGCCATCGAGGACACCGTGCGCAGCAGTACGGCGCGCGCGCTGGTGCTGACAGGGACCGGTCGCTCGTTCTGTGCGGGCGACGATGTTAAGCAAATCCTGGGGGGCGGCGGGCCGCCGCCGCCAGAATCCATCGAACGCTCAAAGCGTACCGGTGGGCTCACGCCAGCGGCCGACGCGCTGCTGCACACGGATATTCCCGTGATCGCGGCGGTTAACGGAGCCGCCGTCGGTTGGGGTATGGAGCTTGCTCTGATGGCGGATATCCGTGTTGCGTCGCGCAATGCCAAGTTCGGTGAGCTATTCGTCGTGCGCGGGCTCTGCTGCGATGCGCCCGGTCTCGGACGGCTCGCGCAGCTTGTCGGGCGGGAGCGAGCGGCGGAGCTGCTCTTCACCGGCGATATCATCGATGCGGAGACGGCCCTTGCGTATGGCGTTGTTTCTCGTGTCGTTGAGCCGGATGCGCTCATGAATACAGCCATGGCGCTGGCGCAGAAAATTGCGGGGAATCCGCCGCTGGCTGTTCAGGCGCTAAAGGCGGGTCTGCGGCGTACGCTTGACCCCGACTGGCGTGATACCGGACGCTGGGCTATCGAGCAGATTACGCGCTTGCGCGGCACGGAAGACAGTAAGGAAGGCGTGCGGGCGTTTCTCGAGAAGCGTACCCCGGTCTACGTCGGGCGCTAGGTTAATAGCCCGGTCGCCCGCGGTTGGACCCGCGTCAGGGTAGAGGATCGTCAGGCAGCAACCGACAGGGTTGCTGCTCGCTCGGCAAGCGCTGCATCGATCACAGACTGGGCATAATCTCGGCACGTGCCGCACCCAGCAGCGACGCCCCAGCGCTGGCGCAGCGTATCCACGTGGGTAACGCCTTCCTCCACCGCCTTTCGGATATCCCTATCGCTCGTCGCGCTGCAAAGGCAGACAATCATGTTGGCGCCTCTCCCGATGCTGCCAATCGATAGCTAGATTTAAATGCAAATGATTCCTGAGTGCAACCGCGTCGCGATGTCGTTCGCATTGGGTAAACTCTGGCAGATGAGACATTAAATCATTATAAATCAATAACTTAGTTGAATCTTTCTGCTCGGCGTGGCATGCTTGCCGCACTTGTCTTGGAGATGTAACCGATGAAAGCGCAGGATTCGAAGGTCATCAGCTATCTGAATGCCGTGCTGAAGGGTGAGCTCACTGCCATTAACCAGTACTTCCTTCATGCTCGGATGCTTGAAAACTGGGGGTTTGATCGCCTCGCCAAGCATGAGCGCGAGGAATCCATCGATGAGATGAAGCACGCCGATGACCTGATCGGCCGCATCCTCTTTTTGGACGGGCTCCCCAATCTGCAGGATCTCGGCAAGCTCTACATCGGCGAGGACGTACCGGAGCTCTTTTCCTGCGACTTAAAGCTTGAGATGGAAGCGATTCCGTTACTCCGTGAAGCGATCGCGCACTGCGAGTCGGTGGCTGACTTTGGCACCCGAGAACTCCTGGTCAGCATCCTCAAGGCAGAAGAGGGTCATGTGGACTGGATCGAGACCCAGCAGGGGTTGATCGAGCGCACCGGACTGTCGAACTACCTGCAGTCGCAGATGGGCGAATGACGCGGGTTTCGGGGTAGCTTTCAGCTGTGCCCGAAGTCTTCGAAATGATTAAGGCTGGCGAACATCGCCTCGGCGCCGCGGTAGTCAGCCCACGCGGCGCCTATGGACGAAAGCCACCCACGCACGCTGCGTTCTTGATCTGCCGCTTGTTCGAGACGCAGAGACAGCGCGCCTGCCAGGCTCTTGTGCAGCAGGGCAGGCAGCGGTTCTAGCCCGTGGTCGGTTCGGCTGGCGGCGGCATGGCAGATCTCCCCTGATTTTTCAATGGCTTGTGTTAGTCTTCTCATGAGATCCGTAGGCACCATTGGCATGTCGCCTGGGCAGGCCAACAGCCATTCCGTTGTGCAGGCGTGGAGCCCCGCGCTGATGCCAGCCAGCGGTCCGGGGTGTCCCTGGGTCACATCGGTTACTACGCGACCGTAGCACTCATAGCGATCGAGGTTGCGATTGGCGCTGACCAGCGTCACCGCCGTCTCCGCGTTAAGGCGATCGAGCACGTGCTCGATGAGCGGCCGACCCTCCCACAAAAGCAGCGGCTTATCGGCGCCGCCCACGCGCCGCCCGGCGCCGCCACAGAGCACAAGCAGTGTGGTGGTGGCTGGGGTGGGTCGGGTAACGCCTGCGGGCATACTCATGCTTGTGCTCAGGTTGATTGGCGCCGCTAATTGACACGGAAGTCACAGACGCCATCATGCGCGCCCATGGATATTCCCCTTGGCAAGTCTTCCCCCTACGCCGACGGTTATGACCGGTCGCTGCTCGCGCCCATGAGTCGGGCTGACGCGCGGCGCGATATCGGTTTGACGGAAGCGCCTAGTTTTCGCGGAGCCGATGTCTGGCGAGGCTACGAGTTTTCCTGGCTTGGCGCGAGGGGCAAGCCCGAGGTGGCCGGTATCCGGCTCGAGGTAAACGCGGACTCGCCGTACTTCGTCGAGAGTAAGTCGCTCAAACTCTACCTCAATGGCTTCGCGCAAACCCGGTTCGACTCGGTGACCGAGGTATGGGGTGTGATCAACCGAGACCTGGGCACAGCGTTTGGCGCTCCAGTCAGTTTCGAGCTGCTGCCGCTTGAGGCGCTTGCCGAGATCATGGGCGTGTTGGCGGGGGACTGCATCGATGACCTTGAGATCTCGACCGACGTTTATGCGCGGGAGCCGGCTTTTCTCACGGTTTCGGATCGGTCTCGGGTGGTCGAGGAATCCCTGGTCAGTCATCTATTTCGCAGCCTGTGCCCGGTCACCGGTCAGCCGGATTGGGCGTCAGTGCTGATTCGTTATCGTGGCCCCGAAATTGATCGAACCGGTCTTCTCAAATATCTGATTTCCTTCAGATCCCACCCGGCTTTCCATGAGACGACCATCGAGCAGATCTGGTTGGACATGAAGGCGCAATTGGGTTGCGAAGCATTGACCGTGCTTGGTTGCTTTCAGCGCAGGGGAGGGCTCGACATTAACCCAGTTCGCACTGATTTCGAGGTTGAGCCAGTCTTGCCGCGGCTGCCCAGGCAGTAGACGGCGAGGCGGGCGGGCAGGGCTCATTCGATCGTGTCGCGGCCGGTTGCTGTCCGGGCTAGATTGCCTACCCAAGCCGCGACCCTTCCGTTAGCATACGCGCCCTCGGTTCTATGGCGACCCTTTCCGGTCCCTTTGCAACGTCAGGCTGTAAACCCCGCCAGGCCCGGAAGGGAGCAACGGTAGCAGCTGCGACGTGTGCGGAGTCAGGCTGGTCTGGGTCGCCGCCCCTTCGGAGAGGTGGCCGAGTGGTTGAAGGCGCACGCCTGGAAAGTGTGTATACGTTAATAGCGTATCGAGGGTTCGAATCCCTCCCTCTCCGCCAATAAAAAACGGGCCTTTCGGCCCGTTTTTTATTGGCGATTAGGGCTGGCGATGCAGGAGCCCTCGGGGTCGACCCGGAGGCGACGTACGTCGCCGCAGGGAACGAGCACGGCCAGAGGCCGCGCGCAGCCGCCGAGCACCAGACCAAGCAGCGCAAGGACTCCGGCTTTTCGAACCTGTTGCGCTAACATCGGGGCTAACGTCAATTCGGGGGAGCAACATGACTGACGCACTGTGGCGGCTTTCCGCCGTGGAGCTCGCGAGCGGCATTCGAGAGCGGCGCTTTTCCAGCGCGGAGGTCCTTGAAAGCGTGCTCGAGCGCGTCGATGCGCTGAATCCTAGGATCAACGCGATCACCGTGGACTGCCGCGAGGATGCCCGGGCGGACGCCGCGCGCGCGGACGCCGCCGTGGCGGCCGGCGCAGCGTTGGGCCCCCTGCATGGCGTTCCGGTGACGGTCAAAGAAAACGTCGACCAGACCGGCTATGCGTCCACGAACGGCGTCGCCGCTTTCGCAGACCTCATCGCACGCGACGATTCCCCTGTGGTCGCCAATTTGCGCCGAGCCGGCGGGATCATCATCGGGCGCACCAATACCCCGGAATTCTCGATGCGCGCGACCACGGACAACCCGCTGCGCGGCCGCACCCGCAACCCCTGGCACGATGACATGAGCCCGGGCGGTTCTTCCGGCGGCGCCGGCGCGGCAGCCGCCGCTGGTTTCGGTCCGATTCACCACGGCAACGATATCGGCGGCTCGCTCCGCTTTCCCTCCTTTGCGTGCGGCGTTGCGACGGTGAAGCCGACGCAGGGTCGGATCCCTGCTTACAACCCAAGCGCCAGCGCAGAGCGCGGCTTGCTTGCACAGCTCATGTCCGTGCAGGGCACGATTGCCCGACAAGTGGCTGACGTGCGCCTTGGCACCGAGGTGATGGCAGCCCGAGACCCCCGCGATCCCTGGTGGGTGCCTGCCCCGTTCATCGGCCCCGCGCTGGAGCAACCGCTGCGGGTTGCGCTCACACGCGCAAGCCACGGCTACCCGCTGCACCCCGAGATCGAACGCTGCCTCGAGCGCGCCGCCGACTGCCTGCGCGATGCCGGCTACCAGGTGGAAGAGGTGGAGACGCCATCGATCCTCGAACCCGCGCAGAGCTGGTTCAACGTTGCCACCTGGGAAATGAAAGTGACACTCGATTCGCTGGTGCGTGCTCACGGCAGCGCCGCGGTGCAGCGGGTGTTCGACTGGTACTACTCGCTCGGCGAGATGGTGGATGCACACGGTTACCAGCGCGCGCTGGCGGACCGCACTCGGATGACGCGCGACTGGAGCGTCTTTCTCGACCGCTATCCACTCGTGCTCTCGCCCTTCCAGATGCGCCCCACCTTCACCTGGAACTTCGATGCGGAGTCCGAAGCCAACGCCCACGATGTGTTTCGCGCGGCGATCTGGAGCGTGGGCATCAACTACCTCGGCCTGCCTGCGGGCGTGCTGCCGACGGGCATGGCAGCTGGCATGCCGGCGGCCGTGCAGCTCATCGGCCGACGTTTCCGGGAGGATGTCATCCTGGATGCCATGGCGGCGATCGAGGCGCGCGTTGGCGTGATGACCGACACGCTCTGGCAGCATCTTTGAGACGAAGCGCGGCGCCTCAGTCCACGGGTGCCGTCTGACGCGGCGGCGCCCAGGTACGTCCCGCTCAGCCCGGGCGCTCTTGGTGCCGCGGCGTCCTATGACCCTCGTGGCGGCAACAGCGCTTTGATACTCTGGCTCGGTATGAGCCCCAACGACATCAAGGCGCTGATCCGCTCCATCCCCGATTTCCCAGGGGTAGGTATCGTATTTCGGGATGTCACCACGCTGTTAAGCCACGGCCAGGGCTTTGCCGAATCGGTTGATTGGCTCGCTCGCTGCGCAGAGGCACACGGAGCGCAGATCATCGTTAGTATCGAGGCGCGCGGCTTCATCTTTGGCGCCGCAGCGGCTGCGCAACTGCGGCTACCGTTTGTTCCTGTCCGCAAGCAAGGAAAATTGCCTGTGCCGGTACTCGAAGCCAAATATGCGCTGGAGTACGGCGCGGATACGCTGGAGCTCGATCCGGGTGCCATTCGGGACGGAGCGCGCGTCGTGATCATCGATGACCTGTTGGCGACCGGCGGCACAGCACAAGCTGCGGCATTGCTGGTGCGCAGAGCAGGGGGTGTGGTCGACCACGCGCTGTTCGTTATCGACCTGCCTGACCTGGGCGGCAGCGGTCGGTTGGCCGGCTGCGGCATTGCCAGTCGCGCGTTGGTTTCCTTCGAGGGGCATTGAGCCCGAGAGAGCCTTCTCTACATCAAAGCTCACTCACTAAGGCCCTCCGTACCGACTGCGGATGGGCGGCTGATTATGGCTCCGACGGCAACCGCGTTTCGGGTAACAGCTCGAGCACCGTTTCAGACGGGCGGCAGAGCCTGACGCCAAGAGGCGATACGACCAGCGGTCGATTGATCAGGATGGGGTGCGCCATCATGGCATCGACCAGCTGCGCATCGGTCAGGTTCGGATTATCGAGACCGAGCTCAGCATAAGGCGTTCCCTTTTCCCGCAAGAGCGCGCGCGCGCCAATACCCGCACGCTCAATCAGGCTTTCCAGCATCGCTCGTGAAGGCGGGGTCTTCAGATACTCCACCACGTGCGGTTCGATACCTGCATTGCGAATCATCGCGAGCGCATTGCGCGAAGTGCCGCAAGCCGGGTTGTGATAAATGATGATGTCGGTGGTCATTCATGGGCTCCGTAATGGTGATCAGTTCAGAGGGGTCCAAGGCGGCGCCCTCGGCCTCGCACTACCGCGTCACGCGAACCGAATTCAAGTCCTTGGCGTGACTCTGGAGTAGACCAGTCGGTAGAGCGCCGGCAGCACGAGCAGGGTGAGCAGGGTGGAGGAGATGATTCCTCCGATAACCACCGTTGCAAGCGGGCGCTGCACCTCGGACCCGGCGCCGACATTGAGGGCCATGGGCACAAATCCAAGCGACGCGACGAGCGCGGTCATCAGCACAGGTCGCAGCCGGGTGAGCGCGCCCTCGCGAATGGCGGCATCGAGCGCCAAGCCCCGATCGCGCAGGTCGCGAATGAACGAAAGCATCACCACCCCGTTCAGTACCGCGACCCCGGACAGGGCGATAAAGCCTACGCCCGCGGAGATCGACATCGGGATGTCGCGCAAGGCGAGTGCTGCGACGCCTCCCGTCAAGGCCAGAGGTACCCCGGAGAACACGATGGCCGCGTCTCTCCCCGAGCCAAAGAGCGCAAACAGCAGCCCGAAGATCAACAGCAGCGTCAGCGGAACCACGCGCGATAGCCGCGCCGAAGCCGACTGGAGCTGTTCGAAGGTTCCGCCATAGATCACGTAGTAACTCTCCGGCAGGGTCACGTCGGCTGAAATCCGCCGTCTTAGCTCTTCGACGAATGAACCAAGATCGCGTCCGCGCACATTGGTCGTAATGACGGCTCGCCGTTTGCCGTTTTCCCGGCTGATCTGATTAGGCCCCACTGCCAATTCGATATCTGCCAGTTGCGACAGCGGCACAAAACCCGCGCCCTCGCCGGGAAGCGCGACGGGTAGCTGCGCCAGCCCATCGAGATTGGTGCGGTCGATTTCTGGCAATCGCACGACCACGTCGAACCGGCGGTCGCCCTCGAACACTTCGCCGGCCTTGCGCCCCGCGAGCGCGGTCGCGACGGTGTCTTGCACGGTCGACACGTTGATACCGTATTGCGCGAGCATCTCTCGTCGCGGAATGACAGAGAGCACCGGCAGGCCGGTGACCTGCTCGAGCTTGACGTCTTCGGCTCCCGCGATGGTCCTGGCGACCTCTTCGATAGTTTTTCCGGTGACGAGCAGCTGGTCCAGGTCATCGCCGAACAGCTTGATAGCGACGTCTGCACGAACGCCGGCAATGAGCTCATTCATCCGCATTTGAACAGGCTGAGTGAACTCATAGTTGTTGCCGGGGATCTGCCGCACGGCTGTGTCCAGCTCGTTGATCAGCGTGTCACGAGGCTTGCGGGGATCGGGCCACGCGCTGCGATCCTTCAGAATGATGAAGTTATCAGCGACCGACGGTGGCATGGGATCCGTCGCGATATCGGCTGTACCGATCTTGGCG
>JBMTYG010000060.1:0-17293 GCA_049454295.1 Pseudomonadales bacterium
CCATGAAGTTGAACGTGTAACCCATGAGGTTGAGAAACACGAGCGCAAACAGGAATGAGATCGGGATGCTCAGGCCCACAATGATGCCGCTGCGCAGACCCATTGCGGCGACGACGACCACCATCACGATCGCCAGGGAGGACAGGATATTGCCCTGAAGTTCTGAAACCTGGCTCTCTGCAAACGGAGCCTGGTCTTGAGAATAGAACACGTCGATAGCGGTCGGCAGCGATTCGCGCGAGCGCTCAACGATGCGTTTGACGCGGTTTATGGTGTCGATGATGTTCGAGCCAGCGCGCTGGGTGATTGCGAGCGAAATCGCGGTTCGACCATCGACGCGCGCATAGCTGGTGCGGTCCTTGAATGTGCGACGCAGCTCAGCCACATCCGAGAGCGTGACGACGGCGTCGCCACTGGCCCGAATAGGCAGGTCGAACAGGTCTTTCGCCTCTTCGATGACACTCGGGACTTTGACCGAGAAGCGGCCTTGTCCAGTGTCGATGGCGCCCGCTGGAATCAACCGATTGTTGCGAACCAGAGTGCTGATCAGCTCCTCCGTCGAGATCTGATAAGACTCGAGCGCGGCGGAGTTAATGACGGCTTCGAGGACCTCTTCTCGGTGGCCGACGAGTTCTGCCTCGAGCACGCTCGGGATAGATTCGATGTCATCGCGAAGGGTGATGGCGGCATCGTAGACAGCGCGTTCGGGGACGCCATCGCCGACCAGGTTGATCTGGATAATCGGGAAATCGGCGGTCGTCTGCTCCCGCACCACCGGTTCCTCGGCGGTGCTTGGAAGCTTGGGCCGCGCGGTATCCACGGCTTCTCTAAGATCGATTTCCGCCTGATCGAGATCGCGATCAGCCTCGAACTCCACCATCAGGTTCGCGGCGCCTTCCGCGGCGTAAGCCGTCAATTCCTTGACGCCTTCAACCTTGCGCAGCTCGATCTCCATGGGCATGACGAGCAGACGCTCGGCATCCTCCGGCGAAATGCCTTCGTGGTAGACGCTGACGACGAAGAAGGGCACTTCGATGTCGGGTTCGTTGGCGATGGGAATCGCCGCTCTCGCTCCGAGACCGGCGACGATCACCATGAAGAGGACGAGCAGAGTAGTGCGTGTTCTCTGGATTGCAGCGTCAATGAAGGCGTTCATCAACCGGCTACCACGGCTGCGAGGGTTGTCGCCGGGCGCTCGTTGCCAGCAGCGGGACGGGCTGCATCATCTGCGCCGGCGGTGGACTTCGCGTCGTCCTGAGTCGGCGCTGCTGCCGGCAGGCGCTCTTCGGCCTCGAAGGTGGCATTCACCACCTGTCCGGGTACGACCAGTTCCTGTCCGACAGTGATGACCGTGGCGACGTTCGGGAGACCGGTCACCCAGACGCCGTCGATGTCGTCGCGCAGGACTTCAACGCGGTGGTATTGCACCTGGTTTTTGTGGTTGAGCGTGCGCACCCCGATGTGTCCCTCGTCATCCAGCGTGAAGACCGCTGGGCTGACCTTTTGCGCCATAACGGTTGCTGTGGGCACACGAATCTGGGTAGTGATGCCGGAGCGCAGCGTGAAGTCGGGGTTTGGCACCTCGACCTCGATAGGATAGGTGCGGGTCGCCGTATTGCTTCTCTGGCCGATGAATCGGACTGTGCCTTCGACGGTTCGTCCGTCCTGCAGGACGCCCGTCGCCTCGTTGCCGACAGTGAGACGTTGGACGTCGCGTTCACTCACCTGCCCGAGCAACAACATCGGGTTCATGTCCACGAGAGCAACACACGCGGTGCCCGGGTTGACGTAGTCACCGACCTCAACGTGAACGTCTTCGACGAGCGCGGGGAAGGGCGCGCGGACAATCGCTCGTTCGAGGTCGAGCGTTCGACGAGTCACGTCGGCTTCGGCAGCGGCGACGCGCGCTTTTGCCTGAGCAACACTGGATTCTGACAGGAGTGAGCGTTCGCGCAGGGTCAGGCTGCCGGCGAAATCGATGCGTGCCTGCTCGAGAGCGGCGGTCGCTTCGGCGAGGTTGGCGCTGCGGTCGTCGTCGGCTAAGCGGCAGAGCACGTCGCCCGGGTTCACGCGGTCGCCGCGTTCCACCGGTCGCTCGATAATGCGTCCGGTCGACTCGGTCTTTACCGTCAACGAGCGTTTGTTTTCCGTGCGTCCGCGCAGCGTCAGCACCTCGAATTGGGGCGTCGCATTCATGACGCGCGCGCGCACGCTGACCGGCGCTGCGTCCTGCTCACTGGCCGCGCGCATCGCGTTGGCTTCAGCCAAGGTGGGCGGCTCTACCGCTGGCGGCTTGCCGATCTGGCCAGAGAGGAGCCACAGGCCAATGACGATGGCGATGCCTGTGGCGTAAAGGTGAGTCTTGCGCATGGTGCGTCCGTGTTGGGTGTTCGAGGGTCGGAGGCGGATTTGAGTGTTACTTTTAGTAACCAATCTGGTCCGACCAGTTGCGGCAGTCTAGGTCGTCGGCTGTCACTATGTCGTGAAAAAACAAGGGGCCGCCCGGCCCCTTGAGAAAATTTGTGCGTTACAGCACAAACGCGGGAATCATGCCGCTGCGCTGGGTCTCGCCGCCATACGATCAAACCACGCCTTGACATGCGTGAACTCGGGATTCAGTGGTTGACCGACAGCGTTGCCGAAAGCGAGGAAGCAATACAGCAGGATATCGGCAAGCGTGAGCCGTTCGCCGCACAGATAAGTGCGCCCCGCGATCTGGCCGTCGAGCCAATGCAGCCGGTCCTGGGCGATGCGCTTCAGCCCGGCAGCCGCCTCGGGTACGGTCACGATACGGTCCTTGAACAGCGCGAGCCCCTCCGCAAAGCGAAAGCCGTTCGTGAGCGGTTCGCAGATGTTGAGATCTACCCGCCGCGTCCACATACGCGCTTCGGCTCTCTCCTCCGCGTTGCTACCGATCAGTGATGCGCCCGGGAATTTCTCGTCCAGGTACTCGCAGATCACGGTGATTTCGCTGAGATAGCGACCGTCATCCAGCTCTAGGCAGGGGGACTGGCCGGCGGGATTTTTGGCGAGGAAAGGACCTTGGCGGTTCTCTCCACCCATCAGGTCGACCGTTTCCATCGGCAGAGTGATGCCGCGTTCAGCCATGAACATGCGAACAACGTGTGGGTTTGGACCTACGGAATTGATCAGCTTCATTGTTTCCCCTGATTGGTGAGATGCGCGCTAGCGTGTCGCGCGACCCGCTCCAGCCTGATTCAGCGTTCGGGGCGGGATTGTAGCGGTTCTGTGGTTGCGCTGCCTTCGACCTACCGCGGATGCGGTCAGAATGGTGAGCCAAGGAAAATGTAGAGCGACCCACGCCCGTCTTCTGCCAGCCCGCCGCCCAGAAAAACCGGGCCGATGGGACTATCGAGGCCGAGGAACAGGCTGCCCGCAAGATCCAGGGCGTTTAAGTCAATCGGGTTGTCGTCATCACCAACGGCGCCGGCTTCCAGACTCGCGCCGACGTACAGCGGCGCGAAGGGGCTCTGGGGCATTCGGTAGTAGTAGGCGGCTCGGTGCAGAGCCCGCTCCTGTCCGATCAGCGAATCGAGCGGCAAGCCAGAAAGCCGAAAGAATCCGCCAAGCGTGAACGCCTCATGGAATGGCGCCTGGTCCTCGTAGACTCGGTCCCACGCGGCGCTGAGATACAGGGTGTGCGGCCCAATCGATAAGGCGTTGGCGAGCGCGGCCGACCAGGCTGCATACCCCGCGCTGGCGCCCAGCGCTTCGTCCGACAAGCGCCAGCGCAATGCCGCAATCCTGCCGCCGCGCGGGAAGAAAATGTGGTCAAGGTTGTCGTATTCAAGGTGCAGGCTGATGCTGCCGGTATCTGCATCGCCGCCAGGCGATGCTGGGTCGCCCACCAGGCGCTCGATCTTGCCGCGACCGCTTTCGAGCGTCAGGCGCAGATCGGTGGTTGTACCAAAGGTGCGCCCAGCGCTCAGCCCCGCTACACCAAGGCGGATACGCTGATCTGCGATTCGGTCTTCTTCCTCGAAGACGGGTCGCGTGAAGCTGCGCCAGGAAAAATAGGGTCGAGCGTACCAGGCACGGGTTGCGCCAAAGGGTTGGTGAAATTCGGTGGACAGGGTGGGGCGGTCGCCTAGCGAGAGGTCAGTGCGCCACTCGGCGCCGAGCGTGTTGATCTCGGTGGCGGTGAGCGCGAGTGCAAGTCGATAGTGGCTTCGACCCTCCAAATCATCTTCGAAGCCCAGGCCTGCCCGGAGGTAATTGGGTCCCCAGCTCTTGCGCGCGGGAGCCAGGATAAGCGTGCTGTCGTCGACGCGCCACGGGACCTCGGAGAACAGTTCGAGCCCATACAGGCGATCGGCGCCTGCCTGGATCGTATCGATGTCGAGCCGCCCGGGCCGGAGCCCTGACTCCGCCTGCAGGCGCTCGGCCGCGAGACCTGCCGGACCAGTCGCTGAGGGTTCCACACGAATTTCTGCAATGTCTAACGTGGGTCGTTGTCGACGGCGCTGTTCCTTGCGGTGCACCGTCCAAGTGGGCTCGGCGACCGACAGGCGCGCGAGCTCTACGGTGCGATATTCTGTCGCTCGCACGCCCGCGGTGATCAGGCTGCCCATTTCCTTGAAATTCATGGAGGAGGTGCCGCCCACGTCCGGCGTCAACAGCACGTCATCCGAGCGCAGCAGGGAGAGCTGAAATTCCGTGTTGCGGCGTGTCAGCAGATTGGTCAGCTGATCGGTCACCGTCAAAATGGACGAAAGCGCCTCGGGCGTGTACATCGGCGCGCTGACGTCGACCGCAATAATAACGTCCGCACCCATGGCGATGGCCACGTCGACTGGCAGATTGTTGGCAACACCTCCGTCCACCAGCAGCCGTCCGTCGATCTTCTGCGGCGTAACAATGGCGGGGATGGCCATGCTTGCGAACAGCGCGCCAGCGAGGTCACCCCGGTCGAGCAGCACCGGCTCGCCAGTGACAATATCCGCCGCCAACGCGATAAAGGGAATGGGTAGCTCGGTGAAGCGCTCGATATCTGCGACCTGCAGCGTGTGGCGACGAAAGAGTGACTTGAGCTTGTGACCTTGCAGGTAGCCTTGGGGTAGTCGGATCCCTTTCGTATCGATACCGGTCGCCGCACCGACCAGTAATCGGTCATCCAGCTGTTTTCGTCGCATGCGGAACGCCTGGCGACCGGGCGCGTCGTTGAACAGGTCGACCCAGTCTGATTCCGTAGCGATACGCTCAATCGCGCTTGGGCTCAGGCCCGCGGCGTACAGGCCGCCGACCAAAGCCCCCACGCTGGTGCCAACAATGGCGTCGATCGGGATTTTGAGACTTTCCAGCGTGCGCAGCACGCCGATATGCGCACCGCCCCGGGCGCCACCGCCCGACAGCACCAGGACCACCCGCGGGCGTCCGTCCGAATGCGATTGCAGTCGGAAGGCGGTTGTGAGGGCGCGCGTTGGAAACCCGCGCGCCTCGGCCTCTGGATCTGGGCTGCGTAGGTCCTTGGCCGCCGCCGAGGCGACCGCCGCGGCCAAGGCCATAACACCCAACAGAAGCCGGGCATGGCCTCGGGGTGCCCGGCGGGCGCGAGCGTCGGGGAGCGGCTCTGACAGCGTCCCACGCACCGCCGCTCCGCGGGCTACCAAGTTCCCACGTTAGGCAGGTCGCGCCACGGTGCAGAAGGCGGAAGCGCGGCGCCAGCCTGCAGCAGCTCTACGGAAATTCCGTCTGGCGAACGGACGAAGGCCATGCGACCGTCCCGCGGCGGACGATTGATCGTTACCCCCGCTGCTGCGAGGCGCGCGCAGGTGGCGTAGATATCCGTTACAGCGTAGGCGAGGTGGCCGAAATTGCGTCCCCCGGTGTACGCCTCAGGGTCCCAGTTGTAGGTGAGTTCGACCTGCGCGGATTCGTCTCCCGGCGCGGCCAGGAAGACGAGGGTGAAGCGACCCTCCGGACTTTCATGTCGGCGCAGTTCCACGAGCCCCAGGGCGTCGCAGTAGAATGCGAGCGACGCGTCGAGATCGGTGACGCGGACCATCGTGTGCAGGTATTTCATGGCGACCCTTCCGGAAAAGCATGCGTCACATCATAGCGCGACCGCTTTGCGCCGTGAGCCTCGGCTTTGCAACCCGTTCCCAGCGACGGGCGCCGCGGCGTTGCCGAGTGCTGGGGTCGGACTGCGTCGCCGCATCCTTATACTGCTGTGCGCCGGGCTCTTCGCCGGTTGTGTCGACAACCCTGTCACAGGAGAGCGCGAGATCGGCTTCGTGTCCGTCGAGCGCCAGATTGCCATTGGCGAGCAGCAGTACCTGCCGGCGCAGCAGTCGCAGGGCGGGCGTTATCGGGTCGATCCCGCTCTTACCGAGTACGTGCAATCCGTGGGCGCACGCATGGCCGCGGCAAGCGGCGTAAACCTGCCGTATGAGTTCGTAGTACTGAATAACGATGTGCCTAATGCCTGGGCGCTCCCCGGCGGCAAGATCGCGGTGAATCGCGGGCTGCTCACGGAGCTGGGTAACGAGGCCGAACTTGCTGCCGTACTCGGTCATGAGGTGGTCCATGCCGCCGGCCGTCACGGGGCTCAGGCTATGGAGCGCGGCGTGTTGACTCAGGTCGCAGTGCTCGGCGCAGCGATCGGCGGCGCACGGTCCGAGTACGGTCAGCTCGTGGTCGGTGCGGCGGCGACCGCCGCGGCGCTGGTCACTCAGCGCTACGGTCGCGACGCCGAGCGTGAGGCGGATCTTTACGGCACGCGCTATCTCGCAAGGGCGGGGTATGACCCGCAGGCTGCGGTTACCCTGCAGGAAACCTTTGTGCGTCTGTCGGAAGGTCGCAAGAGCAGCTGGCTCGAGGGACTCTTTGCGAGTCACCCTGCCTCTGCCGAACGTGTTGAGAACAACCGTACCATCGTGGCGGCTTTGCGGGCGGAGGGTTTCGATGGGGGAGAGCTGGGTGCCGACCGTTATGCTCGCGCGCTGGCGCCGCTGCGCGAGGACGCCGATGCGTATGCCGCTGCGGCGGAGGCACGCAAGGCGATCACCGATGACCGGCTCGAGGAAGCAGAGGCGCTGACGCGCAAGGCACTGTCGCTGCAGGACGGCGAGGCGGCTTTTCATGGTCTGCTGGGTGATGTGCAGCGCCTCAGTCGACGCTGGCGCGGTGCGGCGGATGCCTATGCGGAAGCGATCGCGATCGAGCCCGACTATTTCGCCTTCTATCTGGGCCGGGGCGTGAGCCAATCGCGCCTCGGGGACCGCGCAGCGGCGCGAGCAGACTTCGAGCGGTCGCTCAAGCTGCTGCCGACCGCTTTAGCCTTCCACGAGCTTGCTCAGATGGCGGAGCAGGACGGCGACCTCGATCGCGCTTACCGCTATTACCAGGCGGCTGCCGAATCGAACAGCACAGTGGGTCGAGCCGCCTCGGTGGGCGCCATGCGTCTCGACCTGCCGCGCAATCCATCGCGTTATCTGGAAGCGCGCGTGCAGCGCGATGGTCGGGGCCGGCTGCTGCTGGGTGTGCGTAATCCCACAACGGTCGCGGTGGCAGACGTTGCGGTGCGGGTGCAGGTGCAAGACACGACGGGCCGCGTCAGCGAAGGCACGCGTCGGCTGGTTGGCGTAGCTGCTGGCAGCGAGGAATGGATCCTGCTCGCCGCCGACGCGAGCGCCGTGCAGGACGCGCGCGCGGCGGTGGTCGCCGCCCGGGTAGTCGAAACCACGGACGGCTCGCGCGGCTATTGAGCGCGATCAGACCTTGCCGATGTATTCGGCCATGTGGGCTGTGCGCAGCGCGGTCTCCTTGGCGCGGTCCATGTCATAGTGCAGGCGCGAGACGATACGCTGCGCGTACAGGCCGCCCCCCGCCTGAATGTTTGTTACCGCGTGCCAGCCGCCGAGCGAGTCTGCCGTCAGATCGCGTATCGCGTGGAACAGCCGGGTGCGGTACATGCCATCCACAGACTGCATGGTGCCCATGTATTTGCGGGCGAGATGGCCAACCTGCTCGTTCTCGAAATCCGCGTGCAGCGGGGCGGTGAGAATAGCGCCGCCGCCGATATCATGCAGGTGCCTGACCATGAGCGACCAGTTTGCCGCCCCGTGGTATTTGCCCGCATTGGTGTAGAGCTCGTCCGGAAACGCGGCGCCGTCGCTAGTGATGTGGCAGTTCTCGATGGCGGCTTCGAGCGACGCGCGGATCAGCGTTGCGTTGATCAGCATCTCGGAGATCTTCTCTTTGATGTGACCGACCCGATCCAGCCCGTTGGCTTCCGAGATGAGCTGCGCGAAACCCACCAGTGCGTCATAGCTCGACGCCATGGCAGAAAGCCCGCCGAGGCGTTCCCATAGCCCGAGCGAGTGCGCGAACACGCCGGCGAGCTCAGGGTTACCGTCCAGGAAGACGCGCTCCTTCGGCACGAACACGTCATCGAAGATGACGAACCCTTCGGGCGTGTGATGTTTGCCGGAGATGGGGAAGTCGCGCTTGTCATGGTGCCGCGGCGCATAGGTCGTGTTGATGATCTTCACGCCCGGTGCGTTCACCGGAACCATGCAGGCGACCGAGTACTGGGCCTCGTCAGCTTTCATCGATTTGGTTGGGATGGTCATCAGTTCATGACCCATCGACGCGGCCGAGATATGTAGCTTTGCGCCGCGGATGACGATGCCATCCGGGCGACGTTCCACAACGCGCACGTAGTGGTCGGGATCATCCTGCTGCGCCGGCCGTCGGCTGCGGTCGCCCTTGGAATCGGTGATGCACTGGGTCATGCGGATATCGCGCTGCTGCGCGTCCGCCACATAGGCTCGAATGCGCGCCGCGTTTTCCGGCAACCTATCCTCGATACGGTCTGCCGCGGTCAGCAGGGTCATGATCGAGGCATAGGTTACGTGCGTGAGCAGGTCGACCGTCTCGTGCAGTTCGACCTGTTCGCGCAGTTCGTGCGCGCTGCTCGGCACTTTCATGAACGCCCCGACGGCGTTGGGCGCGGGATCGTAGAAACGGTCGTAGCCGGAGGCGGCGGAATCGACCGTGACGCCGAGCACGGGATGGTTCGCAATGTCGAAGATCTGTTGACCTTCGAAAAAGGTTTCGCGCCCGTCATCGAGCGAGCGTCGATATTGGTCACCGGTCATCATGGCAGTTTCCCCCTGGCAGACGTTCCCCTGAAAGCGGTCATGAGAAACGTGTGCCCGGTGAAAGTAAAGATGCCGGCTCCGCGCTGCTCTGCCAGCGTGGGTGGTGTTCGGGTTGCGCGTCGGGTGCCGCGTATCCGGGCATGCATCAGCGCTGCACCCACCCCCCGGTAAAGGGCAGCGCCTGACCGACAATGAAGTCGCTTTCGTCACTGGCAAGGAACAGTGCGAACAGAGCGTCCTCGCGCGCCGTGGCGAGTCTGCCCAGTGGCACCTGTCGTTTTAGCGACGCCTGAAACGAGGCTTTCTCCGTGAGTGCAGGCGGGTAATACACCGGGTTCTCGACATAGTTCTGCGCAATCAGGTTGATCTGAATGTTGTGCGGTGCGACCTCTACGCCGACGGACTGCACGTAGCCCACCTGGGCCGCGCGCGCGGCACTGTAGGCTGCGAGTGTGCGCAATCCCTTCAGCGCGACCGCGCTGCCGTACACCACCACCTTCCCGCGCTGCCGTTCGATCATCTGCGGAAGCACGGCGCGAACCAGGCGATGCAAGGGATGCACCATGACGTCGAAGGTCGTTGCCCAGATGCCGTCGTCGACATCGGTCACCGCGGTACCCGAGAAATTCGGTGATGCCAGGTTGGCGATCAGCACGTCGACCCGCCCGGCTTCCTCGATGAGCGCTTCGCACGCACCTCGCGCGGTAAGGTCGCGGGTGTCAGGCATCACCTCCGCGCCCTCGGCGGCGAACACCGCGCAGGTGGCGGGCCCCATGTAGTCGTTTGCCTGGGTGACTACCACCCGTTTGCCCGTTAGGCGTGTGCCCGCCCTCGTGTCGTTGTCTGCCATCCCGTGCTCCCGTTTCATGGTCCTGCTGCGGTAAGGTAAACCCCTCACGAACAGCAAGGAACCGCGCCGTGACCGACCTCGTGATCGTTTACGACCATCCACTTTCGCCTTACGGTCAGAAGGTGAAGATCGCGCTCATGGAAAAGGGGGTGGCGTTCGAAGCGCCGCTGCCGGGCAACATCGGTAGTGGCAGCACCGGCGGTGAATTTGCTCGGGTGAGTCCCCGCGGCGAGGTTCCCGCGCTCGTGGACGGCGACACGGCGGTGTTCGACTCCACCATCATCCTCGAGTACATCGAAGACCGTTGGCCCGCGCCTGCGCTCCTCCCCGCAAGCCCCGCTGAGCGGGCGCGTGTACGCATGCTCGAGGACGCGCTCGATACCCATTTCGAGGCGATTACCTGGGGCATGTCCGAAATCCGGCATTTTCGCCGTGCGACCGGCGCCCTTGCCGACACCCTGCTTGCGCGGGCTGGGGAGCAGATTGCAGGCTGGTACGCGTGGCTGGATGCGGAGCTCGGAGATCGGGCCTGGTTTAACGGTGCACAATTTGGCTGGGGCGATCTTTCCGTTGCGCCTTTTGTGAATGGCGCGGTGGGTTTTGGCCACGCGCCCGTCCCGGAGTCAGCGCTCGGTGCCTGGTTGGCTCGGGTCAATGCCCGGCCAAGTGTCGCGGCGTGTGCCCGCGCTGCCGCCGCAGTTGCCTTTGACAGCCCCGCAGTCAGTCTGGACGCCGTGCGCGCAGCGATGGAACAAGGCCTGTTCAAGCGCGAATATCGAGATCATCGGCTTGAATGGATGGTGAAAAGCGGGGGATTCGAAGTGGTGCGCGAGGGTCTTGAGAAAAATAACATCCGATTCATTGAGCCGTTCACGCGTTAGCCCGGTCAGTCCTCTCGCGCGCGAAAGGGGTGCTGTCAGGCTCGATCCATCGTCACCCGCCGCGGCTGTTGACGATGATGGTCGACTCTCGTGCCCCCCGATCCTGTTGTCCCTGCACCCAGTTGGAGACTTTATCCTGAGTTTCGGGCGTCGTGCAGACACGGCGAGTACGCACGCGGGACCCGGTGACCTGAATGGTGCGGCATGTCACCTGAGCGGCTTTTGCAGCGGTTGTTTCGTTGACCTCGCGTTCTGTGCTGGTCGACACCGCTTCCGCCGGTGGAGTAATCGACTCGTCGGCGGTGACCGACGCAGAAAAGAGTGCGAGCGTGAAGGTGAGCGTTACGGCATGACAAGATCGACAGATCATCAGGGTTTTTCTCAGCGCGCGCGGTTCGTTTGTCGGTTGAGCGAGGGTAGCACCGATGACTGAGGCTTCCCACTCCGGCGCGGGCGAACGCCTGCTCGCCGAGGCCCGGCGCCGGGTGCTCGAGCACCCGGCGGATGTCACGGGATGGCTTGAGCTGGCGCGCCACCTGATTGCCATGGGCGAGATCACCGCAGCCCGAGACGCGAATGCCGAGGCTCTTCTGCTATGGGCGCAAAGCGCACCAGCCCCCCTGCGCCGTGCCGCGGTCGCCCTGCGTCGCGGTCGACTGCCGGAAGCGCAGTTGTTCGCGGAGGACATGCTTCGGACGTACGCGGGGGATGCCCTCGCGCAGCGGATTGCCGCGGAGATCGCCTTTCGGCGTAATGAGGATGCTGTCACAGAGGCGCATCTCGAGCAGGTCTTGGCGCGAGAGCCAGAGTTTCCAGGGGCGCAGTTCGCCCTGGCGTTGGTTCAGTATCGTCGCGGCGATCTGGTCGCGGCACGCGCCTCGAATGAAAGCCTTCTGTCTTCGCATCCGAGCGACCCCGCAGCTCGAACGTTGCTCGCGTCGGTGCTCACTCGATTGAATGAACTTGAGAGCGCAGCTGATTGTTATCGGAGACTGGGTGCCGAGTACCCCGGCAATGCGTCCCTTTGGACGCTGTTCGGACACGTGCTGAAATCCCAGGGTCAGCAGGCTGAAGCCATCGCAGCCTATCGGCGCTCGATCTCGATCAAGCCGGGGCATGGCGAGACCTGGTGGAGTCTCGCGAACCTGAAGACGGTGCGTTTTGCCGCCGCCGATGCCGATGCTATGGAGCACGCCCTGAATGATTCCGCCGCGAGCGATGAGGACCGCGTACATTTCCACTTTGCGCTCGGCAAGGCGTATGAAGACCTTGGCCGCTATGCCGAATCCTTTGCTCACTATGACCGCGGAAATACGCTTCGATTGAGTCAGATCGACTACGCCTCAGACAGTTCCACCATCAACCTCCGCCGCAGCCAACAGGTCTTCACACGCGACTTTTTTGCGCGTCGGGCGGGGCTTGGTTGTGAAGCGCAAGATCCAATCTTTATCGTCGGGCTGCCGCGCTCGGGGTCGACCCTGCTCGAGCAGATTCTTGCCTCGCACCCGCTGGTGGAGGGGACCATGGAGCTTTCCGAGGTCAGTGAGATCGCTCGTGGCATTGCGGATCAACGTACAGCGGGTGATGACTACGATTACCTGCCGGCGCTCGAGCAGCTGGGGGATACGGAATGGCGTCGGCTGGGGGAGCGCTATATCGAACTCACCCGCGTCCATCGCAAGACCGATCGGCCGTACTTCATCGACAAGATGCCCAATAACTTCGCGCACCTGGGTCTCATTCACCTCATGCTGCCCAATGCCCGCATCATCGATGCGCGTCGGCATCCGCTGGCGACCTGTTTTTCGAACTTCAAGCAGCACTTCGCGATGGGACAGTTCTTCTCGTATGGGTTCGAGAACATCGGCACGTTCTATCGCGATTATGTGGCGCTCATGGCGCACATCGATGCCGTGCTACCGGGACGCGTGCACCGTGTCATTTATGAACGCCTGGTGGAGGATACGGAGACCGAAGTCCGTCGTCTGCTCGATTACTGCGGATTGCCCTTCGATCGGGCCTGCCTCAGCTTTTACGACAACCCTCGAGTGGTGCGAACCGCGAGCTCAGAACAAGTGCGTCGACCCATTTATCGCGAAGGCGTCGATCATTGGCGTCATTACGAGCCTTGGCTTGGCCCCCTGCGCGAAATTCTGGGGCCGGTACTGGATGTCTATCCGGCAGTGCCAGCGCTTGCTGAGGAGTTTGCTCAATCGCCGAAGCGATAGCCAAAACGCTCGATGTCATCGCGGTAGCGTTCTTCCACCGCCTTGCGCAGAGCCTCGTCATAGTAGGTCGAGTAATGTTCGTGGGCCGACGAGTTACGCAATTCCAACTCTGTGGGTGGTAAACCCAGGCGCTGCATAACGCGATCGAAATCCGTCTGCAAACTTTCGGCGCGGCAAATGTCGTTCACGAGTAGTTGCCCGGTGCTGTCGACCAGGAAATCGCTCTGGGGGCGAAAATGCGGGTGGCTCTGACGTTCGGGGTTAGCGAGCACGCGGCGCATCGAACCGATCGGATCCATTGCAAACTCGCCGTGACGTTTCATGAAGGCGACGTAAGACACGAATCGCGCCCAGGGATTTCTAATGACGGCAAATGAGAAATAGCTCTCCCACAGCGCTTGACCGATCGACTCACGCACCTCGGCCGCGGTCTGATGTCCATGCCCCATGCGGTCGAACACCGGTCGCTTGATGCGCCTCTGCACAAAAAGGGCGCCCTGTTCTTCATCTGTCGCGTCGAGATGCGGGCGCAAGGCAAAGCGGATGCTGTGACTTGCGCTCTTTGGCACCGCAATGAAAATGCAGCGATGCCGATGCGAGATCATGGTCATGCGGGCGCAGCCGGATTGGAACTCAGGTAATCGACGATGAGGTGCACCCGATCAATCGGTGAACCGTTGTGCACGGCGTGGCGGCGCAGGTTGTCCAGTTCATAGGCAACACCGACTTCGAGCGAGTAGTTGGTCTCCTCGATCTCAAAACGCACGTCGGGATGGGTGACGAGTGGTATGTGCACACGATGCGACGATTCAAGGGTGGGTCCGCGATCGGTGTGGACAGCGATGCTTTCGCCGGGCGGCAATAGCGCGATTTGGGCGTTCATCACTCGGCCGGGCCCAGGGAAAAAGCCGGCAATTGTGGCTGCAATGGGGGTGAACACGTCCCGCAGCGGCGCCCACCCGTTCAGGTACTGCGTTGGGGCATGGATGCCGCCGAGAGTCATCATGAGATAGATGGTTCGGGTCTTGCGATAGGGCGCTAGCTGACGCCGAAAGGCGGCGTCCGCGTCCCACAGACCGTCGTCTTGTTGGTCGAGTGCTTCTTCGAGCCCACTAATGTCCACAGGTCCTAGGCGTCGCATCGGTTCCGCGCAGCGCATTCCGGAATCCAGATCGTTGTTTCAGCTTATGATTGCGTATCTGCGGTGGGGCAGCCAACCCGTCGCTGCGCGGTTTTGTTCGGAGATTGTGTTCATGGTGCAGGTTGCGTCGGCTCAGGAACTGAGCGCGATCTTTCAGCTGCTTCGTACGGGCGATGCGCCCGCCGCCTTTCAGCGCGCTCAGCGTCTCGTGCGCCAGATGCCCAACTGGGCCGCGGCGGTGCATTTAGTTGGTCTGGCTGCACGTGATCTCGGCAAGCTGTCCGAGGCTGAGGACTATATGCGGCGATCGCTCTCGATCGAGGGTGTTGCAGGTCGTGAGCGAGCGGAGTACGCCAACAATCTCGCCAACCTGCTTCGCAGCAGCGGGTATTATTCCCAGGCGGAAGCCCTGTATCGCGACGCGCTTGTCCATCACGATCTGCCGCAAAGTCGCTTGGGTCTGGCGCGCGTATTGCTCGACCTGGATCAGGCGGAATCGGCGGTCCTTCTGCTGCGTTCGCTCCCGGCTGCGCACCGAAATCTCACGTCGCGACTTCTGTTATCGGAGGCGCTTGCGCTGAGTGGGCAGCGCCAGGCCGCGCTCGACGAACTGCTGGCGCGCGCAGCGGGCGTGCCTGCGGAAGATACGCGGTTTGCGCTCATGTTCGCTTCTCGGCTTATGGCGGTTGGTCGCTTCGAGGAAGCTCAAGCACATCTGGATCCGCTCTTCGCAACTCCCGCCGCGGTCTCAGCTTACCTGGCGAGCGTGGATCTGCGTTTGCTCCTCCGTGACTGGGAGGGTGCGCGCGGCTTGCTTGCAGAAGGCGTTGCGCGTTTTCCCGACGATGGGCCATTGCTGACTCGTTATGCTTCGGTGCTGTGGATGCTCGGGGATTCTCGTTACTTTGCGGATGAGTTGCGTGCGGCGCTGGCACGAAGACCGCAGGATCGCGCATTGCGTCTGGGATTGGCTTCCTTGTTGCGTAACGCGGGCTTTGGGGAGGAGGCGTTAGCCGTGCTCGAGCAGGATCTCGACGCGGCAAGCAAGGACGCCGAGCGCTGGGCGGTAATCGCGGGCGTGGCGCTCGATCTCGAGCGTATGGACTCCGCTGAGCGCGCCGTGCGCGCAGCGCTTGCGTCTGCGCCGGAGCAAGAGCTGGTGCGTGAACGCGCGACGCTGCACGCTCTGGCCACGGGCGCAGCAGAGGAGGCGCTGACCCATTCTGCTTGGATGATTAATGCGCGCCCCTTGGGGCAGATGGGATGGGCGCTACGTGCGCTCGCGCTTCGGCTGGCAAATCGCGAGGAATGGCGCCGGATTGCTGATCCGGCTCAGGTTTGCGGGACCGCCCGCGTAGAACCGCCCCCAGGGTATCGGGATTTGATGTCTTTCAACGCGGCGCTTGCGGCCAGCCTGCGACGGCTGCATCGGTTGCAGGCGCACCCGCTGGTGAATTCCGTCCGCGACGGGACCCAGATTGAGATCGAGCCGGATACTGAGCGCGACCCCGTGATTCGCGCATTTTTTGCAGCGATTCAACCGGCGATCGCCGGGTATATCCAGGCCATGCCGGCGCATGCCACCCATCCACTGTTTGCGCGTCGACAGCGGGGTTATCGGCTGAACGGTTGCTGGTCCGTTCGCTTGTCGGGCATGGGCGGGCATCACGTCAATCACGTACATCCCCGGGGCTGGATCAGCTCCGCGTACTACGTTGAAGTTCCGCCGCAAATTCCTGCATCCAGCGAGCGTGCCGGTTGGTTGGCTTTTGGCGGTGCGCCGTTGCCGCACTCGCTAACAGACCCATCGTTGCGGGCGAGCGCGTGGGTGCGTCCTGAAATCGGCACACTCGCGCTCTTTCCGTCCTATCAGTGGCATGGTGTGACGCCGTTTCCAGGGGTTGGCGAGCGGCTCACACTTGCTTTTGACATTTTGCCGACGGGCGGCGCTCCCGGCGCCTGATCAGCTGCCTAGTCGAAACGCGCGTTCCGCGGCGGCGAGGCGCTGTACGATCACACGCTCCTCCAGGCTCAAAAGCGGGTTCCACACGTCGAAGATCAGAACGACGCGCAGCCGATCGCTGTCATTCACGGCTTCATGCTCGATCGTGTCATCGAATACGAGCACTTCGCCCTCGACCCAGCGTCGGTTGTCGAAACCCACGCGGAATAGGCACCCGTCCGGGACCACAAGGGGCAGATGGGCGACGAGACGCGCGTTCGATTCGCCGTGATGGGGCGGTATACGAGTTCTCGGAGCCAGCACGGAAAACATGGCGTTCGGACAAGTGCCGGATAGGTGAACGGCATCAACGAGTGCGAGCGCCTCAGCGGTTTTTGGACAGCGCGCCAGATGTTCCTGGACCGGTTCCCCGGATCGATAGAGGTGATAGGAGGTCCAGTCGCGCGAATGATTGAGATCTCGCCACTGGTTGACCGGCTCGCCGGGCTGGTACTGGACGTAGGGTACGAACGCCTCCTCCGTGTCGGCGAGCGCATTCAGCATTTCTTCGCGAATGCTCGCGGTGTGCCGTTCAAAGGCGGCGACCCAGTCGAACATGTCGCGGCGAAAAAAGGGTTGGGCGGGAAGTCTGGGTACCGCCAGCTGGTTCGATTCGGAGACATAAGGGAGCGAACGCACGGACAAAATGGTGACCGCTTCCTGCCACCGCGCGGACATGCCGGGCAGATCGGAGATGGCGTCGAGCAGTGTTGTCTCGAGCGCTTCGCCATAGAGACCTACGAGCTCTTCTGCGTGTGCGAGCGCTGGGCGGAATGCCGCGGGGCGCGTATCAGCGTCGGGCGCGATACGGAGTACGTCGCGATAGATCACGGCGGCAGCCTTACGTTGTCCTTGCCCTTCGAGCAGCACGCCCTTTTGCAACAGAGCTGGCCAGAAGTAAGCGTCCGCCGCGAGCGCTGCATCGAGTGCGGTCTGTTCCTCGGTAGTTCGCCCAAGCGCACGACAAGCGGCGGCCAGGCACAGGTTGGCCTCGGCACGAACGCCGTCCGCCAGCTCTCGCTGGAGCAGTCGCTGCATCTCGTTTATCGCACGCTCGGGTGTGCCG
>JBMTYG010000061.1:0-17196 GCA_049454295.1 Pseudomonadales bacterium
AGGAGCTCGGAGTTCTGCCCCTGCCTGGTCATGGCAGCGTTGCAGACCTCAGCCTCGAACAATGGCTGGATGCGGCGGGCGCGCCTCGGCGCCGACGCCGTTGATGTAGAACTCGGCGAGGCGGTTCTTTGTTTAACCACGAAGGTGAACGCAACCTCGCCGCGCACGGAGTTGCCACAGCGACCTAGTCGGGGTGAGAAGCTCGCAATCCCGAGCAGGCGTTCACGACGTCTAGGATCCCACCACCCCCTGACCCCTGCGTCCGTACCACGAGCAATCTGGGAAAAGCCGCGTTATCCTTCCTGTTATATCACCGCTCATCCCCTTGGGGTCTGATCATGCTAGCCCCCCTAAATGGCTCTGTGGATCAACCAAACCCCGCAGCATCCGCGCCCTCCGCGCTGCCTAAGTGGCGGTCGATCCTGCTCCTCGTCGTGGTCGTTTGCGTCCCTGCCTTGATGATGATGATCTCGGCGGCGATCGGCGCGGCGGCTCCAGACCTCAAGGTCGTGATGAAACTCACCCAACCGCAGGTCGGGCTTCTCGCCGGGACATTCTTCGTCGCGGCCGGTCTCTCCTTGCCTTTCGCGGGTCGATCGGTCGATCGCTTTGGCCCTACCCTTTGCGTGCTCGCGGGGCTGGCCATCGCCGCCACGGGCGCGGGAATCTTCGCCCTGGCGGATGGTCCAGCGCTTGCTATCGCAGGCTACGCGCTCATCGGCGTCTCCTATGCGGTGGGACCTCCGGCTTACGGACTGCTCGCGGCGCGCATCCTCCCGCCGCGCGTGCTGCCACTCGGCATGGCCGCGTTGTCCTTCTCGATCGGCGTCGCCGTTTCGCTCGGCTCCGCGGTCGGCCAAGCCCTGCCGGACGACGGCGGCTGGCGCATTTCGCTCCTCGCCCTCGCGGTCGGCGCGCCCGTTCTCGCCCTCATCATCTGGACGCTGCGTGGTCAGATCTCGGCCGCTTGCGGGCCGTTGGTCGCAATGTCCGGCCCGGACTCCGCGGGGAAACTCTCGATCGTCAGCATCCTCGGCATCCGCGGGGTGCGGATCTGCTGCTTCGTCGCCTTCGTGATGGGTGGGACGCTCTACTCGGTGGGCTCGTTGTGGAGCGAGTTTATCTCGCGCGTGGTCTGGGAGCTCGCGGCCGACAAGCGTGCCTTCATCGTGAGCATATATTGGGTCGCCACAATGCTCGGCGCGCCGACGGCAGCGCTCATCGCGCTGAGGGCGAGTCCGTTTTTGCTCCTCCGGGTGATGACGGCGCTGGCGTGCCTCGCCGTCTCGGCCTGGGTGCTTGGTCCGCGCGTGATGGGGGCAGCCTCGGCAACGCCGATCGTGATCTTCCTGGGTCTCGTTATCTCCGCGCTTCCCTTGGCGATGGCGTGCGCGGTGCGCAGCGGCCCGAAGCAGCGAGCCGGCACCTGCGTTGGCTTGGTGCAGTCCAGCAGCTTGATCGGGTCCTTCGCGCTGCTCTGGCTTCCTTCGCTGACGGTGCTGATCCCCGGAAGCACGGCGAGCGGGCGTGCTTTGGTTGGCGGCGCGGTATTCGTGCTGCTCCTCGGGATCGCCCACGTCCTGACCTGGCGCCTGCGCGCCGCATGAAGAGCGGGTGTATGTTCTATTTGATGGGTGCTACGAGAGCGATGCCTCACCCCATCATGCTGGTGAGATAGGACGATCCGACGTTCGTGCAGTCGAAGGCGTGCAGCCCAAACTCCTCTGACAGGGTGGTGAAGGCGGCTGCGCCGCGCACGGAGTTACCCCAGCGATCCAGTCGGGGCGAGAAGCTCGCGATTCCGATCTGGCGATTTACCACGCCGAGGATTCCGCCGCCCACCCCGCTTTTGGCGGGAATGCCGACCTTGAACGCCCAGCTCCCGGCGTAGTCGTACATGCCGCAGGTCAGCATGACCGACAACATGGCACGCACTGCTGTGACGTCGAATGCGGTTTCGCCGGTCACCGGGTTCTGTCCCATGTTCGCAGCGGTCGCGCCCATGCGAGCGAGATCCAGCGCCGTGACCTCGATTGCGCACTGCCGGAAATAGAAATCGAGCACTTCGTTCGGGTCGCCCAGCAAGCGGTGGTTAGCCTTCAGGAGGTGAGCGATGGCTCGATTGCGCTCCCCCGTCTGAGACTCAGACCGATACACCGCCTCGTTCACGGAGAGTGGCCTGCCGGCGGCGAGTGAGAGGCGTTCTAGCACCAGATCGAAGGTAGCTTTGCCGTGGGCATTCAGCAGCAGGCTGGAAACACCGATGGCACCCGCATTCACCATCGGGTTGAAGGGACGGTTATCGCGATCAAAGAGAATGGCGTTGAACGGGTCAGCGCTGGGTTCGAGCCCGACCCGGAGCGAGATGTTCTCCAAGCCCACCGTTTCAATGGCTATGGCAAACGCAAACGCCTTGGAGATGGACTGTATGGTGAACGGAACGTCCACATCGCCATGGCTTCGCACCCGGCCGTCCACCGTCGCAATGGCGAGCCCGAAATGGTCCGGATTCGCGTAGGACAACTCGGGAATGTAGTTCGCCACCTCCCCGTCGTTGTTCCCGTGATGTTGTTCCCAGACATCTTGCAGCGCGTGTCCGAAGGCATCGGATTGAGCTGTCGACATGGATCCCAGCCGTTCAAAAGAGCGTCGCCAATCTGGCGCAGGTTAGGAGAAGCCGGGGTGACTTGCCAGCCCGCCCGCGTTCGGCAGGTCCTCGTGCGTCACGAGCCTCTTCACACAGCAGTCAGCGCTCGTATACTCGCGCTCCCCCGGTTCTCGCGCGAGCCTTCGAGACCATGCTGGAGCACAACGAGAAATTCGACGTCATCGTGGTCGGAGCCGGTCATGCCGGATGCGAAGCCGCGGCGGCGGCGGCACGCCTGGGCGCCGCAACGCTGCTATTGACGCAAAGCGTTGAAACCATCGGTCAGATGTCCTGTAACCCAGCCATTGGCGGCATCGGCAAGAGCCATCTTGTCCGCGAGATCGACGCGCTGGATGGCCTGATGGCGAGGGCTGCGGACGAAGCGGGTATTCACTTCAGGGTATTGAACGCGAGCAAGGGGCCCGCAGTGCGAGCCACTCGCGCGCAGGCTGACCGATCCCTCTATCGCCAGGCGATGCGGCGGCTGATCGAACATCAGGACAATCTGCAGGTCTTCCAGCAGTCGGTCGTGGATCTGGTGGTGGAAGACGGTCGCGTGGTCGGCGTCGATACGCAGATGGGGCTGCGCTTTCGCGCGGGCGCCGTCGTGCTCACGACGGGCACCTTCCTGGGCGGGCGCATCCACATTGGTCTTTCGCAGCATCAGGGTGGCCGCGCGGGCGATGCCCCGAGCAACGCGTTGGCGGAGCGACTTCGTGCGCTGCCCTTTCGCGTAGGCCGGTTGAAGACGGGCACGCCGCCGCGCATCGATGGGCGCTCCGTCGATTTCTCGGTTATGGAGCAGCAGCCTGGCGACACCCCGACACCGTATCTCTCGACGCTGAGCGAGCCCGACATCCACCCGCGACAGGTCGCGTGTCATATCACCGCGACCAACGAAGACACGCATCAAATCATTCGCAATGGGCTCGACCGTTCGCCGCTGTACTCGGGCGTAATCGAAGGAACCGGGCCGCGTTACTGTCCGAGCATCGAGGACAAGGTGGTCCGCTTTGCCGACCGCCAGCGGCACCAGGTTTTTGTCGAACCGGAGGGGCTCGATACGCCGGAGCTCTATCCCAACGGCATTTCCACCAGCCTGCCTTACGACGTGCAGGTGGCGCTGGTGCAAAGCATCCGCGGTTTCGAGCGCGCCCATATCACGCGACCGGGCTATGCCATCGAGTACGACTTCTTTGATCCGAGGGATCTCAAGCCGTCGCTTGAAACCCGGGCGCTGGAGGGGCTTTTCTTCGCGGGTCAGATCAACGGCACGACGGGTTATGAAGAAGCTGCGGCGCAGGGGCTGCTCGCGGGTTTGAACGCCGCACTTCGGGTAGCAAGCCGCCCGGCGTGGTGTCCAGCGCGCGACGAGGCTTATCTTGGCGTTCTGGTGGACGACCTGATTTCCCTAGGCACCAACGAACCCTACCGGATGTTCACCAGTCGCGCTGAATATCGCCTGCGGTTGCGGGAGGACAATGCTGATTTGCGCCTAACCGCTCGCGGCATCGAGCTCGGTCTAGTAGGCGCAGGTCGAGCGGCGGCCTTTCGTCGGCGCCAAACGGCGCTTGAAGAGCTTCGCGGCACTCTGGCATCGATCATGGTGTTCCCAGGTTCTGATCTCGCACAGCGAATCACAGTCGCGACGGGAGAAACCGTGCAGCGCGAGCAGCCCCTGCTCACGTTGCTGAAACGCCCAGCGGTCACGCTCGCTGCGCTGGACGGTATACCTGAGCTGCCTCCCCTTGCATCCGCGGTTGCGGAACAGGTGGAAACCGAGGTCAAGTACGAAGGCTATATCCGGCGTCAGGACGAAGAGATCGAAAAGGTTCGGCGCCATGCGGCGATCGCGCTTCCAGAGAACTTCGCTTACGAGACGGTCCCTGGGCTGTCGCATGAGCTGAAACAGAAACTGGCAGCCGCTCAGCCCGAATCTCTCGCGCGAGCAGCGCGGATCCCCGGGATGACGCCCGCAGCGTTGTCTCTGCTCCTCGTCCATGCTCGGCGCATGTCCGCCGAGGCACCCGTGCTTGACCAGGCTGGCGGTGTCTGAAGCGCTGCCGACCCCGGCCGATCTGCAGAACGACGCAGACGCGCTCGGTGTTCCGCTTAGCCTGCTCGCAGCGGAACGACTGCTCAAGTTCGGCCATTCGCTGTTGCGCTGGAATCAGGCGTTCAATCTGGTCTCCAGGCAGGATGTTCACCGGCTCTACTCGCGCCACCTCCTCGACAGTCTGTCGGCAGTGGCGCGCCTGTCGGGAGAACGCGTGTTGGACGTAGGCACTGGCCCGGGGCTGCCCGGGATTCCGCTGGCAATTGCCGCCGCCAACGTGCAATTTATGCTCGTGGATCGGAATGAGCGACGTATTCGCTTCGTCCGCCAGGTGGCAGCCGACCTTGGCCTCGGTAATGTTGAGGCGGTGAGCGGTGATGTGCGAAAGGTCGCTGCCGGGCGACAGTTTGACACCATCACTCTGCGTGCGGTGGCCCCGCTGGAAACGGCCTGGACTCTGTGTGAACCATTCCTGGGGCCGAAGGGACGGCTGGTACTGATGGCCTCGGGTCAGACGCCAGCGGACCGAGTGTCAGACGTGTCGCTACCGAGAGGCTGTCGGGAAATCGAGCGGTGCCTGGTCTTGATCCCAGGGCTTCCTCTTGAGCACGAAATCCGAGTGGTTGGGCGCGCCTAGACATCGCAAGCCTGCCAACTACCCTTTAAGCGATCATGCAAGCGATTAACGGACCGAGACGACGCCAGTGACCAGAGTCATAGCGGTAGCGAATCAGAAAGGCGGTGTCGGCAAGACCACTACCAGCGTCAATCTGTGCGCGTCGCTCGCACTGTCTGGCAGTAATGTGCTGCTGATCGATCTGGATCCTCAGGGCAATGCCACGATGGGTTCGGGCGTGGACAAGAATGCGCTCGAGTTTTCAGTCTACGACTGGCTCGTTCATGCGGTCGCGTTGCCGACGGTAACCCGACGCTGTCAGGCGGGGTATGATCTGATGCCCGGCGGCGCGGACCTGACGGCAGCGGAGGTCGAGTTGATGGCCCAGACCCGCCGCGAGTTCCGCATGCGGGACCGGTTGGCACTCGACGCGCGCGGTTACGACTTCGTGCTCATCGACTGCCCGCCGTCGCTCAACATACTGACCTTGAACGCGCTCATTGCTTCGCACAGCGTGCTCATCCCCATGCAGTGCGAATATTTCGCGCTGGAGGGTCTGTCATCATTGCTTGAGACGATCGAGGGCGTACGCAGCAAGGCTAACCCCACTCTATCGATAGAGGGGTTGTTGCGTACGATGTATGATCCAAGAAGCAGCCTGACGCAGGACGTCTCGCGCCAACTCATCAAGCACTTTGGGGACCAGGTGTTTCGCACCGTTATTCCTCGCAACGTGAGACTCGCCGAGGCGCCCAGTCACGGCCTTCCGGTTATCCTCTACGACCGGCATTCGCGCGGGGCTGTGGCGTACATGGCGCTGGCCGGAGAAATTCGTCGTCGTCTATCGGGGAGCCCGGCGTGAGCAAGCGTCGGCTCGGCCGAGGTCTGGATGCCCTGTTATCCACGGCGGATGACGTGTCCGCGGTCCCGGAAGGCTCGATCACAGAGATAGCGCTCGACCAGATTGTGCGCGGGCGCTATCAACCACGCCGGATTTTTACAGAGGACAGTCTGAACGAGCTGGCCGCGTCGATTCGGGCGCAAGGGCTCATGCAGCCGATTGTCGTGCGCCCTCGGCCTCAGGGCGGGTATGAGCTGATTGCGGGCGAGCGGCGCTGGCGAGCGGCTCGCATAGCGGGGCTGGAACAGATTCCTGCCGTGGTGAAAGAGGTTGCCGACGATCGTGCCTCGGCCATGGCGCTCATCGAAAATATCCAGCGCGAAAATCTCAATCCGCTTGAGGAAGCGCTCGCGCTCCAGCGGCTCAGGGACGAGTTTTCTCTGACCCAACAACAGGTTGCTGATGCTGTCGGCAAATCCCGTGTTGCCGTCACCAATCTGCTACGCCTTCTCAACCTCCCTCCGGCCGTGCGGGAACTGCTCGATCAGGGTGTCATTGAAATGGGCCATGCGCGCGCGCTGTTGTCGCTTGATCCGTTGGAGCAAGAGCGTTTGGCGCGAGTCATTGCGGACCGTCAGCTCTCAGTGCGGCAGGCTGAAACGATGGTGCGCGAGCTTCTCGCACCCAAGCCAGACAACGGATCGAAAACGCCAGAGCGCGGAGGCGACAGATCGGCGGATACCCGACAGTTGGAGCAGAGCCTGGCAGAGCGCCTCGGTGCGCCGGTGGCTATCCAGCACAAGCCCAATGGTGCGGGTCAACTGGTTATTCGGTACTCGTCACTCGAAGAATTGGATGGCATCCTCGCGCATATCCGCTGAATTTCATTGAATGGCGGATACCCCCTACCTATAATCCGCGCGGTTTTTTTGGGGCGGTAACCGAATGGTTCACTCCCCGGTGCAAGGGCTTCCCCAGCGCATTGTTCTGACGCAGGGGGTCATAGCCGTGGTCTGTTCGCTGGTGCTTTTGGGCGTCAGCGTTCACGAAGCCTTGGCGGCGCTTGCGGCAGGCTTCATTTGCGTCGTGGCGAACGGGTGGTACGCCTTCCGGCTCGCGCGAACCTCGAATCCGCAGGCGCTTATTGGCTTGTGGATCGCGCGTTCGGTTTTGATGGCGCTGCTGATGGTGGCTACGTTCGTTTGGTGGGCTCCAGCCGCCCTGGGCTTCTTCGGAACTCTGGCGCTGGTGCAAGTGGCATACGTGTGGTCCGGTCCGCGGTCCCTCGACAGGAAAAAGTGAAACGGCATGGCTAGTGCGGCAGAAAATTCCGGCGAGTACATTCGGCACCACCTGACCAATCTCGTCTATGGCAAGCATCCCGATGGCTCATGGGGATTTGCTGAATCGGCTGAGCAGGCGCAGGCGATGGGGTTCTGGTCGATCAACGTCGACACCATGGGGTTCTCCATCGCACTCGGAGCGATTTTCCTGGCGCTGTTTTTTAGCGCCTCGCGCAAGGCAACGGCGGGTGTCCCAGGCGGGCTACAGAATTTCGTTGAGATGATTGTCGATTTCATCGATGACACGACGCGCAGCATCTTTAGTCACAAAAACGACCTCATCGCCCCGCTTGCGCTCACAATTTTTGTGTGGGTGTTCCTCATGAATCTGATGGACCTGCTCCCCATCGATTGGCTGCCGGGACTCGCGCACGCGCTTGGCGTTCCCTTCCTGAAGATCGTTCCGTCAACCGACCCAAATATCACCATGGGCATGGCCATAGCAGTCTTCTTGTTGATTATTTATTACAGCATCAAGTGCAAGGGGTTCGGCGGCTTTATGGGCGAGCTGTTGTTCCACCCGTTTCCCAAGGCTTTTGCGCCGGTCAATTTCATTCTCGAAGGCGTCACCCTGATCGCGAAGCCAATCTCGCTTGGCTTGCGTCTTTTCGGCAACCTGTACGCCGGGGAAATGATCTTTATCCTGATCGCGCTGATGTTCGCGGGTGGCGTCGTGTTCAGCGTGTTCGCGGGGGTTCTGCAATGGGCGTGGGCCGTTTTCCACGTGCTCGTGATAACGCTGCAGGCCTTCGTTTTCGCCGTTCTCACCGTGGTGTATCTGGCTCAGGCCCACGACGTGGAATCCGAGCACTAATCGACCGCCTTCGCGGGCATCGACAACTGGAAACTGGGAGTGATCATGGAACAGTCAGTTTTGTTTATTGCTGCAGCCCTGATGATGGGTCTCGGTGCCGTAGGCGCCGCCATCGGTGTGGCCATCCTCGGCGGCAAGTTCATGGAAGGCGTTGCGCGCCAGCCTGAGCTGCTGCCGATGCTGCGCACCCAGCTCTTCATCGTGCTGGGTCTGGTGGACGCTGTACCCATGATTGCGGTGGGTATCAGTTTGTATCTGGTCTTCGCCGTCTAACTCCGCCGGCGCGCGTCCGTATGCCCCGCTCAACCGGGGTTCGGCACGGCGCTGATGGGATTCTCGCCGTGAGCCCCGCCAACCGCGGGTCGTGCGGTGTGACAAGGATCGAGGTGAGCATATGACTCTCAACCTGACGCTCATTGGCCAGAGCATCACGTTTTTCGTGTTTGTCTGGTTCTGCTGGAAGTTCATCTGGCCGCCGGTGGTCAAAGCCATGCGCGACCGTCAGGCGGCGATTGGCGAAGGGCTCGCAGCCGCGGAGCGCGCAGAGACCAACCTGAAGCTGGCGCAGGATCGCGCAGCGGATCAGCTGCGCGAGGCCAAGGAAGAAGCGTCGCGTCTGATCGATCAGGCGCGTCAGCAGGCGTCGAACATGATTGAGTCGGCGAAGGTGGAAGCGCGTGCGGAGGGCGATCGGTTGCGCGAGGCGCAGCAGGCTGAGCTCGGTCAGGAGATCAATCGCGCCAAGGAAGCCTTGCGAGGACAGGTAGCGACACTCGCGTTGGTGGGCGCTGAGCGCATCATTGGCGCGTCGATCGACGCCACTGCGCACGATGCGCTCCTGCGCCAGTTGGCCGCAGAGCTTTGATTGAGGCAATCCTGAATGGCTGAAATCGCAACTCTGGCAAGGCCCTACGCCAAAGCCGTCTTCGAGCTCGCGAAATCCCAGGCTCGGCTGGGTCCATGGGGCGACATGCTGGCTCTACTGGCCGCAGTGGCGGCGGAGCCCTTGGTCCAACAGCTCTTGGAGTCGCCGGATGTCACTGAGCAAGATAAGGCGCGGCGGTTAGCAGCGCTTTGCGCGGAAGCGCTGGATGACCGTGGTCGTGCTCTGGTGGACCTGCTCGCGCGTAACAAGCGGCTCGCCCTGATCGGCGAAATCAACGCCCAGTTCGAAGAACTTAAGGCGCAAGAAGAGCAGGTGCTGGATGTCGAAGTGGTGTCCGCCTTCCCGCTAACCGAAGCGCAGGCCACTCTGCTTCGGGACGCGCTCGCGCGCCGGTACTCGCGTGAAGTGAATATGACCAGTCGGGTTGACCCCGGACTGGTGGGCGGCGCGGTTATCCGCGCTGGCGATACGGTCGTGGATGGCTCCCTGCGCGGGCGTCTGGCGCGACTTGCAGAGTCTCTGCAACGGGCCTGACGCGAGCCGGACGCCGAGCCGGTCCGCCGAACAGAAACTGAGGAATCCAACATGCAGCAACTGAACCCCTCCGAAATCAGCGACATCATCAAGCGTCGTATCGAGAGTCTCGATGTTCGGGCGGAAGCACAGAACGAAGGCACCATCGTCGGCGTTTCGGACGGTATCGTCCGGATCCACGGGCTGGCGGACGCCAAGTACGGCGAGATGATCGAGTTCTCGGGCGGGCTCTATGGCATGGCGCTGAACCTGGAGCGCGACTCCGTGGGTGTCGTCGTGCTAGGTGACTACAAGGGTCTATCCGAAGGGATGAAGGCGCGTTGCACCGGACGCATCTTGGAAGTACCGGTGGGGAATGAGCTACTGGGCCGCGTGGTGGACGCTCTCGGTAACCCGATTGACGGTAAGGGCCCGCTGGGCGCAACGCTCTCCTCTCCGATCGAAAAGGTCGCCCCGGGGGTTATTGCGCGTCAGTCGGTTAATCAGCCGGTACAGATCGGGCTCAAAGCGATCGATGCCATGGTGCCCATCGGTCGCGGTCAGCGGGAGCTGATCATTGGTGACCGTCAGATCGGGAAGACCGCAATCGCCATCGACGCGATCATCAACCAGAAGTCGAGCGGCATTAAGTGCATCTATGTCGCGATCGGTCAGAAAATGTCGACCGTCGCCAACATCGTGCGCACGCTCGAAGAGTACGGCGCGATGGAATACACCATTGTGGTCTCTGCGAGCGCGTCTGATCCTGCGCCGATGCAGTTCATCGCGCCCTATGCGGGATGTTCCATGGGCGAATTCTTCCGCGACAATGGCGAAGATGCCCTGGTCATTTATGACGATTTGACCAAACAGGCCTGGGCTTACCGTCAGATTTCCCTGCTCCTGAAGCGGCCCCCGGGTCGTGAGGCGTATCCGGGAGACGTGTTTTACCTGCACTCTCGGCTGCTCGAGCGAGCCGCGCGTGTGAATGCGGAGTACGTAGAAAAGATCACTGAGGGTCGCGTTAAGGGCAAGACAGGCTCTCTCACCGCCCTGCCGATCATTGAAACGCAGGCGGGTGACGTTTCCGCATTCGTTCCGACCAACGTGATCTCGATCACCGACGGTCAGATCTTCCTCGACTCTGATCTCTTCAACAGCGGTGTGCGGCCGGCGATGAGCCCCGGTATTTCGGTGTCCCGCGTGGGTGGTTCTGCGCAGGTGCCGTTCATGAAGAAGATCTCGGGCGGTATTAAGCTCGCTCTTGCCCAGTATCGGGAGCTAGCGGCGTTTTCCCAGTTCGCCTCCGATCTGGACGAGGCGACTCGGCGCCAGCTCGAACACGGTCAGCGTGTCACCGAGCTTATGAAACAGAAGCAGTATCAGCCGATGAGCGTCGCGGAAATGGGGGTCAGCCTGTTCGCGGCAAACGAAGGCTTCCTGCGCGATGTGCCGGTGAACCGTGTGCTGGATTTCGAACGCGGGCTGCTTGCTTACATGCGTGAACAGCACGCCGATTTCATGCGCACGGTGAACGAAACCGGTGCGTACAACGACGGTATCGTCTCCCAAATGCGGGCGGCGATTGAAGCGTATAAGAAGACCGTCAGCTTCTGATCCCGACCGGAGTTTCCGATGGCCGTCGGCAAGGAAATTAAGAAAAAGATCGGAAGCGTGAAGAACACGCAGAAGATCACCAGCGCCATGCAGATGGTGGCTGCGAGCAAGATGCGGCGTACCCAAGAGCGTATGCGTGAAGGCAAGCCGTACTCTGAGAAGATCCGCGCGGTGATAGGGCACCTTGCGAACGCTAATCCGGAGTACAAGCACGTCTTTATGCAGGCGCGCGAGGTCCGACGCATTGGCTACATCGTGGTCTCCACGGACAAGGGTCTGTGCGGCGGGTTGAATGTGAACCTGTTCCGGACGCTGGTTCGGGACATGGCGCAATGGCACAACCAGGGTGTCGAGATCGACCTCGCGCTGATTGGCAATAAAGCGGCCTCATTCTTCCGCTCGGTGGGCGGAAACGTGGTGGCTGCGCTGAGCGGCTTGAGCGAAGTGCCGACCGTGCAGGAGCTGATCGGCGGCATTCGTGTAATGTTGACGGCGTTTGAAGAGGGTCGGATCGATCGGCTCTACGTGGTCAGTAATGATTTCGTCAACACGATGACCCAGGCGCCCAAGATCCGCCAGCTGCTGCCATTGGACGCGCTCGAAGATGCGTCGTTCAAGCATCGCTGGGATTACCTGTATGAGCCGGAGGCTCGCCCTCTGATCGAGGGATTGGTGACGCGATTCGTCGAGTCGCAGGTCTATCAGGCGGTGGTTGAGAACCACGCGTGCGAACAGGCGGCCAAGATGATCGCCATGAAAAACGCTACCGAGAACGCGGCGAAGCTCATCGACGAGCTCACGTTGATTTACAACAACGCGCGTCAGGCAGCCATTACCCAGGAAATCGCCGAGATCGTCGGTGGCGCGGCAGCGGTCTGATCGCGCCCGAAAGAACAATCGAACAGGCGCGCGTGAGCGTGCTCTTTGAGAGAGGCAGTCAAACATGAGCAGTGGTCGCATCGTCCAGATCATTGGTGCAGTCATCGACGTGGAGTTTCCGCGCGACAACGTTCCGAACGTATACGACGCGCTCACGGTCACTGAAGCGGGTCTGACCCTCGAAGTGCAGCAGCAGCTGGGTGATGGCATCGTTCGTACCATCGCCATGGGCTCTTCCGACGGGCTTGCCCGTGGCCTGCCCGTGGTGAACACAGGTAGCCCGATCAGCATTCCAGTCGGTGAAGAAACCCTTGGGCGCATCATGAATGTGCTGGGCGAGCCTATCGATGAAAAGGGCCCGGTGAATGCGCGTGAGTCCATGCCCATCCATCGCGCTCCGCCGAGTTATGAAGACCAGCGCGGCGGCAACGAGCTTCTCGAAACCGGTATCAAGGTCATCGACCTCATCTGCCCGTTTGCGAAGGGCGGCAAAGTGGGACTTTTCGGTGGGGCCGGCGTAGGCAAGACCGTGACCATGCTTGAGCTCATTCGCAACATCGCGACCGAACATTCGGGTCTCTCGGTGTTTGCGGGCGTGGGCGAGCGAACCCGGGAAGGTAACGACTTCTACCATGAGATGGAGGAGTCCGGGGTTCTCGACAAGATCTCGCTGGTGTTCGGCCAGATGAATGAACCGCCGGGTAACCGCCTGCGTGTTGCGCTGACCGGACTTACGCTGGCTGAGAAGTTCCGCGACGAAGGGCGCGACGTGCTCCTGTTCGTGGACAACATCTATCGTTACACGCTCGCAGGGACTGAGGTGTCGGCGCTGTTGGGTCGTATGCCGTCTGCGGTGGGCTATCAGCCCACGCTCGCAGAAGAGATGGGTGTTCTTCAGGAGCGCATTACGACGACCAAGACGGGTTCGATCACCTCGGTGCAGGCCGTGTATGTGCCGGCTGACGACCTTACCGACCCATCGCCGGCGACCACGTTTGCGCACCTCGACTCCACCGTGACGCTATCGCGCGCGATCACTGACCTCGGTATCTACCCCGCGGTGGATCCGCTTGACTCCACGAGCCGTCAGCTCGACCCGCTGGTGGTCGGCCAGGAGCATTACGAGGTGGCGCGCGGCGTGCAGCAGGTTCTGCAGCGTTATCAGGAGCTCCGGGACATCATCGCCATTCTCGGTATGGACGAGCTGTCCGAAGAGGACAAGCAGCTCGTCTACCGTGCTCGGAAGATCCAGAAGTTCTTCTCGCAGTCGTTCTTCGTTGCCGAAGTGTTCACGGGCAATCCTGGTACCTACGTCAGCCGCGCGGATACCGTGCGCAGCTTCAAAGCGATTCTGGACGGCGAGTATGACCACCTGCCGGAAGACGCGTTCTACATGGTCGGCACCATCGAAGACGCGGCAGAGAAAGCAAAGCGGCTGCAGGGTTGAGTTGAGCGCGCAGGCTCGCGCGGGAGAACACACTCATGGCGATGACCATCCACTGTGACATCGTGAGCGCGGAAGAGGAGATTTTCTCCGGGCGCGTGCAGTCGCTAACCCTGACCGGCACGCTAGGGGAGTTGGGTGTTATGCCCGGCCACGCCCCACTCCTGACGGCTATTCGCCCGGGTCCGGTGCGGCTGCGCCTCGACAATGGCGAGGAGCAAGTGTTCTTTGCCTCCGGTGGGTTCCTTGAGGTGCAGCCCAGCGTAGTCACCGTCCTGGCCGACACCGCGGTTCGCGCCGAGGATATTGATGAAGCAGCGGCAGCTGAAGCCCAGGAGGCGGCGCGGCGCGCCCTCGAGGATCGCGCAGCTGATATGGAGTTCAGCCTGGCGGCCGCGCAGCTTGCGGAAGCGATGGCTCGTCAGCGTACGGTGGAAGAGCTGCGTCGTCGCAGGCGTTAAGCCTACGTTCTGGCTTCAGTGTCTATACTGAAGCCAGTTATAACGACCCTCCCGGGTTCGGAGTCGCGAACCATGTCCCAGGCCCGCCCTCTCGAGGTAGTGCTCCTGGCCGCCGGCCAAGGGAAACGCATGGCCTCGCGCAAGCCCAAAGTGCTGCAGACCCTTGCGTCGCGCCCCATGTTGTTTCATGTCCTGGACACCCTTCACGCGCTTCCAGCCGAACGTATTCACGTGGTTGTGGGGCATCAGGCGGACCTGGTTCGGCAACACACGGACCGCGAGTACCACGGTCAGATTCCGCTTAATTGGGTGCTGCAGGAGACCCAGCGCGGCACCGGTCATGCGGTGCAGCAAGCGCTGCCCGACATCAATCCCGAGTCTCAAGTTCTGGTTGTGTACGGGGACGTGCCGCTCATGTCGGCGGAAGCGCTGCGTGCGTGCGTGGCAGCGCTGGATAACGCGGAGGTATCCCTGCTGACGGCGCAACCGGCGGATGCCGCGGAACTGGGCAGAATCGTGCGCGATGATGCGGGCCGCGTGCTCCGCATCGTCGAATATCGAGACGCAACCCCCCGTGAGCGCGCGCTTCGCGAGATCAATACAGGCATTCTGGCAGCCACGGCGACAACCCTTTCCCGCCATCTTGCTGCCATCACACCGCACAATGCTCAGGGTGAGTTCTACCTAACCGATGTAATCGGCCTCGCGGTCGATGCCAGGCAACGGGTTCACGCGGAAATCATGGCAGACGCTGGAGAGGCGCTAGGGGTCAACGATCGCGGACAGCTGGCGACGCTAGAGCGGCTCTACCAACAGCGCGCAGCCAGCCGATTGCTCGCCGCGGGTCTCGGTCTTGCGGATCCGGCGCGGATCGACCTACGCGGCGTTCTGACGCACGGGCTGGACTGCTTTCTGGATGTCAACGTGATAATCGAAGGCCGCGTGGTGCTTGGGGACGATGTCTACGTCGGCCCGGGTGCCGTGCTCAAGAACGCCGTGCTCGGCAATGGTGCTCGGGTGGAGGCGTATACGCTCGTCGATGGCGCGGAACTGGGCGAGGAAGCCGTCGTCGGTCCGTTTGCCCGTATTCGTCCGGGTACTCGTCTTGGCTCTGGTGTGCGCATCGGCAACTTCGTCGAAACCAAGAAGACGGTCATGGGTCCGGGGTCAAAGGCCAACCATTTGACCTACCTCGGCGACGCCACCGTGGGCGCGGATTGCAACGTTGGTGCAGGCACTGTGACCTGCAACTATGACGGCATCGACAAGCATCCGACGACGATCGGCGATCGCGTTTTCGTAGGTACCAACAGCACGCTGGTCGCACCGATCGAGATCGCATCGGATGCTTTTGTTGCTGCGGGTTCGACTGTGACCACAAGAATCGGGCAAGGGGATCTCGCCGTGGGACGCAGCCGGCAACGCAATATCAGCGGCTGGGTGCGCCCTGATCGTCGAAGGCCACCCGAAGACAAGTCCAGCTCGGGAGAACACGGCTGATGTGCGGCATCGTTGCGGCGGTAGCGGATCGAAGCGTCGCCCCCATCCTGCTCGAAGGCCTGCAGCGACTGGAATACCGAGGTTACGATTCCGCGGGTCTGGCGGTGATTCGTCCGACCGGTGGTATCGATCTGCGGCGCAAACTTGGCAAGGTGCGGCAGCTCGCGGATGACTGCGCTGCGCGTCCTGTTGACGGGCGTATCGGCATCGCGCATACGCGATGGGCGACGCATGGTGCGCCAAGCGAGCACAACGCGCATCCGCACATGTCGGGTGATCGGGTCGCGCTGGTGCACAACGGCATCATCGAGAATCACGAAATCCTGCGCGACGAGCTGCGTGGTCTGGGCTATGTCTTCGCCTCGCAAACCGACACCGAGGTGATCGTTCACCTGGTCGATCACTATTTGGTGCAGGGTCAGCCCTTGCTCCAAGCGGTCCAGTCGACGATTGCCAGACTTGAAGGCGCCTATGCACTCGCGGTGCTGACCCATGACAATCCAGATCAGATCGTGGCAGCCCGTATGGGTGGCCCGCTGGTTCTCGGCATCGGCATTGGCGAGAACTTTCTCGCTTCGGACCCGCTCGCCCTGCGCCCGGTGACCGATCGATTCGCGTTCCTTGAGGAGGGCGACGTTGTCGAACTCAGGCGCGACAGCTACCGGGTCTTTGATCGGCACGGACTGCTGGCAGAGCGGTCGGTACAGCGACTCGAGCTTGGGCACGACGATGCTGACCGCGGCAACTATCGGCACTTCATGCAGAAGGAGATTCACCAGCAACCCGCGGTGATTCGCGACTCTCTTGAGGGTCGCCTTGGGCGCAGCAGAGTACTCGAGGAGTTTCTTGGCGTAGCCGCAAAACCCATTATGGATCGGGCGCGTGCCGTGACGCTGGTCGCGTGCGGAACCAGCTTTTATGCGGCAAGCGTAGCGCGCTACTGGATTGAGGAGCTGGCGGGCATTCCCTGTCAGGTGGAGATAGCGAGCGAATTCCGCTATCGCCATGTCGCCGTGCAGCCGGATACCTTGTTCGTCACCATCTCGCAGTCGGGCGAAACAGCTGACACGCTCGCTGCGCTTCGCATCGCGCGCGAGTCGGGGTACCTTGCGTCCCTGACCCTGTGCAATGTGGCGACAAGTTCCCTGGCGCGCGAGTCGGACCTGCGCATCATGCTGCAGGCGGGCACGGAGGTTGGGGTTGCGTCGACAAAGGCGTTTACCGCGCAGCTGGTCAATCTGCTGCTGTTTGCCCTCATGCTTGGTCGCCGACACGGCCTCGATGCCGCGCGCGAAGCGGAAATCGTCGCCGCGCTGCACCATCTTGATGATGTGCTCGAAGAAACCTTGCGACTGGACACCGCGCTCAGAAAGCTGGCCGAACGCTTCCTTGATGTGGACCACGCGCTGTTCCTTGGCAGGGGAACGCTCTACCCGGTGGCGCTCGAAGGCGCGCTCAAGCTCAAGGAGATCTCCTACATTCACGCCGAGGGCTACGCGGCGGGCGAGCTGAAGCACGGCCCGCTTGCGCTGGTTGACGAGAACATGCCGGTGGTCGCGGTGGCGCCGAACGATGAGCT
>JBMTYG010000062.1:0-17163 GCA_049454295.1 Pseudomonadales bacterium
CCCAAGCACCCGTACTGCTCATGCATGGCCTCGCGGGCAAAGGGGGCGAAACATCCGGTCAATCCTCACGCGCGGGGACGAGGGTGAGGCGCAGATCGGCTCCAACCTGTACACAGTCCCGAATTGTCGCCTCGACGCTGTCGGCCAGGCGGTCTATCGGCAGCAGAGCGATCGGACGGGCGCTACTGCCAAGAAATTTAGGCGCCATGTACAAAAGAATTTCATCCCATAGCCCCTCAGCGAGGAAGCTGCCGATCAGGCGCGGGCCCGCCTCTACGAGCACCTCGTTCATGCCGCGCGCGCCGAGGGCATCGAGCAGCTCCGGCAGATCGATGCTGTCGGCGCCGCAGTGGAAATACTCGATACCCGGCGACGCGACCGCATCCTGTGACACGTTACCGCCATGCACCACGAGCGCCTCGCCGGGCTCTCGGAACACGGCAGCGCTCGCGCCAACGCGGCGTTGGCTGTCGAGAATGACACGCAGCGGCTGACGAAGCACGCCCTCGACGGCAAACCCTGGTTCGCGCACGGTCAACGCCGGGTCGTCAGCGAGGACAGTACCGCTGCCCGTGATGACGGCACAGCTGCGCGCTCGCCAGTACTGAACGTCGGCTCGTGCGGCTGACCCGGTAATCCAACGACTCTCTCCCGAGGCCATGGCGGTTCGTCCATCCAGGGAGGCCGCCACCTTGAGACGCACCCACGGTCGACCCCAACGAATACGGCTGCGATAGCCTGCGTTAAGGGCTAGCGCTTCGGGCAACTCTCGCACTTCCGTGACAATGCCAGCCTCGCGCAGGCGCCGAAAACCTTCGCCTGCAACGCGCGCGTAAGGGTCGCGCATGGCCGCAACAACGCGCCGCACGTTCGCCCGAATCAGCGCGTCGACACAAGGAGGCGTGCGACCGTGGTGCGCACACGGCTCGAGACTGACATAGACGGTAGCACCCGCAGCGTCGCCACCCGCGTCGGCAAGCGCAACCACTTCTGCATGAGAACCGCCGGTACGCAGATGAGCGCCGCGACCGAGTACACGCCCGTCCCGAACGATGATGCAGCCGACCCTGGGATTGGGTGCGCAGGAGAATAGCCCCTGCTCCGCCAGTTCAACCGTGCCACGCAAATAAAGGAGATCGGATTCCGAGATCATGAGGATGACTGGGTCGCCGGCGGGGCAGCGGCGAGGTTCTGGATTTCCCTCTGGAACTCGCTTACGTCCTGGAAATCCCGGTACACCGAGGCAAAGCGCACGTAGGCAACCGCATCGATATCGCGTAAAGCAGACATGACAGCTTCTCCCACCGCGCGCGACGGCAGCTCACGCTCACCGGTTGCACGCAGCTGCTGCATGATGCGCGTGATTGCGTCTTCGATGGTCTCGACGCCGACCGGACGCTTTTCCAACGCTCGTGTGAACCCGCGCCGCAGCTTGTTGTCATCGAACGGCTCGCGTGATCCGTCGCGCTTCACGATGCGCGGCATCACAAGTTCCGCGGTCTCGAACGTTGTGAATCGTTCGCCGCAGGTGAGGCACTCCCGTCGGCGACGCACGGACTCGCCCTCGGCAACCAGGCGCGAGTCAATCACCTTGGTATCTTCAGCGCTGCAGAACGGACAGTGCACGACGACCTCAGGGACGCGCGCCGTACACGGGGAAGCGGCGGCACAGTTCGATGACTCGCTGACGCACGGTGGCGATCATGTTGTCGTTGCCGATGTCATCCAGCACGTCGCACATCCAGCCGGTGAGCGTCGCGCATTCGTCCTCGCGGAACCCACGGGTGGTGACCGCGGGCGTTCCAATGCGCAGACCACTGGTCACGAAGGGCGATCTGGGATCGTTCGGCACGGCATTCTTGTTCACGGTGATGAACGCGCGACCCAGCGCGGCATCCGCATCCTTGCCGGTGATCCCCTTATCCACCAGGTCGAGCAGGAACAGATGGTTGTCGGTGCCGCCCGAGACTACGTTGTAACCGCGCGACTGGAATCCCGACGCCATCACCCGGGCGTTGGTCAGCACCTGCTGCTGATAAACGCGGAACTCCGGCGCGAGCGCCTCCTTGAAACAGACCGCTTTTGCCGCGATCACGTGCATGAGCGGCCCCCCCTGGGATCCAGGAAACAGCGCGGAATTGAGTTTCTTTTCAATGTCCGGATTGGAGCGCGCCAGGATGATCCCGCCGCGAGGGCCACGCAGCGTCTTGTGCGTGGTGGACGTCACGACATCCGCGTGCGGAATGGGGCTTGGATACACGCCCGCTGCGACCAGTCCTGCGACGTGCGCCATATCCACCAGCAGGTAGGCGCCCACGCTGTCTGCAATGGCGCGGAAGCGCGCCCAGTCGAGCGTGCGCGAGTATGCCGAGAATCCGCCGATCAGAAGCTTCGGCCGGTGCTCCTGCGCCAGTTGCTCCATCTGGGCGTAGTCGACCTCGCCGGTCACCGGATCAAGCCCGTATTGCACGGCTTTGTAAACCTTGCCAGAAAAATTGGGGGCCGCCCCGTGGGTGAGGTGACCGCCGGCATCGAGACTCATGCCGAGAATCGTGTCGCCCGGGTTGAGCAGCGCAAGGTAGGCCGCCGCATTGGCCTGAGAACCGGAATGGGGTTGTACGTTGGCATAGTCGGCGCCGAACAGCGCCTTGGCGCGCTCGATGGCGAGCACCTCGACCTTGTCGACGTACTCGCAACCGCCGTAGTAGCGCTTGTGCGGATAGCCTTCCGCGTACTTGTTGGTCAATACGCTGCCCTGGGCTTCCATGACCCGAGGGCTTGCATAGTTCTCCGAAGCTATGAGCTCGATGTGGTCTTCCTGGCGCTCCGCCTCTTCCGCTATCGCGGACGCGATCTCGTCGTCGAACCCGGCAATTCGTGCGTCTAATGCAAACATGGCGGCACCCTCACTGCGAAGGCGCGGATTATAGACGAGCCTGCACGCGCGCCGATGCGAAAACCGTTCATCGGCAAGATGAGCGCAGCACCAGACCTGGCGTCAGGTCTCGATGCGATCGCCCCAGGGCGTGAACTGGGCACTGCTCGCTGATACCCCACCGTCTACGGGCACCACGGCACCATTAACGAAGGAGGCTGCCGGCGAGGCGAGGAACACCAGCACCGAGGCCACCTCGTCTGCTTCACCCCAGCGCCCCAGCGGAATGTGGCGCCTGAGCGCCTCATGGGCGGGGCTTTGGCGCAATGCACCGGTCATGCCGGTATGTATCGGCCCCGGGCAAACCGCGTTGATCCTGATGCCTTCGCGTCCCAGTTCCAGCGCCGCCGAGCGCACGAAATTGATCACACCGCCCTTTGCCGCGTTGTACGCCCAGAGTCCGGGATCACCGCCGAGACCAGAGACCGACGCGGTTACCGCAACAGCGGGCGACGCGCTGCGACGGAGCGCGGGCAGCGCCGCGCGTACGCCCAGCACCACGGCGCGCAGATTGACCGCAAGCACCCGGTCGAACGCTTCCATGGTGACGCTTTCAAGCGTGCCGTTGACGGGCAACCCCGCGTTCAGCAGCACCGCATCGACACCGCCCAGCGGTTCCGCCGCCTCAACCGCCGCGGCGTTGGTCGCAGGCTCGGTCACATCGCCGGCGAGAAACACTATGGGTTTACCCGTGTCCGCTAGCTCCGCGATCCAGCCTGCGTCTGCGCTGACAAGATCTACCGCGACGATCCGTCCACCCAGTTCCAGAATGCGCTCGACTGCCGCGCGTCCAATGCCTGACGCCGCCCCCGTAACGATCGCCGTGCGTCCCTGCCAATGGGTCATCACCCCCTCCCGAGTCCGTTTCGCGCTATCTCGTATCGACAATAGCCATACGAACCCCTCTGCTACAATCTCGATCGCATTCTCGAGAGTACCCTCGTATGCGTGGCAAACCCCATCTGAGACCCGTGATCATGATGGTGGCGCTGCTTGCCGCGGGGTGCACAAGCCTCCCGCCCGAAGAAGCCCGCTCCGGGCTCAGCGATCTGCTGGGTGTGCGGGGCATAGCGCTACCTGCAGCACAAGATCCGGCTGCCTGCGCCGGACACAGCGTCCAGACGCTGGCAGACGCCATCACACTGGGGCTCGGCTGCAACCCGGATATGCGCCGCGCCATGGCGCAACTCGGCTTCGGCGCCGCCGATGTCTACGCAGCAGGGCGCCTGAGTAATCCTCGACTGGGTATCGATCTGCTGCTGCCTGACCGCGTCGATCAGCGGTCAGCGTTCGGTATCGATCTCTCTCTACGCTTCAGCGAGTTCTTGCTGATGCCAGCGCGTCGACGGATTGCGGCTACCGAATACGATCGCCTTCAGGCTGAGGTCGGGGCCACCGCACAGCAACTGGCTAGCACCATTGCGCATGCCTGGTTCGACTGGCTCATTGCTCGAGGGCGGAACGACATTACCGCACGCGCTGCGGATGCCGCGACCGCGCGAACGGAGCTCGCGCAGGCCTACTACTCGGCCGGCAATCTGCCCGCGAAAGATCTCGCACGGCAGCAATTGCAGGGGTCTGAAGCCCGCGTCGCGGCTCACGCCACCCAGGCACAAGAGGCGAGAGCCCGCCAGGTGTTGCTGCGACGCATCGGCGTGGTGCTTCCGGAACAAGCGATGCGAGCCGCCCAGATTCCGCTGCCGGACCCGGTGCTGCCCGGGCTCGATTCGGCACTCGAGCAGGCTCAGACGGCTCGTCTCGACCTTATCGCCGCGCGCAAGCGCGTCGAGCAACAGGCTCTTGAACTCGGCGTGACGCGCCGCTTCCGCTATCTGGGAGAAATTGATCTTGGCGTCAGCGGCGAACGCGACGACGAGAACAGCACGCGCGCTGGACCCTCGATGGTATTCGAGGTCCCTCTCTTCGATCAGGGACAAGGCAAGATTCTTCGGGCCCAGTCTGGCCTCGAAGATGCAGAGGCTGCACTCGCCGCGTTGGAGCTCGACATCATCGCCGAGGCAAGAACCGCGCACGCAGAGGCGCAAGCGACGGCGCTGGCCCTTCGGGAACGCCTTGACGAGCAGATCCCGGCGCAGGCGCGACTGACGGCTGAGCTGGAGCGCGAGGTCAACTTCATGCTGGCTGACCCATTCGAGCTTCTTGACGCTCGCATCGACGAGTACGAACTCTGGAACACTACCGTGGACACGCTCGCCCGCTACTGGCGCGCTCGTCTGCGACTCGCGAAGGCGAGCGGCACAGCGCCGCCGATCCCAGGCGCACGAACGCTCAATCTGACCCAGGTTGTCCAAAAGCGCCCGTCAGAACAGCACCATCAACATCATCACCACGACGCCGAGGAGCATGGACCATGACTTCGCGCAGGGAGACCCTCGCCATTCTGGGCCTCGGATCAATTGCCACGCTGGGTGCCAGCCGTGCCCTCGCGACCCATGCGATTGAGTCGGGTGGCGCAGCCACGGCGCCGACCGCAAGCCGGTCCGTGGTCCCGCCCCAGCCAACCCCTTTTCGACCGGTGCAGACCCCCAACGGCTGGTCACTGCCAAGCCGTGTGGAACAGGGTGTGCGGATCTTCCACCTCGTCGCAGAGCCAGTTCTGCACGAGTTCGCTCCGGGGTCACAGGCGCGCTGCTGGGGCTATAACGGCAGCACGCCAGGTCCGACGCTCGAAGCGGTCGAGGGCGAGCGCGTTCGAATTTATGTCACGAACCGGCTTCCCGAGCCGACCACGGTTCACTGGCACGGCCTGCTGGTACCCAGCGGTATGGATGGCGTCGGCGGCCTGAGTCAACCGCACATTCAGCCGGGTGAAACCTTCGTCTACGAATTCGATCTGCGGCAGCATGGAACGCACATGTACCACCCACATGCCGATGAACTGCTGCAGCAGGCGTTCGGCATGATGGGACTCTTCATTGTGCATCCACGTGACGGTGAGCAGCGCCCCATCGACCGGGACTACGGCATCCTGCTGCAGAACTGGGCGTTGCATCCCGGCACTTACCGCCCCGACCCGTTCGTGATGCAGGCGTTCGACCTGTGGAGCTTCAACGGCAAGGTTTTCCCAGCCACCGCTCCCCTGGTTGCAAAAACCGGCGAACGGGTGCGAATCCGGCTCGGGAATCTGTCGATGTGGAACCATCCGATCCACGTGCACGGGGTGCAATTCGAGGTGACCGGATCCGATGGCGGGCGCTGGCCCGAGTCACAGTGGCGCCGCGAAACCACTGAGATCATCGGTGTTGGCCAGACCCGGGATATCGAATTCACGGCGGTGGCCGGCGACTGGGGATTTCACTGTCACATGGCCCATCACACCATGAACCCCATGGGGCACACGTTGCGCAATCCGGTGGGCGTCGATCAGTCGAAGGCAGCCGAACGCATTCGCAACCACCTGCCGAATTACATGCCGATGGGCGCCGGCGGCATGTCCGAGCATCAGCAGCATACCGATGCCGGTCACATGCCGGGACCTGCGAATACGCTGCCCATGATGGCGGGCAAGGGCCCCTACGGAAATCTGGAAATGGGCGGCATGTTCACGGTCATCAAAGTGCGTGATTCGCTCGGACCCGATGATTTCGCAGACCCGGGCTGGTACCAGGCCCCGGCACAACAAATCGCTCGACGCGTCAGCACCGATGCGAACTTCGGCGATCCGGTGCGCCGAAACTGATCAACCTGCCGCGAGACTGTCGTATACCGCCGCGATGAGACGCCCACCCCGGGTATCGGTCTCGATGCCGGGCTGCATTTGGTTCATGGCATAGCCCACCCCGAGTCCACGCGCAGGATCAGCAAATCCCACGCTGCCGCCCGCTCCGGCGTGGCCGAAGCTGTCGGGATTCGGTCCGTACTGATGCAGGGTGTTGAGCATAACGCCACGCGCGCGCCGCATTGGCCGCCCGAGAACCAGATCGTCCTCGTCACCGACCTCCTGCACGGTGAGCGCGCGAATCGCCTCGGGCGAGAGCACGCGCACACTGCCGAGCATTCCATCATTCGCTACTGCGCCATAAATGCGGGCAATGCCGCGGGCATTGGCCTGCGCATTCGCAGCCGCAATCTCCGCGCGCCGCCAAGCCGGACTGCAAGCGTCTTGCCATGGGCGTATCGACGGATTCTGCAACGCGCACGCATACAGGGGCGGAAGGCGCAGCCCGGCAAGCGCCGCGAGATCTGGTTGGCGACGGGCGTGGTTCGGACCTACCAGATCGGCTACCCGACCGTGTTCCACATCGGGCAAACCCAGATAAACATCTGCACCGAGCGGGCGCGCTATGCGTTCTTCGAGCAATTTGCCCAGCGTCTGACCCGTTAATCGCCGCACCAGCTCACCCGGCAGAAAGCCCCACAGCACCGCGTGATAGCCCGCACCTGCACCCGGCGTCCAGTGCGGTTCCTCGGCTTCGAGATGTCCGATCATCCCGCGCCAGTCATAGAGCTCCTCGACGGCGAGCGGTCGCCGAAGCCCGCAGAGCCCCGCCTGGTGCGAGAGCAGCTGACCGACGGAGAGACCATCGCGAGCAGCGCGAAGTTCCGGCCAGAGCATGGCAACAGGCGTCTCGTACGTCAGCAGTCCGTCGTCGACCAGACAGGCGAAGGCGATAGCCGCCAGACCTTTGGTCGTCGAATAAACGTTGACCAGCGTGTCAGTCTGCCAAGGACGAGTGCAGGCTCGATCGACATAGCCACCCCAGAGGTCAACGACGGTTTCTCCGCGAACCACTACAGAAAAACTCGCGCCCACCTCGATGTCATCGGTGAAATTTCGCGCAAAGACTTCGCGCACGCGCTCGAAACCGGGCGCCACGAACCCATGCACTGGAAATGTCATCATGCTGCCTCCTCCCTAAGGCTTGGAGGGTCGCATGAGCCGTGATCGAAGGAAAGTCGGACTCAGGCAGGTCGATAGCGGCTGACCGTCGGGTCATCCCGCAGATAGAAACGCCAGGGAATCGACGCACCTGCACCCGATACCCCCGTACGCGGGCTGCTACCAATCGCTGCCGCAGCAACGGGCGGACGCAGGCTCAGTCTGACCAGTGACTCGGCGCCAAGCACGTCCTGCCCGTTTTCACTGCCAGATATACCCAGTGCAAGCGCGAGACGCGCGGGACCCGAGGCAAGGTCTAGATCGCGCCGCGATGTCATGCGACGCGCGCGGGCATGCTCGACGCCTTCGATCACGGCGCCGGCGCGGAGGAGGACGGCCGAGGCCACACCCTCGCGTTCGGTGACAATGTTCACGCACCAATGCATGCCGTAGGTGAAGTAAACATATAGCTCACCCGGCGCCCCGAACATGGTCTCGTTGCGCGGGGTGCGGCGCCGGAACGCGTGGGAACCCGGGTCATTACCGACCCCGCCATAGGCTTCGACTTCCGTGAGGCGCAGGGTAACGCGCTGTCCGCCCACCATGGAGGTGACGTGGGACCCGAGCAAGCGCGGCGCCACGCGCTCCGCCGCGCGGGAGAGAATTCGGCGGCTCAATTGGATAATCCTCGCGTCGCTCCGGCACCGGTCACCTCCGCTCGCGCCAAGCGCCTCAAGGCTTCCGCCAGCGCATTGGGATCGCGGACATCAATCGCCGCAACCCCCAGGCAGCGGACGCGGAAGATCGACGCCGGACTGTGGCTCAGTCGCACGCTCAAGATTGGCCGCGAGCCCGCTAATCAGCTCCTGAACTGATGGTCGCGTGATCACCCTGATTACTCCCTCACCCCAAACACATTACACCACACCTGACGGGCCGCTCCGAAAGGATGGCGACAGCGACGGAGTGCCGGGACTGGACACAGGGATTGAACCCCCAAGCCTGCGCCTGTAGCGTGCCCTTTCCGCGCGCAGCGCTCAGCCCACCGGTACCACGCAGACATGGCGCAGTACGTTTACTCGATGCAGGGTGTGACCAAGATGGTCCCGCCGAAGCGGGTGATCCTTGAGAACATCTGGCTGTCTTTTTTCCCCGGCGCAAAAATCGGCGTTCTCGGCCTGAACGGGTCGGGGAAGTCGTCGCTCTTGCGCATCATGGCCGGCGTCGATACCGAGTTCGAGGGCGAGGCCAGACCGCAAAAGGGCATTCGTATCGGCTACTTGCCGCAAGAGCCGCAGCTTGATGAATCGCTCAACGTGCGCGGCAACGTGGAACAGGGCGTCGGCGGCGTGATGCAGCTCTTGAGTGAGTTCAACGCCATTTCCGACCGTTTTGCCGAGCCGCTCGATGACGACGAGATGAACCGCTTATTGGAACGGCAAGGCGAACTGCAATCAGAAATCGACGCGGTCGACGGATGGGACATCGACCGCCAGCTTGATATCGCGGCGGACGCGCTGCGGCTGCCGCCCTGGGATGCGGAAGTGAGCAAACTGTCGGGCGGCGAGAAGCGTCGCGTCGCGCTCTGCGCACTGCTGCTGTCCAAACCCGACATGCTGCTGCTCGACGAGCCGACCAACCATCTGGATGCAGAAAGCGTGGCCTGGCTCGAGCGCTTCCTGCACGACTTTGCGGGCACCGTGGTTGCCGTTACCCACGACCGCTACTTCCTCGACAACGTGGCTGGCTGGATTTTGGAACTCGACCGCGGCCGCGGTATTCCGTTCGAAGGCAACTACAGCGCCTGGCTCGAGCAAAAGGAAGCGCGACTCGAGCAGGAAGCCTCTCAGGAAAAAGCCCGACAGCGGGCGATCAAATCGGAGCTTGAATGGGTACGCTCGAATCCCAAGGCGCGTCAGGCCAAAAGCAAGGCTCGTTTACAGCGGTTCGAAGAGCTGCAGTCGAAAGAGGTACAGGCGCGCAATGAGACTGCAGAGCTCTATATCCCGCCCGGTGAACGCCTGGGGGAAAAGGTCATCGAGATCGAGCATCTGTCCAAAGGCTTCCGCGATCGTTTATTGATCGACGATCTCACGGTCAGCATTCCGCGTGGCGCGATCGTCGGCATCATCGGGCCGAATGGTGCGGGAAAATCCACGCTGTTTCGCATGCTGACCGGGCAGGAGAAGCCCGAGCAGGGTAGCGTCACCCTTGGTGACACCGTCGATCTCGCCTATGTCGACCAAAGCCGCGATGCGTTAGGCGATCGCAAGACCGTGTGGGAGGAAATCTCCGACGGTCAGGACATCATTCGCGTTGGCAAATACGAGATCCAGTCGCGCGGCTATGTCTCGCGCTTTAACTTCAAGGGCGCCGACCAGCAAAAATTCGTCGGACAGCTTTCCGGCGGCGAGCGTAACCGCGTACATCTGGCCAAGCTGCTGCGCCGCGGTGCGAACGTTCTGCTGCTCGACGAGCCGACCAACGATCTCGACGTCGAGACGCTGCGCGCGCTCGAGGAAGCGCTGCTGAACTTCCCCGGAACTGTGCTCGTCATCTCCCACGACCGCTGGTTCCTCGACCGAATCGCGACGCACATGCTCGCATTCGAAGGTGATTCCCACGTCGAATGGTTTGCCGGTAACTTCAGCGACTACGAAACTGACCATCGCAAGCGGCTGGCAGCGAGCGGCGGCGAGAGCGCGCCCACGCGCATTCGCTACAAGCCGCTGATCCGGTGACCCGCGTTCGACCAGAAGATCAACGGAGGAGTCAGCGCCATGGCTGATGACTGGTTCTCGCGTTATCCGGGGCTCGAGTTCGCACGCCAACCCGATGGCGTGCTGCTCATCACCATCGACCGTCCCGGCGCTATGAATGCGACCGACGCCGCGCTGCACCGGGGGTTGTCGCGGATCTGGATGGACGTGGACGACGACCCCGAAACCCGGGTCGTTGTCATCACGGGCAAGGGCAAGGCCTTCTCAGCCGGCGGAGATCTCGGCTGGATCGAGACCATGGTCGGCAACTACGCGGGCATGCAGGCGGCGTTCCGGGAAGCGGGAGACATCGTCTACGGCATGACCCGTTGTACCAAGATCATCATCTCGGCGATCAACGGCGTTGCCGTGGGGGCGGGTCTTGCAGTTGCGCTCATGGCGGACATCAGCCTGATGGCCGAGGAAGCAAGAATCACCGACGGACATATCCGTCTGGGCGTTGCAGCCGGTGATCACGCGAATATTATCTGGCCGCTGCTGTGCGGGCTGGCAAAGGCCAAGTACTACCTGTTGACCGCGGACTTCATCGATGGCGTCACCGCCGATCGCATCGGCCTCGTGAGTCGCGCGGTGCCAGGCGCCATGCTCATGGACGAGGCGATGAAGGTTGCGCGCCGCATCGCGACCGGCCCTCAGGACGCGGCGCGCCTCACCAAACGCGCGCTCAACCTGTGGGTGAATCAGGCGGCTCCCGCCTTCGACGCAAGCCTTGCATTCGAGATGCTGAACTTCATGGGACCGGATGCGGCTGAGGGAGTCGCCGCACTGCGAGACCGGCGGCCGCCCAGGTTTCCTTGAGCCGGAGATCTACGTAGAGCTCCCGACTGCGCCAGATGCGGTTCCGCGTCTCAATGGCAGGGTGTGAGGGCAGACGCGCTGCCTGGGCGCAGCGTCCGGGTTCACCGCTCGACCCACCCCGCCAAGCGCCGACAGGGAGGCAAAGTGGAACTACCGTTACAAATCACATGGCGCAATCTCGACAAATCCCCCGCCGTCGAGGAAGACATCCGCACGCGTGCCGACAAGCTGAATGAATTCCACGACCGAATCGTCAGCTGCCGGGTGGTGGTGGAGGCTTCGCACCGCAGCCACCACAAGGGCAACCTGTTTCGCGTGCGCATCGATGTCAAAGTCCCAGAGCGGGAGCTTGTGGTTACCCGGGACCCGGGTGACGAGCACGAGCACGAGGATCTGTACGTCACGGTTCGCGATGCGTTCGATGCGATGAATCGTCAGTTGAAAGAGGCGGCTTCCGCTCAGAATGGTCGACGGCGCGCGAGCAGCACGTAACCGAGCACCGCGCTAGCGGCAATGCCGAACATGACCACCGTGGTCATCCGGTAACCACCCATCTCGATCAGATTGCCTGCGAGCGGCGGACCAACAATGCCGCCAAGCATGGCTGTTCCGGGTACGAGCGCACCCAGACGGCGGCTCGTATCCCTTGTCGCCACCAACGCGACCACGAACGGAATGTAGAAATTCCAGGCGGCGTTATAGACGAACACCGCCAGCGCAAACGCCACGAGACCCTCGGAAAACGCGAGCCCCGGCAACGAGGCGACGAACAAGACGCCACAGAGGGTCTGAGGCCAGATACCAGCGACGCGGCCGGACACCGCAACCGCACCGAGCGATCCCACCATGCCCACAAACAGACCCAGGGCAATCAGATCAGCCGCCGACCCTTGGTCGAGCCCAGCCTCGAGTCCAAGACGTTCGAGAAACGGCCAAAGCCCGGCGCCCGCGATGTAGAACACCACCATGCTGACCAGCACCAGCCACGCGCTAACCGGCGCCGATCGGGCCGCAGTCGCGGAAATAGTCGCTTGATCATCAGCGAGCGTCGCGCTGAGCCCGAGCACAAGGGGTATCGCGAGCAGAAACGGAGCCGCAAGCAGCAGCACATAGGTTTCCAACGCGAGAGTATCCACCGGCACGAGCGTGAGGAACGTGCCGGCGAGAACAACATCCGCCGTGATCTTGAGTCCATAACCCCGAGCGGGATTGCTGAGGCGCGCGATGATGCTGACACAGATGCTCGCGATCCCGACCGCCGTCATCCCAAGTACAACCTGGACGGCAAACAGCACAGGTAAAGACGGGGCACGCCCAAGCGCGACCAGGCCCAGCGCCATGACGACGAGAAGACTCGCCACCAGCGGCCGTAGCGGCAGCCGGTGCGCCCACCACGGCGCCGTCAACGAGGTCAGCAGCCCTGCTAACGTGTTGGCGGCGACCAGGTACCCAATGATGGTCGGTGTGAGATCGTAGCGTTCCGTCAAGAGTCCGAGCGTCACCGGCAAGACATTGGCGGGCACAGCGGTGACGCTCGCGATCAGAATGGCGAGCAAGGCAAGTCGCGTCATACTCTCATTTGGGGGCACCGGGGACGCGCGGCAGCTTACGCGCTTTGTGAACAGGCTTGTATCGCGGTTGGCGGATTGACCCCGGGCAAGAGCCCAGCGCATAGTTTTCCTGTAAACGGAGTGCCCTATGCGCCTCACCGAAACAGACGCCTCTTTCATTTACTCGGAGTCTGCCAGCGGGCCGATGCATATCTCGTCCATCCACGTCCTGGACGGCGAGCTCGCTTACTCTCGGGTTCTCGAACGCTTTCGCGCGCGCCTGCATCTCATGCCGGCCTATCGTCGACGCCTCGCACCGGTGCCCCTGAACCTGGCGCACCCGGAGTGGGTAGATGACGTCGACTTCGAACTCACCGAGCACGTGTTGCACCACGTGCTACCGGCGGGAAGCACGCTGGATGACGCGATTGCCGCAGCGGTTACATTGAACGAACCGCTGCTCGATCGCTCACGCCCGCTGTGGAAGTTCGTACTGATCGAGGGTGTCCCCGATCGCACCGTGATCCTGCAAGCCACGCACCATGCAATGATCGACGGCGCCTCGGGCATCGAACTGACCACAATCCTCTACGATCTCGATCCCAAGGCGCCCGAGCCTCTGCCCGCCCCCTGGACACCGGCACCCACCCCAGACTCACTCTCGCGCATGGGGCTGGCTGTGCGCGAGCAGGTGTCCGCGTGGCGCGAGCAGGATCCGCTCAAACTGTTTCGCGGGGGGCCCAAGCAGATGGCGCTGCTCGCGAAGGCGACGGAAGTCTGTGCACGCTTCTTGTTGCAGCCCGCGGTGCTTGCCCCGTTCAACGCCGGGCTGGTAGGTCCGCGGCGCCACCTGTCGTGGATGCGCTGCGACTTCAGCGATCTCCGCGAGGTTCGGCGCGCGCTCGGTGGCACCATCAACGATGTGGTGCTCACCGTGGTGTCAGAAGCCGTGGCTCGTTATCTGGCGGGCAAGGATGTCGCAAGCGCCAACCAGTATCTGCGCATCATGTGTCCAGTGAACGTGCGCACGGAGGACCAGCAGGGGAGTCTCGGCAATCAGGTATCCGCGATATTCCCGCGCGTGCCCGCTTGGCCGATGGATACGGTCGAACGCCTGCGCGCCATCATCCAGACCATGGACCAGATCAAGGATGGCGAGGAAGCCCAGTCGCTGACCCTCATGCGAGAGTCGTTGCCGCCGCTCCCGCCTGTCGGGCTCGCCGCCACCCAGTTAGTCGGCTCCCGCTACGACCCAACCGCCATCGCGGCGCGTGTCCTGCTGCCGGTGCTGCCCACACCCCCCGGTTTTCGCGCTCCCAATCCGGGAATCAACTTCGTCTGCACCAACGTGCCAGGGGTACAAGTGCCGCAGTATCTCTGTGGTCATCGTCAGCTCGACATGATGGGCGTGCTGGTGCTCACGGGGAATCTCGGCCTTGGCGTAACCGTTCTGAGCTACAACCGGCAGCTGTACGTCACGTTCCTCGGCGAACCGCGCCTTCTGCCCGAGGTGGATGAGTTGCGCGCCCACGCGATCGACGCGTTCGACGAACTTACCCGTGCAGCGGGCATCACTCGCACCCAGTCCCAACCCCCGGAGCCCGCATGACCCGTAACCTTCTGCTGCCACTGCCCGAGCGGGCGCTGTCCCGCTACCCCAAGACCGTGACGCTGCCCGATGGTGCTCGGGTGTCGATGCGCCTCATGACTCCCGCAGATCGAGATACCGTCCTCGCTTTTGCCCAGAGTCTGCCCGAGGAAGACCTGCTGTTTCTGCGCGTCGACCTGACACAGCCAGAGGTGGTCGATGACTGGATGCGCAACACCGCATCCGGTCATTCAATCACGGTGGTGGCAGCAGATGACTCGGGCATGGTCGGCTACTCGACGGTGCATCGAAACCCCGCGCCCTGGACCCGGCGGGTCGGCGAAATCCGCGTGAACGTGAACCGCGCCTACCGAGCGCGCGGACTTGGCCGAAACCTGACGAACGAAATCTTTGATCTCGCCCGAGCCCTGGGTCTGCGCAAGATGCAGGCCAACATGACGGCAGACCAACACGGCGCCCAGTCCGCATTCCGCCGGCTCGGGTTCGTTCCCGAGGCGCTGCTCGCCGACTATGTCGAAGACCGGAACGGGCAATCCCGCGATCTGGTGATCATGTGTTACGACTTCGGGGGTCACTCCGATCAAGCCGGAGAACCACTGCGGCTCTAGAGTGCGCCAAGAGACAGATCGCGCTTGAGCCAACGACCAGCGCCGAGAAATGCAACCGCCGCGAGACCGTTGACGAGCGTGACGCTGATCAGGGCGAGACGTAGCCCGCCAGCGCCCGCATCGGTCGGCGATGCATAGAGATCTGAGAGCAAACCCGTTACCTGCGGACCCAAGCCCATGCCAATCAGGTTGATACTGAAGAGCAGGAGGCTCGCTGCCATGGCGCGCATCTGCGGCGTGGCCATGGCCTGCGTCAGCGCGAAAGTAGGCCCAAGGTAGTATCCGCCAAGGAATCCAGCGAATGCTGATACGGACAGCGCCATAACCACGTCGGGCCAGACGTAGAAGAACACGGAAAACGGCAGCGCCACGAGGTTGGCGATTCCCGGCAGCCAGACATACCAGCGTACGTCACGCGCGGACAGGCGATCGCCAAGCCAACCGCCCAGAAAGGTACCCAGCATCCCGGGCACCCCGAGCCAGAACAGCCAGACGCCAATCGATGCGGACCCCATGTCATGAACCCGCATGAGGAAAGACGGAATCCAGTAGCCGACACCATAGCCGACGAATGACTGCAAGGATGCCCCAAGCACCAATAGACGAAAGCTACGACGCGACCAGAGGTGCGCAATCACAGCGCGCACGGGCGGAGCGGGCGCGAGCTGGCGTGGCACCGAGTCCATGGCACCGCGCACCGGCTCCCGAAGCGTAAGCCGCACGAAGATTGCGAGTACAAGCCCAGGCGCACCGACCAGGATAAACGCGGTCCGCCAATCGAACGCTTCATTAAGCCACCCGCCAAGCAGGGACCCGAACATACCGCCGGCAGGAATACCCAGCGCGTAGATCGCAAGCGCGGTCGCGCGCCTGCGCTCCGGGAACAAATCGGAGATCATCGAGTGTGACGGCGGACTGCCTCCGGCCTCACCAATCGCCACGCCAATGCGCGCCAACAGAAGGTGCCAGAAATTTCCCGCGAATCCGCACAGCACCGTCATGCCGCTCCAGACGGCGAGACTCACGGCGACCACATTGCGCCGCACCGACACGTCCGCAAGACGGGCGACGGGAATACCGATGAAGGTGTAGAAAATGGCAAAGGCCACACCGCCCAGAAAACCCATCTGCGTATCGGAAAGACCCAGATCCTCCTTGATCGGCTGATTGAGCATGCCGAGTATCGATCGATCGATGAAATTGAAGACGTAGACAACGAAAAGCAGGCCGAGCGCATACCAGGAGCGCCAACTGACCCGATCCCCGCCCGCGCCGGCGTTATCTGCGGCCACCTGACTTCTCCCCTGCCGGATGCCCTCGCAAGGGGGCCGATACTGACCCATATCCCACCAGGTCACAATGACCCTGATTTTGCCCATCGGCGCCGCGCGCTATCAACATCGGCGCGCCGGGCGCTAGCAACAAACCCTCAAACGGACTTCGCAGGCAACGGTGCGGCAGGTACTACAGCGTTAGCGGAGCCTGACCTGATTCCGGAGTCACGCGCTCCGGCAGGTTGGTCATGGTTGCCTCGGTCAACAGCAGCTCGCTCGCGGTGGATACCGCGTTCTCGATCGCAACACGCACCACCTTTGTCGGGTCAACGATTCCCGCCTCGAAGAAATCGACATAGACATTGTGTGCGGCATCGAAGCCCAGGGCGCCATCGCCCGCCAGCATGCGATCCACGACCACGCCCCCATCCACCGCCGAGTTTTCTGCGATTTGACGTGTGGGTGCAGACAGTGCCTTGCGCAATATATGCACGCCCGTGCGCTCATCACCCTCGCAACGATCCGCCTCGGCGTCGACCGCCAATGAGCGTGGTGTCGTCATGCGTCATGAGCACACGCGCACATTGTCCGAGATCCGCCATCTTCATTCCCTCGAGGGTCAGTCCAGCTTCCTCTGATATCACGGTCCCGCCCGTGAGCACGGCGATATCCTGCAGCATCGCCTTGCGACGATCCCCGAATCCTGGCGCCTTGGCCGCCGCGCTCCGAAAAATCCCCCGGACCTGGTTCAGTACCAACGTCGCGAGCG
>JBMTYG010000063.1:0-17109 GCA_049454295.1 Pseudomonadales bacterium
GCGGTCCGCGCACCGTAAGAGCCGATGCGGAGATGCTGAAATCCAGCGTGGCCGGTCGCTTGCCACACACTGACGAGCTCGTCAACACCGCGCTGTCCGGGATCGATTTCGGCGTGAGCGGCGAGCAAGCACTGCGCATCGGCTACCGAACGGACTACGTCGTTTCGGTGTCAAAGGCGGACGACAGCCAAAAGGGCGCCAGTCGTCTCGTGTTACGCTTCCTGCCGAAAACGGAAACCATTGTGGGCACCGCGGCACCCGAAGCGATCGTCGCGCCAAGGGTCGAGCGATCCGCCGATGGGGCGCTACCGTCCGAAGTAGCGATTGCTCGAGAGCCGCCGTCGTCTCAGGCCCAAGGCGTTCCGCGACCAAGGGTCGAAGACTATGCCGATTCGGTGCCGGTACCGGACCGCTGGCGGATTCTGACCTCGATCGCGCCCCAGCCCAAATGGTACGACCCGTACAACCAGAACCCCATGAAGGCGGATTTTCCTATCCGCGACGATTGGTTCTTCAACCTCACGGCAACCTCAGACACGGTGGTCGAAACACGCGAGGTGCCCACACCCGTGGGCTTGCAATCGACCCAATCTCCCGGATCCAACGACGTCTTTGGCAGCTACGACCAGTCCGCCCTGGTGCAGAACGTCGCTCTCGAGTTTGTCTACTACCAGGGCGACACGGTGTTCCGTCCGGTCGACTGGGAATTCCGCTTTACACCCGTATTCAATCTGAACTACACCCAGCTCGACGAGATTCTCGGCGTTGATGCTGATCCGGGAACAGGCACGGAACGTCGACGCACCGACGTTGGCGTGCAGAGTCTCTTTGTGGACAAGCACCTTTGGAACGTGTCCGATAACTACGACTTCGATAGCATTCGGCTTGGGATTCAACCCTTCTCGAGCGATTTTCGCGGTTTCCTGTTCCAGGATTCACCCTTTGGCGTGCGGCTGTTTGGTAACCGCATGAATAACCACATCCAATACAACGTTGCCTGGTTCCGTCGCCTCGACAAGGATGTGAACAGCGGGCTGAACGATACGGGAAGCGGCTTGCGCGACGATGACCTCTACGTTGCGAACCTGTATTGGCAGGATCTGCCGCGCCTGGGATTCTTCAGCGAGTTCCTGTTTGCCTATAACCGCAATCGGGAGAAAGACACGACCTTCGATGACAACAACTTCATCACCCGGCCTGCCTCGATCGGGCTCGAGCGACCGCGCACCTATGACGTTTACTACCTGGGGCTCGGCGGCGACGGGCATTTCCGCCGCCTCAATCTCACCTCTCAGTTCTACTGGGCGTTTGGCGAAGAGAAGGGCGGGGTATTCACGGGACGTGACTCTGATGTGGACAGCGTGTTCTTTGCCATGGAGCCATCGGTTGATTTCAACTGGATGCGGCTGCGTGGATCACTCTTGTATGCGAGCGGAGACAGTGATCCCTACGACAATCAGAGCCAGGCCTTCGACGCGATTTTCGAGAACCCCATTTTTGCTGGCGCAGACACCAGCTACTGGATCCGCCAGGCGGTACCGCTGATCGGCGGCGGTCGGGTCTCCCTTTCCGGCCGCAATGGTCTGCTGAATTCCATGCGCTCCTCGAAGGAGCAGGGGCAGTCCAACTTCACCAACCCGGGGCTGATTCTCGCCGGCCTGGGCGCTGATGCCGATCTGTTGCCGCAGCTGCGGCTGTCGCTCAATGCCAACAGCCTGCGGTTCGCCGACACCGCCGTCCTGCAGGTCGCGCGCGCCACCACAGATATCGACGACGACATTGGGATCGACCTGTCGGCATCGCTGATCTGGCGTCCCTTCATGACGCAGAACGTCGTATTCCGGGTGTCCTATGCGTCACTACTGGCGGGACAGGGCTTCGAGGATCTCTATGGTGACGGATTCGCGCACTCATTCCTGACCAACATGGTGCTGACATGGTGATGGATAGCCGATTGAGGCGAACCTCACAGCGTGCGTCCGGTCGCTGGGCAGGCCTGTGCCTGATCCTGACCGCCTGGCTCGTAACCGGCGTGGCCCTCGCTTCCGGCGGTCATGATGCGCACCGGGAACGGGTTCGCTCATCGGTGCCGCCAGCACCCGCCTCGCAATCGGAGGCAGACGCCCGCGCAAAATCGGCTGGCTGCGTGACCTGCCATAGCGCCACTGACGCGAGCACCATGCATGTCAGCCGGGCGGTACAACTCGGGTGCGTCGACTGCCACGGTGGCAACGCATCCGCGGGACTGTCGTCGAGTGAGATCACTGCGGGCTCTCCGGAGTATCTCGCCACGCAGCGAAAAGCCCATCCCGCACCCTATTTCGCCGACGACTGGAACTATCCATCGAGCGCAAATCCCAAGCAGAGCTATGCCCTGCTCAACCGGGAAAACCCGGAATACATTCGCTTCGTGAATCCCGGCGATTACCGCGTGGCGCGAGAGGCTTGCGGTGCCTGTCACCTGCCGATCATCGAGGCAGCGATTCGCAGTCTGATGTCGACCTCAGCGATGTTCTGGGCCGCAGCGGCTTACAACAACGGGATTCTGCCCTATAAGCGACCCTTGTTCGGCGAGTCCTATACCGAGAACGGAGAACCCGCGGAACTGCTCGGGCCGGTGCGCCTGCCGCCAGCAGTGCGCGATGCGCACAGTATCGTGGACTCCCTTTTGCCGCTGCCCGCATGGGAAAGCGTGCCGCCTGGAGACATCTTCCGCGTCTTCGAGCGCGGCGGCCGGAATATCTCGAATCTGTTCCCCGAGACCGGAATACCCAGCTCGTTCGGTCTGCAGCAGCGGCTCGAGGAACCCGGGCGCCCAGATATACGGCAATCGAATCGAGGGCCAGGCACCGGCGCCCGAATCTCGATTCCAGTGCTCAATATGGCGAAAACGCGGCTCAATGATCCGCACATGTGGTTTCTTGGCACCAATGATCAGCCTGGCGACTATCGCTCCTCCGGCTGCTCCGCGTGCCACGTGGTCTACGCCAACGATCGGGACCCACGACACTCCGCCGGCTACGCGAGCGCCGGTCACCGCGGCCTCACGAGAACGAACGATCCCACCATCTCCCAGACCGAGAGCGGTCACCCGATTGCGCACGTGTTCTCCCGCGCGATCCCGAGCAGCCAGTGCATGTCATGCCATATGCACCAGCCGAACATGTTCGTGAATACCTACCTGGGCTACACCATGTGGGACTATGAATCTGACGCGCCCTTTATGTGGCCAGAGCAGCAGGTCTATCCCACCGAACGCGAAAAACGCGAGGTACACAACCGCAATCCGGAGGGCGCCGCACCGCGCGGGAAATGGGCGGACATTGAATTTCTTGAGGGCGTGTCGGAACTCAATCCAAAGCTTAAGGACACTCAGTTCGCCGACTATCACGGACACGGCTGGAATTTTCGGGCGATCTTCAAGCGCGACCGCAAGGGCAACCTGCTCGACGCCGATGGCGCTATTGTCACGGCCGATGATCCCAACAAATTCAGCAAGGCCGTGCACATGTCCTCCGTGCATTTGGATGTCGGCATGCATTGCGTGGACTGCCACTTCGCGCAGGACACGCATGGCAACGGGCACATTTACGGCGAGGTCGCTGCCGCCGTCGAGATCGGCTGCAAGGACTGCCACGGCACCGCACAGTCATACCCGACGCTACGCACGTCGGGACCCGCGGCCCTCGAAGGCGGCATGAACCTGACCGGTCTGCGCAATCCCGATGGTCGCAAAAGATTCGACTGGGTCGACGGCAAATTGATCCAACGGTCGATAGTGACGCCCGGTCTTGAGTGGCAGGTGTCGCTGGTCAAGGATTCGGTCAACCCGAATAACCCTGGCTACAACGCCAAAGCGGCGCGGGCGAAACTCATGAGTCGGGACACTGAGCGACAGACTTGGGGACAGTCAGTCGCCACCCGCGATCTCGCTCATGCCGATGCCGACATGGAGTGCTACACCTGCCACACCTCATGGACGACAAGCTGCGGCGGCTGCCACCTGCCCATACAGGCTAATCAGAAGTCTTCGCGGCTCCACTACGAGGGCGGCGAGAGCCGCAACTACGCAACCTACAATCCGCAGGTATCGCGTGACGAGATGTTTCTTCTCGGGCGTCGCGAAACTGCCAAGGGCGGCAAGATTGCGCCGGTCCGATCGTCCTCTGCGCTGGTGCTGACTTCCACCAACGCCAATCGAGAGACCATCTACATCCAGCAGCCACCCATTGCCGCCAGCGGTTACAGCAGCCAGGCGTTCAACCCGCATTTTCCCCATACCGTGCGCAAGACCGAGACCAAGACCTGTGAGGACTGTCATGTGTCGCGCGCGAACGATAACAACGCGATCATGGCGCAGCTGCTCATTCAAGGAACGGGGTTCATCAATTTCATCGGCATGCACGCCTACGTGGGAGAGGAAAACAACGTCTCCGCGGTGACCGTGACGGAGTTTGATGAGCCACAGGCTGTGCTTGGCAGCTATCTCCATCGCTACGCCTACCCCGATCATTTCCAGGATCACTTAGCGCAGAATCGCGAGCTCGGCGAAGCCTGGCGACATCCCAGCGGAGAGATCAACTGCCTGCAATTGCGTGGCGAGTATTTGTTCGTCGCAGAGGGCCGCAAGGGGAGCCGCGTATATGACGTAGCGAGCATCGCGAATAAAGGCGTTTCCCAGCGCCTGATCACGGCCCCCTTCAGTCCGCTAGGACAGGAAATTCGGATTCCGAGCAAGGCAGCAACCTGTATCGTGCTGCCGACGAATCAACCTATTCAGCCTTCTCGTAACGAAGGGCCGCTGATGCGGGAGACAAACCAGGAACAGCCGTTCCATCCACTCTATCGTTACGCGTATATCACTGACGCGAGCGAGGGTCTGATCCTTGTCGACATTGACACGCTGATGGACGGAGATCCACGCAACAACAACCTCGAGCGTGCACTGACCTGGAATGAGAACGGCGTGCTGAAGGGTGCTCGCCACCTGGTGCTCGGCGGACGCTATGCTTATGTCGCGGCTGATGTTGGCGTGGTCGTCCTCAACCTGGATCAACCGCTTGAGCCCAGGGTGATCGCAGTCGTCCCGATGCCGGGTGTTCATTCGGTCGCACTGCAGTTCCGCTACCTGTTCGTGACCAATCGTGAGGGCTTTACCGTCATCGATGTCACCCAACCCGAAGCACCCGCCCTGACCACAGCTAACCGCATACCGCTCCGATCAGCCCGCCGCATCCATCTCGCGCGCACCTATGCCTACGTTGCAGCGGGCTCAGAAGGACTTGCCATCATCGACATAGAAAAGCCCGAGGCCATTAAGCTGTATGGCAAGGTCACGGAAGGCTTGAGCGATGCAAGCGATGTCACCGTCGCCAGCACCAACGCGTCGCTGTTCGCCTATGTTGCAGATGGCGCTGGAGGGCTCAAGGTGTTTCAACTGACAGCGCCAGACACCCAACCGAATTTCTACGGTTTCAGCCCAGAACCGCGGCCCCAGCTCATTGCCTGGCACCGAACGTCGTCACCCGCGCGTGCGTTGAGTCGAGGGCTCGAACGCGATCGCGGCGTCGATGAAACCGGCGGACAGGTTGCCGTCTTTGGACGCATAGGCTCACGCCCCCTCAACGAAGCGGAAATGAAACGCCTTTATCTGTCGCGCGACGGGAAACCATGGTACGTCGAAAACTAAGCGCCATCGGCGCGGTCGTGTGTGTCGTTGCAGCTCTCTTGCCCTCAGGTGCGGGTGCTGAAGACGCGACTCACATGGGAGTGGCAAGCTGTGCGAGCAGCGTATGCCACGGTCGCACCACCGTCAGCGCCCATAACCGAGTCTGGATGACGGAGTTTCGGGTGTGGCAAGACCGAGACCCCCATGCAGGAGCCTATGACACGCTCCTGTCGGAGCCATCACGACGAATCGCCTCACGACTCAAGATTGGTGACGCCGCCACAGCCGATATTTGTCTCGATTGCCACGCCGACAACGTCCCCGCCGCGCGTCGCGGTGAACTCTTTGACATGACCGATGGTGTCGGATGCGAAGCCTGTCATGGCGGCTCCGAGAACTGGCTTGCATCCCACGCCGATCGCAAGGCGACACACGATCAAAATCTTGAACGGGGCATGTATCCCACTTCAGACCCCGCAGCGCGCGGCGCGCTTTGCGTCGGCTGCCACCAGGGCACGCCCGATCGTTTTGCGTCGCATGACATCATGGCGGCTGGACACCCTCAACTCATCTTTGAGCTAGCGACTTATTCGACGCTACAGCCCATGCACTACGCCGTCGACCTTGACTATATCGAGCGTAAGGGTGATCAGAACCCGATAGATCTCTGGTTGCATGGCATCGCGGCGGCGGCATCAACCGCGCTCGCGATGATCAATCAACAAACGTGGGCCGGGGAGGCGGTCTTCCCGGAGGTGGCACTGTACCAATGCGATAGTTGCCATCGCGAAACCAGTCGCGCCCGGGTCGAGCCCAAGGGGTTCGCAGCAAAACTCCCCGCCGGAGCCATTCCTCTTAACGATACCGCGCTTCGTCTCCTGGTGACGGTTGGGCGAGGCATGAACATTGCGGGCGCTGCCGAGGCCGCCGCCCGTGTCGACGCGCTGGCCTATGCCGCCGTCACGGGACGCTCCAAAATCCCCAGCGCTGCTGCCGCGTTGGCTCCGTGGATAGACACAGTCGGCGAGGCGATGCTCATGCAAACACGATCAAGACCGGCGCTCACCGGCATGCGACGGGGGCTGCTCGAGTTCGCATCGCGCGGCGATGCGCTGTATTTTCCGCTCGCGGTCCAGGTGTACCTCGGCGTTGCTCATCTGAACGCAGCACTGGGAGAGACTCCTCGCACCGAGACTCGGATGCAGGAGTGGTTCACGAGCGTCGCCACGGAAGCCGACTTCGACCCGGCGGCGTTCGAATTGCAGGCTGAGCGTCTCTTCGCCGAATTGAGATGATACTGGGTTTAGAGGGGGTGACCGACTGCCGCTAACGCGAAACCAGAGGAGCGATCCCCTGGTCGACGGTTGATTCCGCAGCGCGCGGACGCATCCTCAGTATCAGCGTGTCCCCGCGTTCGAAGCGATAATGCTGCACGTGATCCGCTGTGGCTTCGAGCAGCTTCAGCGCCAGGGCGGGGGACAAAACAAGATCTTCAGTATGACCTTCGCTCAATCTAACCCGACGCGCGCTCAATTGTTTCGATGTCAGGCGGACTCGAATTTCCTCACGGTCCGATTCCACCTCGACCACGAGTCGCGCAGGTGGCCTGCTCTTTGGCGATTGATCGATCAGCCAAGAAAGCCCTTCTTCAACGATAAGTTCCAGTCGGTTGCAATCGTCGACGGTCCACCCTTTCTTTTCGGCTCGCCGCACAGCCGCCTCCTGGATCGGATCAAGCGAACTCAGATCGAGTGTCGCCTGGAAACGAGTCCTGCGTAACCGCACAAAGACTAACATCGAAACAAACAGCACAGACGAAACCAGCACTGCGCGCGCCGGGGAAAACTGCCCGAACAACGCATTAATCGCTTCCCACTGCCAAAGACGACCCATGAGCCCCTGAAGCCCTATCACACCCAGAAGCAGCGCCGCAAAAATTGCCCATTCCTCCCTGCGCACGCGCTCGCTGAACATGATCGTGAACGCGCGCTGCAGCAGTAACGCCAATAGCAGTAGGGACCCCGCCGCAACGACCGCAGGAGGAAGTCCGAGAAACAGGGCTGCCAACTTCGGCATGCAGGCGAGCAGGATCAGCAAAGCAACCGCCCCTAGACCGGGAAGGTTGTTCGCTGCGCGCCTCGGCGAGGTCTGCTCCGTTTTTAGCGTCGCTCGAGCTACCGCCAGAGGCATTCCACCCAGGAGCCCGCTCACCAGGTTGGTCAGCGCCTGCGCGCGCAAAGTGCGCTGTACGATACTTTGATCAGCTGATGATTCGGTTTCGGTATGCCGCGTCAGAGCGACGCTGCCCGCGCTACCTAACTCGATCGCCGAGAGCAGCGAGAGCAGTAAAAAAACCGGGAACAGCGTTAGTACACCGGTCAGTGGCGGAAGTTGAGGCAGCGGTCGATCCACTGCTGGCAGGCCGAACCAGTGCGCTTGCGCAATAGGCCGCAGGTCAAACTCGCCAAACGCGTATGCCACCGCAGAACCTGCAACAAGCCCGAACAGGATAACCCAGGGACGTGGGGCTCTCCGACCTGCAAACCAGACAGCGAATGCTATGAGCAGCGTCGCGATGAAGACAATCTGATCTTGAGCCGCTTCAAAACTGAGAGAGGACAGCAGAGGAAAAGTTATGGTCTCAAGGAAACGCAGAGCCACCCACAGCACAGCCGTCCCTTGTACCAAGGGTGGTATACGCGGCAACAGTACGGGCAGAATCGAAGCCGCAATGAACAGCACCGGCACGCTGCCCAAAACGAGGAGCGCAAGGAGGTCGACGCCACCCATCTGCAGTGCTCGGATGCTGGCTACGGCGAACATCGTACTCGTACCCATGAGCAGCATGGAGCCCGTGTCCGCATGATCTGACTGTCGCGCCTGCAACAGGATCGCAAAAGCGCTAGCGAGCACTCCCGCAAAAATTGCAGCCGTTGTTCCCGGGACATCAATACCACCCAGCCGAAAAACAATTGCAGTCATCAGCACAGTGGTGACAAACACCGGCAGCACACCGAAGATCCTGCGGGCGCCAGCCAGCCAGGCAACGCTGCGTAGAGAGTGACTGATCGCTGAATCTGACATCTGTCTCGCGCTTTCCCCTCTTGCTCGCGGCACTGTAGCGCATCAATCTCAAGAGCGCTCCCACCGCTACTCGATTGTGCGGTGCCCAACGTTCTATCATGCGCCGAACTCCTGAGGTGTTTGCTATGTCAGCTCCGGCTCGATTTTTGACTATCGGATTCGCTCTGCTTGCCCTGACCATCGCCACGGGGTGCAGCCAGGAACAGAAGTCCATCGAAAAACTCACCGACCTCGCCGGCGCCGAGTTCGCGGTGCCCACCGGTACGGTCGCTGACCAGTTGGTGCAGGCTGTGATCACCGACGCCACGTTCCAGTATTACAACTCGGTGCTCGATGCCGCCATGGCGGTGAAGACCGGACGCGCGGACGCAGCGGCCTATGACGAGCCCATACTCCGCAATATCGCCGCACGAAATCCCGGTCTCACGGTACTGCAAGATCGCATCACCATCGACGAATACGGCTTCGCGGTAAGCCTTGACGACACCGCACTCAAGTCCGCAATCGATGCCGAGGTCAGCGATCTGCGGGCAAGCGGCGACTATGCGGCCATGATGAAGCGCTGGCTGCCCGACGAGGGAGAGCCGGCAGCGATGCCCGACATCCCTGAAGGCACCGGTGACGTGCTGCGCTTCGGCACCGCAGCGGTGACGGAACCCTTCTCGTTTTACAATGGACAGCGCCAGATCGTTGGCATCGACGTCGAGATTGCGCGCCGAGTGGCTGCGCGCATGGGACGTCGCCTTGAAATCGTGGATATGGAGTTCGGCGCCATGATCCCGGCGCTGATCGCAGGCAAGGTCGATTTCATTGGTGCCTGCATCACCATCACCGAGGAACGCGCCAAATCCGTCTTGTTCAGCAACTCTTACTATACGGGCGGCATTTCCGCGCTCGTGCGGCAGCCAGCAACGAACTGATCGCCCACCCCGCCTACGGACATGGCAGAGATGCAGCGTCTTCCCTTCCGACTTGCGTGCATTGTGCTGTTAGCACCACTACTGTTGACCGCGGCTGCACCCACGTCGGCGCGTTCGTCAGCGGTTGTGACGCGCACGGTCTTCGGCGAAACGGCGCCCGAGAACTCGCCTGGCCAGCGATTGATCATCTCGCGCGTCACCATTCCCCCTGGCGCCCAGCTGTCGCCGCACTTTCATGAAGGCACACAGTTCGCCCGAATCAAGGCAGGAACGCTGACCTACCGAATATTGAGTGGCACAGCCGAGGTAACCTCAGCACGCGGACGGGTCTCCCATCCCACCGGTCCGACCGTGATATATCTCCGCAAGGGCGATTCCATTATCGAGAACGAGGGTCTCGCACACGCGGCAGAAAACCGGGGGCGGATCCCGGTTGTCATCGAGCTTTCGACCCTGCTCCGTGCCGGAGCCAACCCGTCTACCCCGTTAGGCACCGGCGAGCCGCCGACACTGGTCATTGATGCCGATCTTTTCTCAGAAGGCACGGTGCTGAACGCAGTCAACAACACCGTGGTCTACGGCTGGAACCGACTCGTAGGAACTGGCGATAACGCCGCACTGGTAGACATGCAAGGAAACGTATCGTACGACTCGGGAAGCGGCGGCTTCGGCGGCTTTGTCACGTTTACGTTCGCCGATGGGTCCACCCTGGGTACACGTATGACGGGAACAGCAGTCGATGACGGAGATAGTACGACGTTCGCCGCCACTCTGGTCCTTCTCGGCGGCACCGGCAACTACCAGAACGCGAGCGGATCTGGCATTTTCACCGGATCTCGTGCGGGGGCTTTAGGGTCGCCCGTCGACTCGTCCTTCGAACTCTATCTCGAATAGTTGGGGGTGGCGGTATCCATGATGAGGCTCTCTGACGCGATAGCTCGTGCCGCAATAGTCCACGCCATCGGCGTCCGACGAATCGTGACGGTCCTCGCACTGATGCTGTGGGGAGCACAGGTCCTGGCAAATACGGTCACCCAGGCGCCGCGCCAAGAGCTCGCATCGGGCAGCGCGTTGCTTGTAGATCTAACCGACGACAGCGTGCTGTATGAGAGTCACTCGAGCCTGGTCGTGCCCATCGCCTCGCTCACCAAACTCATGACCGCGCTCGTGGTGCTGGCGGCAGATCAGCCACTCGACGAATACCTCAAGGTTCGCATTGACCAGGTTCGTGAAATGCAGGGCGTGTATTCGCGTGTTCGCCTTGGCAGCGAGGCCACGCGGCGGGATCTGCTGCTCGCCTCGCTGATGTCGTCTGAGAACCGCGCAGCCGCGACCTTGGCGCACCATTACCCAGGCGGGGTACCCGGTTTCGTCGCGGCGATGAATGCACAGGCACGCTCACTCGGCATGAGACATACGCGCTATGCCGAGCCAACAGGGCTCTCCGCCAACAATGTTTCCACGGCGCAGGACCTGGTGATACTGGTGCGGGCAATCCAGCAGTATCCGGTGATCGGCTGGTTTAGCAGCGCGCGGGAAGAGTCGGTGACGTTTCGCTACCCGAGCTACACCCTGCCATTTCGCAACACCAACTATCTGGTGCGCGAGCCCGAGTGGAGCATCCAGGCGTCGAAGACCGGCTTTACCAATGCAGCCGGACGATGCCTGGTCATGCAGGCAGAATTTTCAGGAAAACCCGTTGCCGTTGTTTTGCTCGACGCCTACGGCAAGCTGACGCACATGGGCGACGCCAATCGTCTCAAGCGCTGGTACGAAACCGGCAAGATCACGCCGGTGGCGCCCGCAGCTGTTGCTCACAAGCGCGCCCGCCTTGCCGCTCGCGGTGCGCGCTGAACGACCGAACCGCCAGCTCGCGCCAGGCTTCCAACGCCGCGCTCAGATCGTGTAGGTTCCACCATCGACGCCGATGGTCTTACCCGTGATATAGCTCGACTGTGATGAGCAGAGGAACAGCACGACATTGGCCACTTCTTCGGGCTGCGCGGTACGACCCAGTGGCAGCGCCGCCGCCTGCTTCTGCAGGCGTCCCATCTCGAGAAGCGACTGCGTCATGCCGGTTTCGATGGGACCGGGCGCTACCGCGTTTACGCGGATACCGGCGCGACCCACTTCCGCCGCAAAGCACTTGGTGAGCATGACGACGCCCGCTTTGGAGACACAGTAGTCGGCAATGTTCGGTGCCGGCCCGTAGGCCGCGATCGATGCAAAGTTCACGATGGTGCCGCCATGACCCTCGGCAATCATCTGACGCGCGGCCTCACGATTGCAGATCATCACCCCGGTCAGGTTGACATCCAGCACCTTTTGCCAGCGCGCAGTTGGTTTGTTCAAAATAAAACCGGCATCCGGGTGCCGAAAGGGGTCTGTGCTCTCGTCTAGTTCGACCGCATTGGAATAGGAAATACCCGCTGCCGTCACCAGCGCATCTACACGACCAAAAGCGCTCACAGCGCGGGCAACCATGGCGACGATATCGCTCTCGACACCCATGTCGGCGCGCACGTACTCTGCAGCGCCGCCCGCGGCACGAATGCGAGCAACCGTCTCTGCCCCGCCCTCGTCATTCACATCCGCAACCAGCACCGCCGCGCCTTCGCGCGCGAACAGCAGGCTACTCGCACGCCCCATGCCCGAGCCGCCTCCGGTGACAATCGCCACCTTGCCCGTCAGCAGCCCGCTCGCGATCGCTTCGCTCATGATGTGCTCCATCTGACCACTATCGAACGGATCATACCCCGCCGTCTTTCCGCGTCCAGAGCGCCCCCGGAGTCCTCCGGATCCATGGTAGTCTTCCACCATTCAAGGATACGAGACCTCTGCCATGCTGAACGCCCTGCGCTCTCTCACGCTCCACCTCATTACCGCTGCACTGCTCCTCACCGCGCCGTTCATGCCCGCGCACGCAGCGCTGGTGACCACCGAGGAAGCCATGGCACTCGAGGCAACCGCGGCTTCGGCGAACACGATCACGGAGGCGCTGGCCCGGGAAGAGGTCAAGCGTGTACTCAGGGATCTCGGCGTCGAACCCGACCTCGCGCTGGAACGGGTTAAGGCGCTCACCCCCGCCGAGCTTGCCGCCATCGAGGGCCAGCTGCAGGACCTGCCCGCCGGCGGCTCGCTGCTTAGCGTTCTCGGCATTGTCTTGGTGGTGCTGATCGTTCTGGACCTCGTCGGCGTCACCGACGTCTTCAGCCGGCTCTGAGCACGACTGCTGGAAGCCGACCGGGGCGCATCAGCGCGCTCCTGGCCCTGATCCTTTCCGGGTGTTTGGTCGGATGCGCGTCAATCCCCCCGCCGCCGGCTTCCGAACCCGTTGAGCTATCCACCACCCCGTTTTTTCCGCAGCGCGAGTTCCACTGTGGACCCGCCGCCTTAGCGACGGTTCTCAAGGCTAGCGGCGTTGATGTCACACCCGACGCGATCGCGCCTTCGCTCTACATCCCAGGGCGCCAGGGCACGCTGCAGATTGAGCTCGTCGCAGCCGCCCGCACGTTCGATCGCCTGGCAGTCATCATCGATCCGACCGAGGCGGCGCTCATCGCACAGCTCAATGCCGGGCGACCGGTCGTGGTGCTACAGAATTTGTTCATCGACGCGCTGCCGCGTTGGCACTACGCCGTGGTGGTTGGCTATCTGCCGATGCAGGACGCCTATGTGCTGCGTTCGGCAAAGCGGGAACGCCTCGTCACCCCGCGATCGCGATTTCTGGCGACCTGGGCACGAGGCGAACTTTGGGGCGTGGTGGTCGTGCCACCCAGCAGCGCCCCCTCCGGGCTGTCGCGCGAACCTTGGCTCAGGGCCGCCGCCGCGCTCGCCGCGTTTGATGGCGCCGTCGACGCCTGGCCGTCGGAGGTCACCGGCTGGCTCGGACGCGGCAATAATCTGCACGCGCTCGGCGATCGGGCAGGCGCGATGGCGGCATGGTCCACCGCCCTTACCCTGCGTCCCGAACAGCCGGCTGCTCTCTACAATCTGGTGACCACCCTCGCGGACACCGGCGCGCTGTGCGCCGCTCTGTCAAAACTGCCGGCAGAACGGCCGGACGAACATACGCTCATCGCGGCCGCACGGAGGACGGTTCAGGAAGCGCTTAGCCGCGCGTCGCGAGAAAGCCCCAGAGATTGTCCGCGCCCAGCGCCGTAAGGTGCCGACCCAAGCGCGCCTGCCACCAGGTTTCGTTACCAAACTCGTCCCGCCAAGCCCAGACTCGGCGCGTGAAATGATGCAGCGTGTGCTCATGGGTGTAGCCCATGGCGCCATGCACCTGGTGCGCGATCTCAGCCACGATCCCAGCTGCTTCTCCAATTCGCGCCTTGGCAGCCGCCACTTCCAGACCGAAGCGTTCGCCGCCAATCGCATCAATCGCCGCATCTGCCGCCCGGCTAGCTGCCGCAACTTCTCCCGCCATGACGGCGAGATTGTGCTGAATCGCCTGAAACTTTGAGATCGAGCGACCGAACTGCTCACGTTCGTTGGCGTATTGCAGTGCAAGCGCAAGGATGCGTTGCAGTGTGCCTGCCATGCTGACCGCGCGTCCAAGCGCGATCAGTTCAAACGCAGGCTCGCTCTGCACCGTGCGCACGGCTGCCGCCGGCACCGGCACGTCGTCCCGTGCTTCGCCGGCCATATTGGCACCCGGCGTCGCCGCGGCGCCGGCCACCTCAACCAGTTCCCCTGTATCCATGTCGATGCCGAGCACGCTGTCCGCCGCTCGCGCCCAGGGCGCCGCCATGACTCGATTGCCATCGAGAATTCCCACGGTCGCGGTCTTATCACTGCGATCCAGCCAGCGATTGGCGAGCAGCATTTCGGTGAGGGGCAGCGGCGCCGCGTGCCGTGCCGCTACCTGCAGCACGGCAAATACGTCACCGAGGTCGACTCCACTGCTCGCGAGGGCGAGTTCATGGAAACCGTTATCGCAAAGCGTTTGCCACAACGCCGCTGGGAACTCGCCGCGCTCGGCAGCGTCGAGGAGCCCCTTGTTACAGTGATCGGCGAAGATGCGTTCAGCCGTATCGATGAGCAGCTGTCGAGTCTCTGAAGTGGTGGTCATCAGCGCAGCCCCAATCCGCGGGCAATGACACCGCGGAGAATTTCCCGCGTGCCACCCCGAATGGTGAAGGAGGGAGAGAGCAGCAAGGTGTCCGTGAACGCCTCACGAAAGCGAGGCGCACCAGCACTGCGGCCATCACTCGTCGCGACCAGACGCGCGAGTTCAGGAAGCACCTTTTCGAAGTTGTTGCCGAGCTCTTTGACCAGCGCAGCCTCAACCTCCGGGCTTTTGCCCTCCTCGAGCATGCCCGCCACTGAAATTGACATGCGCCGCAACGTCATGATGTGGCTCGCAAGCTTGCCGATGAGGGCTGCCTGCGCCGGCGTCGGGTCGTTGCCCGCTGCCCGCACCAGCTCGACAAACACGCGAAAGGCCGAGAGAAAGCGCTCCGGACCACTGCGTTCATAGGCGAGTTCGCTCGTGACCTGCTTCCAGCCATTGCCGGGCTCGCCGACCACGCGGTCATCGGGCACGAAGACGTCCTGAAACACCACTTCATTGAAATCCTCGCCGCCGGCAATGTTGCGGATCGGGCGAATGCGCGCACCATCGTTCCGCAGGTCCACGATCACCTGCGAAAGACCCGCGTGCCGATTGTCTGAGGGCGCTTCAGTACGCACTAGCGCGATCATGAAGTGATTGCGATGGGCGTCCGTGGACCAGAGCTTGGTGCCATTGATCACCCAGCCGCCCTCGACCTTCTTCGCCGAAGTTCGTACTGAAGCGAGGTCGGAGCCTGAATTGGGCTCGCTCATACCGATCGAAAAGTAGCTTTCGCCGCGCGCAATGGCAGGAATATACCGTTCGCGCTGCGCTTCTGTGCCGTAACGCAACAGCAACGCGCCGCTCTGGCGGTCTGCGATCCAATGGGCACTGACCGGAGCTCCGGCAGCGAGCAGCTCTTCGGTCACGACATAGCGCTCAAAAAACGAACGCTCGGCGCCGCCATAGCGCTTGGGCCAGGTCATGCCGATCCAGCCTTTGGCGCCCACTTTGCGCGAGAACGCCGGGTCATGACCGGTGGTGAAGTCGGAGTTTGGGCGGGCAAGGTGTTCGCCTGCACCGGCGAGGAACGCGCGCACTTCCGCGCGCAGCGTCTCCGTGTCCGGCGGCAGGGCAATACGGTCGAACTGCAGCACGACTGCGTACCCAGGTGGCAAGGGGGAGCGCGTAACTTACTGGCGCGCCGAGCGCATTGCAAACCGGCAGCCCAGGGCTCGGCCCCCACCCAGACCCGGTTCGGATTGACCCCCGCACAAGGCGCGGTTAGCGTGCCCGAGATTAGCCAAGGAGCTCGCACATGGCGCTGTATGAGATTCGCGACTACACGATCGCCCCCGAGTGGTTCGAACGCTACGTGCTCTGGGCCAGGGAGCACGCAACGCCCTGGATCATGAGCAACCTCGACGCTGTCGGCTTTTGGGTCCACGATGGCCAGCCGGCCGAAGTCTCAGGATCGAGCCCAGTGGTGTCGCCAAACGGACAACCCAACGTCACCTGGATCCTGCGCTGGCCTGACCGCGCCACACGCGACGCAGAATTCCCGCAGAAGTTCGGCTCCGACAGCTGGAAAGAGGTCTGGGCGAAGCACCCCAATCCGGATTCCTACGTGCACATGAACGCTCGTTTCATGGAACGCCTGGACTCCTGAGCCGTGTCCTCCGAGCTCGACGCCCGGTTCGGTCCTGCGCTTAAGGAACTCGAACGCAAGGCGCTCATCACCGAGCGTCTGGTGGACAAGGACGTCTACCGCATTCTCATCGCCACGCTCTGGGTCAACGTCGTCCTCGACCCGGAGGACGTAGGGCTCGAGGAATCCGAACTCGAGCCCCTGCACGATCTCATCAACCGCTATGTCGCGAGCGTGCTGGGGCGAGATGAAGATCTGACCGCCTGCTTTCGCTGGCTGAACGGCAAGGCCGGCGAAGCGGCCATGCGCGCCGCGCAGCTGACCGAGCACCACCGCGATCTCCTGCTCTACTTCGCGTCCATGATCCTCGATCCGGAAGGACATCGACGGTGGATGACCGAAGTCGCTGAGCGCACCGGTCCCAACCGCCGCCGCTGACGATTTCTGCCGCGGCGCGGCCGCTTTGTGCCGACCGAATTTCAGGATTACCTATGCTGCGGTCGGCTCGAATACGGCTTCGTGCGCGCGAAATTGCAGGACGACGCCAGGACCCGATACCCTCCGACCATGGAAGGTGACGCAGTCGTCGAACTCTACGTGGCGCTGGCGGGCGCCGGCGTCGATATCTGGATTGACGGCGGCTGGGCGGTGGACGCGCTCGTCGGTCGTCAGACCCGCCCTCACAATGATCTCGACATCGCGGTAGAGGCCAGGCATGTCGGCTCGCTGCGGG
>JBMTYG010000064.1:0-17025 GCA_049454295.1 Pseudomonadales bacterium
GAGTGCCGGATGGGCGGGAGCGTCAAACCGGGTCGCGACCAGCGTCCCCCCAGTGAAATCGAGACCCAGGGTCAGTCCGTTCCACGCGATGTCTATCACCGAGATGATCACAAACGCGATGGAGATCGCCATAAACGGCACTCGCCAGCGCATCCAATCAATATTGAACGGCGTTTTTGTCATACCCGTAGCGTCTCGAGCTTGCGTCCGCCAAACATCAGGTTCACGACCATGCGGCAGATGAACACAGCGGAAAACACCGACGTGACGATACCGACCGCCAACGTGACCGCGAACCCTTTAACCGGACCGCTGCCCAGCGAAAACAGGATGATCGCGACCAGAAAGGTGGTGATGTTGGCATCCAGAATGGTCGTTAGCGCCCGGTCGAAGCCCACCTCGATGGCGCGCTGCGGCGAGAGCCGACCCAGTTCTTCCTTGATTCGGGCGAAGATAAGCACGTTCGCATCCACCGCCATACCCATGGTCAGAACAATGCCCGCGATACCCGGCAGAGTGAGCGTGGCCCCAAGGACCGACATGACGGCTGCGATCAGAATGATGTTTGCGGTCAATGCGATGTTCGCCGCGAGCCCAAACCAGCGGTAGTACAACTGCATGAACAGCATGACGAGGGCAAAGCCCAGTGCGACAGAAATCTGACCCTGGCGGATGTTTTCTTCGCCCAGGCTCGCTCCCACCGTGCGCTCCTCGACGATGTACATGGGCGCGGCCAAGGCGCCCGCGCGCAGGAGCAGTGCCAGATCACGGGCTTCCTGCAGCTCGAGACCGGTAATCCGGAACCGGAAGCCCAAGGCGCTTTGGATCGTTGCCACGTTAATCAGGCGCCGTTCTTCAACGGTGTAGGGCACCGCGACCGTTTCACCATCACGCGTCACGGTGCGCTCTCGAACCTTGAGCTCCTTGAACAAGATGGCCATGGAGTTACCCACGTTGCCCTGGGTCACCTCGTTCATGCGCCGACCGCCGTCGTTGTCGAGCGTGATGCTGACCTGTGGCTGGCCGGTCTCAGGATCAAAATCCTGGGCTGCGTTGATCACCTGATCACCGGTGACGATACTCGTGCGGTCGAGCACCACCGCGCGCCCCTCGTAGTCATAGGTCTCGGTCTGCGCCGGACGCGCCGAGCCTCCTGCGACCAAACGAAAATCGAGGTTCGCGAACTTGTTGATGATGTCCTTGGCTCGCGCGCTGTCTTGTATACCTGGCAGATCGAGCACGATGCGCGACCGCCCCAACCGCTGCACAAGCGGCTCTGCAACACCAAGTTCGTTCACCCGGTTACGCAGGCTTGTGAGGTTCTGCTGCACCGCGAAATCTTCGAGCTCCGCCACCTTCGCGGTAGACAGCTGCAAATGCAGCCCTGGCTGGCCCTGCACCTCGCGACTCAGAATGTCGAACCCTTCGACCTCGGTCTGAATCAGAGTCTGTGCCCGGTCACGCGCGTCCTCCGACTCGAACGGGATCAGCAGTCGGCGCCCGTCTTGCCACTGCCGGCTGGTGTAACGAATCCGCTCGCGAACCAGCAGGTCGCGAATGGCTTCGGTGCTCGCTGTCATGCGATCACCCAGGAATTTGTCCATGTCGACTTCGAGCAGAAAATGCACACCGCCCGAGAGATCAAGGCCCAGGCTCATGGGCTTGGCACCCAGCGATTCGAGCCATTCGGGGGTCGTCGAAGCGCGATTCAGCGCCACCGTGAAGAGCGCATCCTCGCCGACGTTCAACGCGCGCTGGACAACGTCTCGAGCCCGCAGCTGAGCCTCGTCGGAGTTGACTCGAATCACGGCTTCGCTGCCCGCGACCGCGGCGCCGATGACATCAATACCGGCTTCCTTGACGGCGGAGACAGCTCGGTCCAGCGCGACCTGGTCTGCGGGCGCGCGCTCGCTCAAACCACGGATCTGCAAGGCGGGATCGGGCTGGAACAGGTTCGGGGCCGCGTATAACGCGGCAATCGTCATTACCGCCAGGACCAGCAGGGTCGTGATCGGGGAATTGCGGTTTGGCGGCTTCTGCGCGGGCTGGCCAAGTCCCAGCAGCCGCTCGCCGACCAACCCCGGCGGGCGGGCCACGCTCAGGACTCTTCCAGCGACTTGATCGTACCCTTTGGCAGGGTGGCGCCGATGGCGGACTTCTGGAAGCGCATCTCCACGTTTCCGCCGATCTGCAGCTTGACGAAACCGTCTTCGACCTTGGTGACGACGCCTACGACACCGCCCGCCGTGACCACTTCATCACCTTTCTGCAGCCCCGACATCAATGTCTGGTGCTCTTTCCGACGCTTGCTTTGCGGCCGCCAGAGCAGGAAATAAAAAATGAGGACAAATCCGCCCAGGAACAACAGGTTGATAAGACCCGCATCCGGGGGAGCTGCGGCATCAGCCGCCCACGCACTTTCAAAGAGATTCATCTGAAGCGGTCCAGCCATCGCGCACGGCGCTCGCAAGGCTCGGCAATGTACCCGTTTCGATAGAGGCACGCAAACGCGCCATCAGCCCGTGGTAGTAGGCGAGATTATGCTGCGTCATCAACATACTGCCGAGTATTTCTCCGCAACGATCCAGGTGGTGCAGGTAGGCTCGCGAGAAGTGGGTGCAGGTATAACAGCGGCATTCTGGATCAAGCGGCCGGTCCGCCGAGCGGTGCCGAGCATTGCGAATCTTGAGCGTGCCGCGCGAAGTGAACGCGTATCCGTTGCGCGCATTGCGCGTGGGCATGACGCAGTCAAACATGTCCACGCCAAGCTCCACCCCACGCAACAGATCCTCCGGCGTGCCAACCCCCATGAGGTAGCGGGCGTGATCCGCGGGCATCAGCGGCAACAGGGCGACCAGCACGGCGTCCATTTCTTCCTTGCTTTCGCCGACCGACAGCCCCCCGATGGCATATCCCTCGAATCCGATCGCCTGCAAACCCTCAAGACTGCGTCGACGCAGTTCAGCATGCATGCCGCCCTGTACGATGCCGAACAGGTGCCCCGGACCGCCCGGCGGATAGGCTTGCCGGCAACGAGCCGCCCAGCGCAGAGAAAGCGCCATCGACTGTTCAGCCTGTGCTTCGGTCGCGGGATACGGGGTGCATTCGTCGAACACCATGACGATATCCGAGCCCAGGTTGCGCTGAACCTCCATGGATCGCTCTGGCGTCAGCGGCACCCGGTCGCCGTTCACCGGCGAACGGAAAACAACGCCCTCCTCCGAAATTTTGCGCAAATCCCCCAGACTGAACACCTGAAACCCACCGGAGTCCGTCAAGATCGGCCGCCGCCAGTCCATGAACCGATGCAAACCGCCGAGATCGCGCACCACCGCGTCCCCCGGTCGCAGCATAAGATGGAAGGTATTGCCGAGCAGGATCTGCGTGCCGACTTCCTCGAGCGCTACCGGTGTCATTGCCTTGACCGTACCGTAGGTGCCGCAGGGCATGAACACCGGCGTTTCCACCACCCCGTGTGCAGTGGTCAGGCGCCCGCGGCGCGCGTTGCCATCCGTGGCAAGCAGCTCAAAAGCGGTCATGCATTCTCCTCGAGCACATCAGCGTCCAAATCTTCTTCCATGCGCCTGAGGAACATGGCATCCCCGTAACTGAAGAAGCGATACTGGTTGCGAACCGCCGCCACATACGCTGCACGTATTCGCCGATAGCCGGCAAAGGCGCTCACCAGCATCAGCAGCGTCGAGCGTGGCAGGTGAAAGTTGGTGATGAGCGCGTCAACCACCTGAAAGCGGTAACCCGGCGTGATGAACAGGCGTGTCGGTGCCGAGCCGGCGACAACAACGCCAGAGACGCCCGCAGATTCGAGGGTACGCACGACCGTTGTGCCGACCGCGACCACACGTCCTCCGCGCGCGCGACAGGCGTTGATTGCTGCCGCCGCCTCGTCGCCAACAGCATAGTGCTCCGCATGCATGTGGTGGTCGGCGATCCGGGCCACCCGCACCGGCTGAAAGGTGCCCGCCCCCACGTGCAAGGTTACCCGCACGATCTCTACGCCGAGCGCCCGAATTTGGCTGAGCATGTCGTCGGTGAAATGAAGTCCCGCCGTCGGTGCGGCGACAGCGCCCGGCGTGCTTGCATAGACGGTCTGATAACGACCCCGATCCGATGTTGTGGCTGCGCGCTCGATATACGGTGGCAGCGGCATCTCACCCCGCTGTTCGAGGACCTCCAAGACGGGGCGAGGGAAGCGGAGTCGATAGAACTCATCCTCACGCCCGAGGACCTCGACGCGCTCTGCGCCCAGCAGCAGCGCACGCCCGGGCTTCAGGGACTTGCTCACGCGCACCTGACAGACCGCGACCCGCTCGCTCTCGATCCGTTCCAGGAGAAGCTCCGCACGCCCCCCCGAATCCTTCTGCACAAACAGGCGCGCAGGCACGACGCGGGTGTCATTCACGACCAGCACATCACCACGCTGCAGACACCCAAGCACCGCGGGAAACCGGGCATGCTCGACAGCGCGCGGACCGACAATCAGTAGCCGCGATCCATCACGCGCCGGCGCTGGCGCTTGCGCGATGAGATGCGCCGGCAGCGCATAGTCGAAATCAGTGATCTGCATTGGCTTGACCGACCAACAGCGAGGTGCAAGATGTTACACGCTTCGCCCGTGCGCAGATTCTCTCGCCGAGCAAACTTCTCTAGAATACCCCCTTAACGCTGCGGGTATGGCGTCATTAAGGATCGGGTCTCGGTCCGACCCGCAGTAGGTCACTTGCCCGAGTGGCGGAATTGGTAGACGCAGTGGACTCAGACAATTTGAGCCCGCCGGGGGAAACACCGGCGGTGAAGCCCGTCAAATTCGGCGAAGGCCCTGGACAACGTCCGAGCTAACACCGAGCCAAGCCCTTGGTCACAGGCTGAGGGAAGGTGTAGAGAGCAGACGGCGGGCACCTAACGCTCCTTCGGGAGCCACGGTGAAGGCGTGCTCCAGCCCACGAACGTTGCGTAAGCGACGGCGGCGAAAGCCGAAGCGGGACGAAAATCCACCGCCTTAAAAAGCGTGTCGGTTCGACTCCGACCTCGGGCACCATTTTGCAGGCCGCAGCCACTGCGCGCCTGCGCGCGATCGTGACGCCCACCAATCACACTGTTTTCGCAATCGGGACGGCAAGCTCCGCCGAACGCGTCAGAGGAACTAAACCCCGTGGCCCTACCCGAAGCCAAGAACGCGCCCCAGGGCGCCGCGCGCGCTGATTTCGTCGAGCGCAGCACGCTCGCCAATCTGATCTTCTCGAGCCGCTGGTTACAGCTCCCTTTATATCTGGGACTGATCGTTGCGCAGGGCGTCTATGTCATCTTGTTCGTAAAAGAACTTTGGCACCTCATTCACGGCGCGACCAGCCTCGGCGAACAGCAAATCATGCTGATCGTACTCGGCCTGATCGACGTGGTCATGATTTCCAACCTGCTCGTGATGGTCATTGTCGGCGGCTACGAGACATTCGTGTCGCGCCTGAATCTTGAAGGTCACCCCGACCAACCCGAATGGCTCAGCCACGTGAACGCCTCTGTGCTCAAGGTCAAGCTGGCCATGGCAATCATCGGGATCTCCTCGATACACCTGCTAAAGACATTCATCGAGGCAGGTTCGATCGGCGCACCCGGCTCCAAGGTGACCGAGGACGGCGTGATGTGGCAGACACTGATCCACATGGCTTTCATCGTGTCGGCCATTGGCATCGCCTGGACAGACCGCCTGATGCAGTCAACGCCGCACAAGGACTAACACTTCACCTGGGAGGCTCTGAGCATGCACTGCCGCCCGACCGCGACTCGGACCAGCACGGCTCTGGCCGTCATGACGGCCATCGCCCTGTTATCTCTGGCGCCCCTCGGGTTTGCGCTCGAGGAACCCTCGTTCGAACTCCTCGAGGCCGATGGCGATTTCGAACTGCGGCAATATGCCGGGTACTCTATCGTGTCGGCGCCCGGCGGCGTCTCGTTCGAGGGCACCGGGGCGCTCGCGTTTCGTCCGCTCTTTCGTTACTTGAGTGGCGCCAACACGGGCGGTCATGACATCGCGATGACTGCACCGGTGTTGCAGACGCGCGCAGACGATCACTGGCGCCTCGCATTCGTTGTCCCCGCCGAAATCGCCGCGACCGCTATTCCAGAGCCATCGGCTCCAGGTCTCGAGATTGAGACCGTGCCTGGAGGGCTCTACGGCGTGCAGCAGTTCTCTGGCGGCTGGGGTGAGGAGCGCTTTATGGCACAGGCGCTCACGCTGGCGGCAACGCTCAAGGAACGCGGCTATGTCATCTGCGGCCCCACGCGTTATGCGCGCTACGATCCGCCTTTCAAGCCCTCATTCCTGCGCCGGAATGAAATCCTGATGCCGGTCGCCAAAGGTCGCTGCAGCGAGCCCCGCTGATGCTTGCAGAAGGCACTCGCAGGCCCTCTTGTCACCCGTCCTGGGAAGCGTGTTCAGTCAGAGTCTGATCGGGGCGACCTGAGTGTCCGCTCACGAATCCACACCAGAACGCGCTCGCACTCAAGGTAGAGTTGATGCGCATAGGCCACGACCGCCTGGACATTGCCGGTGATGGCCGCCGATTCCAGCTCGCCACTCAGGTCGGCAAGCGCAGCAGCACCCACCAGGCGCGCCGATGATTTCAGTCGATGGGCTGCCATCCCCATTGCGGGCAGACGACCGGCGGAGAGCTCGACCTGAAGTTCGCGCACCGTCGCCGAACACACCGCCGCGAATTCCGCATAAAGATTACGCAGCACGGCTTCATCATGAGACGCCAGTGCTCGCGCGAGGGCTCCATCATCTACAGGTTCCGAACGCGCAATTCCCTCGGCTGCCTCTGCCGCGCTTTCAGGCGGACCGAGCCGCTCCAGCTGCGGCACCCACACCGACAACAAATGACGCAGATGGTCGAGCAAGACCGGCTTGACCAGGTATTCGTCGTAACCCGCAGCCAGCGCGCCTTGGCGAGCCGATTCGGCATAGTCCGCCGAAATCGCAACAAGGACCGTTCTGCGGTCAGCCTCCTGTTCCCGACTCCTCAGCTCTCGCGCAAATGCATAGCCGTCCAATCTCGGCATTTGTAGATCCGAGAGCACCAGATCAAAACGCGACTCACGGCAGAGCTCCAGCGCCTCCTGACCATTACTCACGGTCTCCGCATCATGTCCCAGAGATTGCATCTGCTGCCGTAGCACCAGCCGATTAACCGGATTGTCCTCCACCACCAGTATCCGCACCGCGCGTCGACGCGAGGCTGCAGGCTCGAGCGACGCCAGCCCGGACGTCATCGCTGGATCGCCGTAGAGCGTCTTGAGTAGCCCCTCAGCCGAAAACACCGGGCCGCGGAACAGCACCACCCCTGCATCCTGTCGGCCACGAAGCGTTGTCTCTGCGTCAACCAACAGCAGCCAACGAGCGCTATTTTGTTGATCGAGCGACTGTTGACCAGTCAGCATCGATGACATGTGCAAGACCGTCCCTGCCTCCCGCGCATCGACGATGTGCACCGCATCCCGAGGGGCAACGTCTTCAGCGATACTCAGGCCAACGCTATTCGCAATCTCGCCCAAGACGGCGCGCAAATGGGGATCATCGGTTTCCAGGATCGCCGTGCGTAACGTCTTCGGATGACTGCGTTGCCGAGGGACAGCGGCTCCGCCCAGCCGAAGAGAGAGATGCACATCAAATCGAGATCCAAGACCGCGCGTGCTGGACACTTCGATGCGTCCGCCCATGGCACGCACCAGCTCCTGAGCAATCGGAAGACCAAGACCCGTTCCAGAGGCATCCACGACCTCATCACGACGCGATTCTCGCGTGAAGGGTTCGAACAAGTGCGGCATGAATTGCACCTCAATACCGATGCCCGAATCCACCACGCTGAAACAAAGCTGCACTTCGTCAGCAATGATAGGCCCGAGGGTCAGCCTCAGTTCGACCCAATTCCGCCCCTGCTGCTGATGCCGCTGATAGCGAATGGCATTTCCCAACAGATTGGCAAGCACCTGCCGCAGCCGCACCGGGTCGACCGAGACATCTGGCACCGGCTCAGGCATCACAAAAAACAGATCTACCCGCGCCGCTTCGGCTGCGCCACTCATGGACGCAAGGACGTTGCCGCAGAACGGTTCCAGCGCAGTATCAAAGGGTTTGAGTTCGACACCGCGGGCACCGATCGATGAGTAATCCAGAATATGGTTCAGGAGTTCGAGCAGCCCGCGGGAGGCATCCTGGACACTGCGATGCAATTCCTGCTGATGACGATTTAGCGGCGTTCGACCGAGTAGCTCCAGGGCGCCGAGCACGCCGGCTATTGGCGTCCGCACCTCATGCGCCAACACGGCGAGATAGGCCTGTACCTCGCGGTTCGAGCGCTCGAGCTGCTGCCGCTGCTCCTGCAAACGTTGATTAACCTCACGTAGATCTGTTTCGGCCAACCGATACGTGTCAAGCAGCATGAGATGCTCGATAACGGGGTCGAAAGCGCCGAAGTCAGCGAGCCGTAAACCATGCTGGCGGAGCTCCTCCGTCGACAGCAGCCAGGGCGCGCCAACGAACAATACAAGATCGCGTCCGCTGATCTGGACCACAGCGACTTCGCCACGAATACGCAATCCCAGTCGCCGAATAACCCAGATCTGCAGCGTACCTTGATTGGCCAGCAGATTCTGGAAGGAAAAGTCGCCCGCAGGCGCCTGCGGCTCGAACAGCATAGGCAGGCTGGGACGTTCCCCCGAGCGGTCGCGATCAATCTCGGGCAACAGCGTACGCAGCGAACGCCCGCCGTGCAGAATCTCAAGGTCGGCATTAATGACCAGGTGAAACGGTATCAGTTGATCAAGCAAAGCGAGCGACACAGGAAAGAGTGGCTGCGCCATTCCCTCACTGCCCTTCGCGGCATCTTCAGCGTCGGTGCTATCACTCAACACGGTGGGTCCAGGTAAATCGGTACTCGGCGCTACTATCCGGTCGGCTGGCGGGTACACGTTCGAGGGTGTGATCCATGCCAAACATCCGAGCAATCCCTGCCAGGGTGCCTTCGAAAAAGGGTTCAAATCCGACGCGACGGGAACTGTAGATGATGCGCATGGCGTTCTCGCCCTCTCTCTCCGCATCAATGCGCGGCGGCTCCATCCTGGCAAATAAAAGCTGGGACCGAACATGCAGGAGATTCATTCCTGCAATGAACTCGCCCGGATCGCGCCCATTGTTGATCATCAATTCGCGCATGGGCGTCTCGAGCGCAAAGTCGATCCAGAAGTCTCCTAAACGCATCATGAACTCCGCTGGCGTCAGCCCCAGGAGCGTCGCCCCGGAGTTGACCAATCCCACCGTCAGCCCATCGGGATAGCTCTCGGTCGCAACCAGCGTCGAATACTCAAGCCCGTTATCCGCGGCCACCGCGTTCCAACCCGACTCGCCCCGCTCGCGGCGCAAGAACGCCTCGATGGATTTCATCACCATGCCATACATGATCGTCTTTCCTGGTCGCCCGACCCCCAGATCTTAACCTAGAACAAACCTAAATAGCGGCTAACCACCGAACCCGCTACCAACAGCGTCTCAACAATGACCGCCCAGCGGGGCATGCTCAGGCATCATGTTGTCTGCAGGTAAAGATGCGACTATCGTTAAACGCGAATCCCTCTGGACCGCAAGCATGCGCTTTCTGCTACCGATGCTACCGATGCTACCGCACAGACGATCTGATCTGTCGATAGCTACGGTCAAGCCGAACCGACTCAAGCTTGCTCATGGGAAGCTTGCGCCATGACCCATGTCTTGCTGGTCGAAGATGACCCCTTTATGGTCGCGGTAGCTCGACAAATGCTTGCAACGGGTGATTTTCAGGCGACCAGTGCGCCCACCGGTCGGGACGCCATCAGACTGGTCCGCGAGCGCGCGCCAGACGTGATTCTGCTGGATCTGGGATTGCCGGACATGGAGGGCACAGAGCTCATATCGCAGCTGCGCACGCTCACCAAATGCCCACTCATTGTGATCTCGGCTCGAGACGACACGATGACCAAAGTCGCGGCGCTGGATCTCGGCGCAGACGACTATATTCTGAAGCCTTTCGTCAGTGAGGAGCTGCTGGCCCGGCTGCGGTCGGTGCTGCGGCGCTCAAGCCCGTCCCATAATGCAAACCGAACGTCCGTAGCCCCTTCTATCGACTTCGATCCAGAACTACGTGAGGTTCAACACGCAGACGGACGGCAAGTTAATCTCACCACCATCGAATCCATGCTGCTCGGCTTGCTGATATCAGCCAATCCGCGCCCGATATCGCGCCAGGCCATGCATCCTGTGTTGTTCGATCGCGCGTGGACGCGCGGCGATCGCTCGCTCGATGTCCACGTGCACAACCTGCGCCAGAAGCTGCTGGGTATTTCGGACGGCTCTCTGTCTATCGGTAGCATCCGCGGCATCGGCTACGTCCTGCAGGCCCGCGCGCCCGGCTGACCGGGCAAAACCCCCAGCCGAGGGCGCTGACTTTCCTCGACCGAGAGGCTCAGCGCGCGAGACGCGCAGCCACCGCCGCGCCCACGCGCGCAACATTGCCGGTATTGAGTGCCGCAACACAGATGCGGCCGCTGTCCACCGCGTAGATGCCATCATCGTCGCGGAGTCGGGCAACATCCTGCGGACTAAGCCCCGAGTAGGAAAACATGCCGTTCTGCCGCAGCACAAAACGGAATTCCGCGCTGCTGCCGGCCCCTTCCACCGCCGCGACAAGCGCTTCGCGCATGTCCTTGATGCGCTCACGCATAGCGGCAAGCTCGGCTTCCCAGCGCGCACGCAGAGCGGGTGTGGTCAGCACCGATGCCACGACCCGCCCACCATGGGTCGGCGGGTTCGAATAGTTAGCCCGAACCACGCGTTTCAGCTGCGACAGGGCGCGCGCAGCGGCATCTGCATGCGGCGCGACGATGGAGAGCGCACCCACACGCTCGCCATACAGGGAGAAATTCTTTGAGAACGAGTTGGCGACAAACGCGGGTATGCCTGCTTCGACAAATCGGCGTACCGGCATGGCGTCTGCCTCGAGCCCGTTGGCAAAGCCCTGATAGGCAAGATCGAGAATCGGCACGAGACCGCGCTCGCGGACGAGCTCAACCAGTTCTGCCCACTGCTCCGAGTCAGGGTCTGCCCCCGTCGGATTGTGACAGCACACGTGCAGCACCACGATCGCGCCGCGCGGTAGCGTGGCCAGCGTCGCGCGCATGGCTGGGAAATCGAGTCCACGGGTCTCGGCGTTATAGTACGGGTATAACTCGACCCTGAAGCCCGCGCTCTCGAAAATGGCGCGATGATTCTCCCAGCTTGGATTGCTGATCCAAACAGATGCCTCAGGATTGAAACGATGCAGGAACTCGGCGGCGAGTCGCAGCGCGCCTGTCCCACCAAGGGCCTGAGCAGTGACAATTCGACCTTCGAGTAACGCCGACGCCCCCGCGCCGAAAACGAGTTCCTGCACGGCTCGAACATAGGCAGGCAGCCCATCGATCGGTTGATACCCGCGGGGAAGCCCCTGTGCCACAAGCGCCGCCTCGGCCGATCGGACACTGTCCAACACCGGAATACGCCCCTGATCGTCGTAATACACGCCGACCCCCAGATTCACTTTGTCCGAGCGCGGGTCGGCGTTGAATGCCTCAGTCACTCCGAGAATCGGATCCCGCGGCGCGAGCGGAATAACGTCAAACAGGGAACTCATGCTGGGGTTATCCTGTACAGGGGCTGCCGTTTGCACGGATGCCGTTGATCACACGCCCGGCCGAACCGCGCGCGGGCGCAACTGTAACCCTATACTCGCAGTCCCGCGATAGCTGTCACCCCAAGCGAAGGCGTCATGGAAGCAACGACTGCGAGCGTTGGCTGGCTTGCCGTTCTCCCGCCGATTCTGGCGATTGTTCTTGCGATCCTCACGCGCCAGGTCCTGCCCGCGCTCTTCGCGGGCATCACGCTCGGCTGGTGGCTGCTTGGGGACAACAATCCGCTGACCGCGCTGGCTGCGAGTCTCGACGGCATCATCAACGTGCTGGCCGATCCCGGCGATGCGCGCGTCCTTGCGTTTGCTCTGGCCATCGGCGGGCTCATCGGGATTCTCGAGAATACCGGCGGCGTCCGCGGCTTCGTGCAATGGCTTGAACAACGGCGCTGGGTGCGCAATGGACGAAGCGCGCAATGGCTCGCATGGTGGACGGGTACGCTGATTTTTATCGAGTCGAACCTCACCCTGCTCGCAGCGGGAGCCGTGTCCCGCCCCTTGTTCGACCGTTACCGCGTCTCGCGAGAAAAGCTTGCCTATCTGATCGATTCGACCTCCGCACCGGTGTGCTTGCTGATTCCCCTGAACGCCTGGGGTGCTTTCCTGCTGAGTCTTCTTGGTTCAACCGCGCTCGACGACCCTCTGTCAGTGCTCGTCAGCGCGCTCCCGCTCACCTTCTATGCCCTGTTTGCCGTGGCAATCGCGGCCGCGAGCATCGCCTGGGACTGGCACCCCGGCCCCATGGGGGCGGCCGAGGCGCGGGCGCGGACCGAGCACGGGATGGCGCCAGCAAAAAAGCCCAATGCCCCGCTGCCTTCAATAGCGAATGCCTCGGATGCCCCCCTGTATCCCGGTCCCGCGCTCATGCTGGCGCCGCTCATCACCATGGTCTTCGCCGTGCCCGTCGGTCTCTGGGTGACGGGCAATGGCAATCCGATGGCTGGTTCGGGATCCAAGGCCGTGCTCTGGGCCGTGCTCAGCGGGCTTGCAGTCGCTTGGGTTCTGGCCGCGCGCCAGCGCCAGCAGAAGGGCTCGGAATTGGTTGACATTGCACTGAGCGGGGCGGGCAGGATGCTGCCGATCGCGCTCATTCTGCTGCTCGCGATCGCGCTCGGTGACGTCTCACGCGCTCTCGGGACAGGACCGTGGCTGGCGCAGATAGTCGGCACCCAAGTGTCGCCGGAATGGCTGCCGCTGCTGGTGTTTCTTTCTGCCGCGGCTACCGCGTTTGCCATTGGTTCGAGTTGGGGGACTTTCGCGATAATGATCCCGATCGCGATGCCGCTCGCGCTCGCGCTCAGCCTGCCGGCACCCCTGCTGCTCGGGGCCGTTCTTTCAGGGGCCGTGTTCGGCGACCATGCGTCGCCTGTGAGTGACACCACGGTGGTTGCCTCCATGGCGGCGGCAACCGATCACATCGAACACGTCCGCACCCAGTTGCCTTACGCGCTGCTCGCGGCTGCGATGAGCGCGCTACTTTATCTGGGTGCGGGCCTCATCGCGGCGCCGTAAGGGGCCTCAGAGCAAGTCGCCACCGCAGGCGCCTGCCGTGGTGCCGGTCGACTTGAACGCCTTGATGACGTTGCGACCGGTCGTCCACTTGTGCACCTCGTCCGGGCCGTCCACCAGCCGCTGCGACCGAATGTGCGTATACCAGGCGGCAAGCGGGGTATCCCTCGAGTAGCCCAATGCGCCGTGCAGCTGAATCGCGGTGTCCACCACTTTGTGCACCATGTTGGCAAGAAACACCTTGGCGATACCGTTCTCCTGCCGGAGATCCATCTTGCGCTCGGCTTTGTAGGCAATGTGCAGCAGCATCAGTCGGGCGATATACAGCTCACTCGCGCATTCGGCGAGCATGAACTGCACCGCTTGACGCTCATCGAGCGGCTTGCCGAACGTGGAACGGTTGGTCACATGCGCGGCCGCGAGGTCAAGCGCCCGCTGCGCCATGGCGACGTTGTGCATGCCGTGGCGCAGCCGCCCATAGGCGAGTCGGTGCTGCCCCATGTTGAATCCGTTACCCTCGCCGCCCAGCAGATTTTCCGCCGGGACCTCGAGATCCTTGATCTCAACCTCGGAATGCCCACCGCCCAGAATATGGGATAGCGGACCCTCAATTGCCATGGTCTGAATGTCGCGCTTGATGCGATAGCCGGGGTTCGGCAGTTCGACGATAAACGTGGAAAACTGCTGGTGACGCGGCGCGTTGGGATCCGTCTTCGCCATCACCACCGCAATATCCGCCACGCTCGCGGCGGAGGAGAACCACTTTTCCCCGTTCAGCAGGTAAGTATCATTACCCACCCGTTCCGCACGGGTCTGCATCCCAGTGGCATCGGCGCCGGCAGCCTTTTCCGTCATTGAATAGCAAATGCGCTTTTCGCCATTCAGAAGCGGCTTCAGGAATTTTTCCTTCTGGAACGGGGTGCCGTGTTCGAGCAGGGTCATCATGGTCGCGTCATCGGGACCCTGCGTGTTGAGTGACAGCGCGCCAAGGTAACTTTCCCCTAGCTCCATCTGGACCAGTGCGTTGGCTAGCGGACCGAGCCCCATGCCGCCATATTCCTGCGGAATGAACGGGCACCAAAGCCCCTGCGAACGGGCCTTGCCGCGCAGTTCATTCAGCACGGTCTTGTAGTCTTCACCAGCGATCAAGCGCTTTTCCGCCGGTATGCACTCGTCATGCACCCACTGGCGAACGCGCGCGCGTATGGCTTTGGCTTCCGCCGGAATCTCGAAGTCGATGGACATGAGTCCCCTCCCTGACTGGTTGTACTGCGCCGCGGGTCCTCTGCCCGACAACGCCCCATCTTGACCCGATTACGACGCTTGCGCCAATAGCGCCGACGTAGGCCTTGCCAGCCGATCTCTTCCCGCGACTCGAGCAGGCACTCAGCCCCGCGGCAGAATGCGGCGATCGATGAGATCGGCCAACCAGCCGCAGACACTCGCCTCCGTGTCTACCACTTCGGTGAAACCGGCCTGGCGCAGTTTGACTGTGCTCACGAACATGGGCGCTGGCGCCGAGCGCGCGCCCGAGGTCAGGCAGAGGTCGGTGTAGTGGTGGGACTCGCCCAGTAGATCCGGCAGCGTAATGGGTTTGAGTCCGCGGGTCGCCACCACCTGATCCCACAGCGAGGCGCGTGCGGGCAACCACTCGGCCAGCGCGCAGGGAGCCTCTGGACCGATGCGAACCCCCAGCGTATCTGCCATTGCGGGCCAGAGATCGCGCCAGCAAAACACCTCGCCATTCGTGATATTGAAGGTCTCACCAGCCGCCGCCGGCGCGTCGGCAGCCCACAGCGCCGCTCGCCCCACGAGACTTGCATCCACCATTTCCCACACCCAGTCCGGACCGCCCGGGTAGGAGAACGGCGCCCCTTCCGCGGAGCGCAGCGCGGCATACGCGCCGATCACCGGTAGCGGGTTCATGACGACGCCGTGATTAGGCCCAACAATCAACTGCGGCCGCAGGATGGTGAAACGCAGACCGTGCTCAGCCGCAGCCGCGCGCACCGTATCTTCTTGCAGCCAATAAAAATTTGGGTGTTCGACGCGGGGCTGACGTTCTCGCGCGGGGATGCGCAGCGCCTGCACATGCCCCCCGTAGGCCTTGGTGCCTTGCAGCAGCGTGATGTGTTCGAGTCGGCCCTGGTCGAGCAGCGGATCAAGCAAATGCCGCAACATGGCGCCGTTGGTCTCGATCTGCTGCGGGTCGACCCAGCCCGCCACAAGACCGGGCAATTCATACACCGCCGCGTAGACGACATGGGTGACATCCGCAAATCGGGTCGCGGCGGCGCGACACGCGGCGGCATCGGTAAGATCGAGCGCCACGTGTTCGCAGCCAAGCCCGTCGAGCAGCTCAGGCTCGCGGCGCGACAGCGCAATAACGCGCCATCCGGCCGCGCGAAACGCGCGCGCGGCCGCTGTGCCCACGAGACCACTTGCCCCCGCCACCAGAACCGTCCGCTGCATACGCTCTCCTCCCCGATCTGCTCGAGATCCTAACGCCGTGCCCGTACCCGCGCACCCGGTGCTTGAGTATCATCGCGCCTATCCTCGGATGACCCGGAGCACGCATCCCATGAGCGCAACCCCGATTCTGGTTGGTGTCGCCCAACTCGAGCAACGCAGCGACGATCCGCTCGCCGCACGCGAGCCCATTGTGCTCATGCAGGAGGCGGTGCGAGCAGCCGCTCAGGACGCCGGCAGCTCCAAGCTGCTGACCGACGCAAGCGCCATCCGCGTGATCCGAGGTATCTGGGGCTACCAGAACCCCGCGGCGGCGATCGCCGACGGGATTGGCAACACGCGCGCCGAGACCGGGCTCAGCCAGTACGGCGGCAACTTCGTGCAGAGCGTCGTCAATCAGAGCGCGCTCGATATCCAGCGCGGCGTGCATGACATCGTCATCATCACCGGGGCGGAGTGCGGTAACACCCAGGCGCGCGCGCGGCGCGCGGGCGTGAACCTCTCCTGGCAGGCGCTGCCGGGCACTCCAGACAGGGTGTTTGGCGAAGACAAGGACATGCGACACCCCGCCGAAAAAGCGCTGCGAATCGGGCAACCAATCCAGCTGTACCCAATCTTCGAGAACGCGCTGCGCCATCACCTTGGCGAATCTATCCCCGTGCACCTCGAGCGCATCTCCGAGCTGTGGGCCGGCTTTAGCCGAGTCGCCGCCGGCAATCCCCACGCTTGGCTTCGGAATGCCGTTAGCGCAGAAACGATCCGGACCGTGTCGCCCACGAACCGACCAGTATCCTTTCCCTATCCAAAACTGATGAATTCCAACAACAACGTCGACCAGGGCGCCGCCCTGATCCTGTGCTCCGAGGCACGCGCCCGAGCGCTTGGCATACCGCGCGAGAAATGGGTGTATCCGTGGGCAGGCACCGACGCACACGACCACTATTACGTGTCCAATCGGGACACGCTCTACGGTTCCCCTGCCATACGTATCGCTGGGAGACGCGTGCTCGAGCTGACTGGACTCACGCCGACGGATCTCGATCTGGTCGACGTCTATAGCTGCTTCCCTGTCGCCGTCCAGGTCGCCGCGCGGGAAATAGGTCTCGATACGACGCGCCCCCTGACGCTCACCGGCGGTCTCACGTTCGCCGGCGGACCGCTCAACAACTACGTCATGCACTCCATCGCGCGGGGTGTCGAGCTCGCGCGGGGACAACCCGGCGCGCGCTGCCTGATTACCGCGAACGGCGGCTATCTGACCAAGCATGCGTTCGGT
>JBMTYG010000065.1:0-16821 GCA_049454295.1 Pseudomonadales bacterium
CCCCCCCCCCTCCCTGAGTCCGGATTCATATGGCCCGCTCCCTCGTGATCGTCGAATCGCCCGCCAAGGCGAAGACCATCAACCGCTATCTCGGCAAGGATTTCGTGGTGAAATCCAGCGTCGGGCACATTCGCGACCTGCCCGTGGGGGGCAAAACCACCGATCCCCGGGCGCGCGCCCAGGAAGCAGCACGCACTCGCAAGCTCTCCAAAGAAGAACAGGCTGCGTATAAAGAAGCGCGCGCGCGAACGCAGCTGGTGCGGCGAATGGGTGTGAACCCGGACGCGAACTGGCAGGCCGAATACGAGATCCTTCCGGGCAAGGAAAAGGTGGTCGAAGAGCTCGCCCGGCTGGCGCGCACCGCCGAGACGGTTTATCTGGCAACTGACCTTGATCGCGAGGGCGAGGCCATTGCTTGGCACCTGCGCGAGACGATCGGTGGCGACCCGGCGCGTTACCGCCGTGTGGTGTTCAACGAGATCACTCGTAAGGCGATTCAGGATGCGTTTGCAAGCCCGGGCGAACTCGATATGAATCGGGTCAATGCCCAGCAGGCGCGGCGGTTTCTCGACCGGGTGGTTGGTTTTGAGCTGTCGCCCTTGTTGTGGAACAAGGTGGCGCGGGGGCTCTCGGCCGGGCGCGTTCAATCGGTAGCCGTGCGGTTGGTGGTCGAACGCGAGCGCGAGATTCGTGCCTTTGTGCCCGAGGAGTACTGGGAGGCTTTCGCTGACCTCGATCGCGCTGGCGGCCGTGATCGGCAACGATTCCAGGTGGTGCGGCAAGGCGATACGGCGTTCCGGCCGGTGTCGAAAACACAGGCGGATGCAGCGATCGCCCAATTAGCCGATCAATCGTTCACCGTGCGCGAGCGCGAGGACCGTCCGACCCGCACCCGCCCGAGTGCCCCATTCATCACCTCGACACTGCAGCAGGCGGCGAGTACCTGGCTCGGTTTCAGCGTCAAGAAGACCATGACCCTGGCCCAGCGCCTCTACGAGGCGGGGTACATCACCTACATGCGGACCGATTCGACCAATCTGAGCGCCGAAGCGGTCGCGGACTGCCGACGTTATATCGAATCCGAGTTCGGCACAGACTATGTGCCGGCAAAGCCCAACGCGTTCAGCAGCAAGGCCGATGCCCAGGAAGCGCATGAGGCGATCAGACCGTCCAATGTGGGCACGCGCCCGGACATGCTGGCTGGTGTTGATGTCGACGCCGTGCGGCTGTACGGACTGATCCGCGCGCAGTTCATGCGCTGTCAGATGCCTCCGGCTGAGTACTTGAGCACGTCGGTGGGTGTCTCGGCTGGTGCATTTGAGCTGCGCATTCGTGGCCGCGTGCTTCGCTTTGACGGCTACACACGTGTGCCGTTGGTGCCGCGCCGGGAAGGGCAGGGCGATGTGGAAGATACCGCCCGCGACGAGGATCGCGTGCTGCCGGATTATCAGGTGGGTGAGACGCTCGAACTGGGTCATCTCGAAGGGATTCAGCACTTCACTCGCCCGCCCGCGCGCTTCAGCGAGGCGAGTCTCGTGCGCGAGCTCGAAAAGCGCGGTATTGGCCGTCCCTCGACCTACGCAGCCATTATTTCAACGATTCAAGAGCGCGGCTATGTGACTGTGCGAGCCCGGCGGTTCCATGCCGAGAAGATTGGCGAACTGGTGACCGACCGGCTGGTGGAGCAGTTCCCCAACCTGATGGACTATGGCTTCACCGCCAGTCTCGAGGGCTCGCTGGATGAGGTGGCTGATGGTCACGCGGACTGGAAGGGCGTGCTCGACACGTTCTATCGGGATTTCAGCGACCGTATGGACTCGGCGCAGCAGGCAACCGGCGGCATGCGAGCGAACGAGCCCACCGATACGGACATTCCATGTCCCCAGTGCGGCCGTCACATGCAGCTGCGCAATGCTTCCACCGGCGTCTTTCTCGGATGTTCGGGATACGGTCTGCCGCCCAAGGAGCGCTGTACGCACACAATGAATCTGGTGCCCGGCGAGGAAGCGGTCGCCGAGGATGAAGATGAGGACTCCGAGTCCCGCAAACTGCGCGCTCGACGTCGCTGCGGGCGCTGCGGCACGGCGATGGAGAGCTATCTGATCGATGCCGATCGCAAACTGCATGTCTGCGGCAATAACCCCGATTGCCCCGGATTCGAGGTGGAGCGCGGTCAGTTCCGGATCAAGGGCTACGAAGGTCCGTTGATCGAGTGCGATCGATGTGGCGCTGACATGCAGCTGAAAAGTGGTCGTTTCGGAAAATATTTCGCCTGTACCTCAAGCACCTGCGCGAATACCCGAAAGCTATTGCGAAGTGGTGAGGCAGCACCGCCCAAGGCGGATCCTATTCCGATGCCGGAGCTGCGCTGCGCGACGGTCGACGACTTTTATCTGTTGCGCGACGGCGCGTCGGGATTGTTTCTGGCGGCTAGCCAGTTTCCGCGCAATCGTGAGACTCGGGCGCCGCTCGTGTCAGAGCTGCGCCCCCATGCCAATGAACTGGATCCCAAGTTTCGGTATTTGCTTGAGGCACCGGATGCCGATCCGTCCGGCCGCCCGGCAGTCATTCGGTTCAGCCGCAAACAGCGTGAGCACTATGTGCAGTCCGAGGAGGAGGGCAAACCCACCGGATGGCGCGCGGTCTTCACGGGCAGCCGCTGGCAGGTCGAGGCGGGCCCCGCGCCGGCGGAACCGCGTGCGGGTGCAGCGAGAGGCGGCGTTAGGGCAGCGTCGGCTGGGAAAGCGGGAACGCGGTCGGGGGGTCGCACTACGACAGGCAAAGCAGCGACGGGCAAGGCGGCCCCCGCGCGAAAGGCTTCACCGCGACGCAAAACGACCTGAGCCGCGCTGCCTAAGCAGCGCCGTGTGCAGCGGAAACAAGACGGGAAAGAAACTGATTGCCCGGCGTGATCGGCGCGAATAGGGCGCCGAGCCCGATCGCTCATGTCACAAACTCTGGCGTATCACGCCGACCGACAGTCCCTCGATTGTGCAGGACTGTTCGTTGAGATCGACTTCAATAGGCGCGTAGTTGCGGTTTTCGGGCAACAGCAGCAGCCGATGTCGTTGGCGAGTGCGCTGCAGCCGCTTTACCGTGACTTCATCACCGATGCGTGCCACCACAATCTGCCCATTAGCGGCATCGGTAGTGCGATGCACGGCGAGCAGATCACCGTCCAGAATCCCCGCTTCGATCATGCTGTCTCCGCGTACGCGCAGCAGGTAGTCCGCGCGGGGGCGGAAGAGAGCTGGCGCGACGTCGACCCGATCTTCGATGTGGGCTTCGGCGAGAATGGGTGCACCTGCCGCGACACGCCCGATGATGGGAAGCCCGAGTGGTTCCGGCAGCCGAATGCCGCGCGAGGTGCCTGGAATCATCTCGATCGCGCCTTTGCGAGCCAAGGCTTTCAAGTGCTCTTCCGCTGCGTTTGCAGACTTGAACCCGAGGTGCGACGCAATATCGGCCCGTGTTGGCGGGTAGCCGGTACTGTTGATGTAGTCGCGAATCAGGTCGAGCACCTGTGCCTGGCGGGGTGTCAAGTCGCTCATGAGGCTCTGCTCCTGCCGATCAACGCTAGTTTAATCAGCTCTTTTGCTTAAAACGTCGGGTTGCATGCTCAATAACGGAGCAGGCCGAGACGCAAGATAAGACTCTTGCGAATCTTCCGCGATATCTGTTTGATATAGTGGATTTTTATAGTTCAGTCGTGACTCAATTCCCGAGTCTGTTCCCATGAGTCTTACTGGTTTTCCATACAGCTTAGTGAAGTTTTATACAGCACCAGCGGGCGGCTGGCAATCTGTGTTTACGAATATGTGGGCAAGGGTCTCGCTTGCCCTGATCGGTCTCGCGGTGGTTTTTCCGGTTGCGACCCACGCGTCATCGGATACCTTGGCCGCGGCGCTTGCGTCCGGTACGCCCGAAGAACAGGGGCGTGCGATTTTCGCGGAAAAGGATGCGCGAGATTCGGGTTATCAAGATCTTGAGGTCACCCTCGAGATGATCCTGCGAGATCGCTCCGGTCGGGAGTCGCGCCGCGCCCTGGCCATCAGTCAGATCGAAATCGGTGATGCGGGAGAGCGGCTCAAAGTGGTGTTTGATACGCCGGTGCAAATTCGTGGCACGGCGCTGCTGAGCTATAGCTATGGCGATCGGCCTGACGACCAATGGCTGTACCTGCCGGCCATGAGCCGCGTGAAGCGGATCGCATCGCAGAACAAATCGGGTCCTTTCCTGAGCAGCGAGTTCGCGTTCGAGGACATGATGCTGCAGGAGTTGGACAAATTCTCCTACCGCTTTGAGGGTATAGAACCCTGCGGCGATGGGCGGTGTTACCGGGTAGAGCGGCGCCCGCTCGACACGTTCTCGGGTTACACGCGGCAGAGCGTCTGGCTCGAGATGAATTCCTTGCGGGTTGAGCAAATCGATTATTTCGATCGTGGCAATCGCCCGCTCAAGGTTCTGACGACGACCGGATATCGACTCTTCGAGGATAGGTTCTGGAAAGCCGAACGCATGCAGATGGAGAATCTCCAGACCGGCAAATCGACCGAACTGATCTGGCGTGATTATCGATTTCGGGTGGGTCTCGTTGCTGATCGAGACTTCAGCACCAACAGTCTGGCGCGCGCGCGGTGACGCGTCTGCGTCGACTGAGTGTTCTGGGATCGGTGTTGGCGGGGCTCGTGGGCCCTGCGAGTGAGGCCTTTGCGGGCGATGAGCCTGGCTACTTCGATGTCGACCTGGGGTTCCAGACCCGCGCATTCGCGGACCCAGGGCTGCAGGGGCAGTCCCAGGATCAGCCCTCGGCCAGCATCAAGTTCTCCTTCAGCCGAGTCTGGGACGAGAGCGCGCAAGCAATCACGGTGACGCCCTTCTACCGCTATGACAGCAAGGACGACGAACGGACACATGCGGACTTGCGCGAGCTGTTTTGGACGCGTATCGGCGAAGACTGGGAGTTTCATCTCGGCGCGCGTCAAATCTTCTGGGGCGTGACCGAGTTCAAGCACCTGGTCGACGTCATCAATCAGACCGATCTGGTTGAGGACATCGATGGCGAGGACAAACTGGGGCAACCGATGGCCCATCTCTCGCTCGTGCGGGGCGGCGGTATTCTCGATCTGTTCCTCATGACCGGGTTTCGTGAACGGACTTTTCCTGGCGAGGAAGGTCGGCTCAGACCCCCGATCGCCATCGATCCCGACCGGGCACGCTATGAGTCTGACGACCGTGAACGTCATGTCGACGTCGCCGTGCGTTGGTCGCAGGATGTTGGTGCCTTGAGTTACGGCATCTATCATTTCGCGGGCACCAGCCGCGATCCGCTCTTTGACCCCGTGCTTGGAGCGAACAACGAGGTGACATTGGTGCCGTACTACCCCCAGATCGATCAGACCGGGCTCGATGCCCCACGGGTGGCAGGGGAGTGGGCGTGCAAACTCGAAGCTATTTCGCGCGCCGGCTTTGGCGAGCGGTACGAGGCGTTTAATGCCGGGTTTGAACGCACGCTTGTGAGCGTCCTTGGCACCCGCTCTGATCTCGGGCTTGTGGTTGAGTACCTGCACGACGGTCGTGGCGATGAGGCCTTTGACACGCTATTTGAACGAGACCTCGCGCTTGGCACTCGAGTGAGCTTCAACGACATGGCGGACACCCAGGCGCTCGCGGGGTTCATTGTCGACCAGGAGACCAAGGAGCACGTATTGAGCCTCGAAGCCACACGCCGACTGGGTGATAGCTGGACAGTGGCACTGGAAGGTCGTCTCTTTGGTGGCGCTGATTCCGTGGACCCGAAACTGCCGGCGCCAATGTTGTTATCGCCCGAAATCGAACGTTCCGCGCCGCTGCAGCGGGATGATTATGTACAGCTCGAATTCACGCGTTTTTTTTGATCCGTGGGCCGTTGAATCTTGGCTAGACCTCGTCGCAGCAACCCGGACGCGCCGCCCAACGATGTGTTGGCCGCGCGTGCGGCTGCGTCAGTGTTGGTGGATCGAGAAGCGGTTGAACGGGCGATAGATCGGCAATCGATCGCGCTGTCGGTTGAGCTGCAGGACCGCAATCCTCTGGTGCTTGCCGTGATGCACGGCGGGCTGCCCTATGCTGCCGCGCTCCTGCGGCGTTTTGCATTCCCGTGTGAACTTGGCTATCTGCATGTGGGTCGTTACGGCAGTGCCACCCGGGGTGGCGAACTGGTCTGGCACGCAACGCCGAGTTATGAACTTTCAGGGCGAACCGTGCTCATCGTGGATGACATCCTTGATCGGGGCGACACGCTCGCGGCCGTGAGCGACTGGGTTTCCCAGGCCGGCGCAGGTGAGGTGATCACCAGCGTGCTCGTGGACAAACAGATCACGACCTCGCGCGCGATCTCGACGCGCTTCGCCGCGCTCGCCTGTCCTGATCGCTATTTGTTCGGGTATGGCATGGACTTTCGCGGATACTGGCGCAACCTGCCCGATATCTGGGTGCTTCCTTCGGATTTCGAGGACCGCTAGACATGCTCGGCATCATCTCTGGGTCGGGGGTGTTGCCCCTCTTTGCCGCTGGCGAATCCCTGACGTTACCTGTCAGCCGCTATGGCACCCCCTCGGGTATACCGCGCCAAATCCGGATCGCTGGGCAAAATCTGGTGGTCCTGCCGCGACATGGCTATCCGCACCACGCGGCGCCGCATCGCATCAATTATCGGGCGAATATCGATACCCTGGTGGCACTGGGTGTGACCCGTGTCGTGGCGCTGACCACCGTGGGCGGCATCTCTCCGGCCGCGTGGACCGGCAGGCTGGTTGTGCCCGACCAGATCATTGACTACACCTGGGGCCGTGCGCACACATTCGTAGACGACGAGGACGCGGTCACCCACGCAGATTTCGCCGAACCGTTCGATGCCGATCTGCGTGTGCGCTTGATTGCCGCTGCGCGTGACGCGGGCATCGATATCGGTACCGACGGCGTATACGGCTGCACCCAGGGACCGCGGTTCGAAACCGTGGCCGAAATCAATCGCATGGAGCGTGACGGCTGCACGTTGGTCGGCATGACCGGTATGCCCGAGGCGGGGCTCGCTCGGGAACGCGGTCTCGCCTATGCGATGCTGTCCCTGGTGGTCAACCCTGCGGCCGGGCGCGCGCAGGATCCCTTTGATCTTGATGCCATTTGGCGCGTCATGGCGTCGGGGATGGAATCGGTACAGGCACTGCTGGGTCGGGCGCTGGCTGCGGGTCTGTGAGGGCGGCAAAGGCGTCCTTGAGCGGGTTCGGGATGCCCACTTCGGTGGCACGCAGAATCACGCCGAGCCTCGGGTGGTCGATGTAGTAGGTCGCGCGGGTCACCCGACGTTCATCGGAGAGGATGAGAAAGCCGGCGTCATCAGCGGGTGCGTCGACACCACGGAACGCAAGATCGAGGCGTAGTCGTGGTCCGCGATCGCGCACGATGCGCGCCGAGCCTATGAGTGCGACCTCTGCGTCGGGCATGAGCAGTACGGCAGGTGCATCGCGGTCCGCGAGATTCTGGATCCATGCCTCATGCAGCAGCACGCGGTAATCGCCGCTGGCCGCGAGTCGGGAGGCTGCGTTCCCCAAGCGACGCGCGTCCGGGTTGAGCCAGTGCAGGCTTTGTTCGTTGAGCTCAGCTTCATAAGCATCCAAGGCTTCCTGCAGCACGGCTCGAGGATCGGGTGTGGGCTCGATGGCGGGCAGCGCCCCGGGTGTTGCCGCTGCCTCGTCCGTTAGCGCAGGGGGCGTAGCAGACGCCGCGGGCGCAGCAGACGCAGCGGGCGCAGCAGACGCAGCGAGCGCGTCTGGCTGGGGCGGAAAGACGGCGTCCACCGCTTCTTGGCGTGGGGGTGAGGCAAAAAGCTCACGCAGCGGGTCCGGCGTCGATCCGGTCGCGGCGCCCGGGATCCAGCGACACTCTGGCACCGCGGTTTCCGAGGCGCCCTCAGCATTGAGGTATAGCACGGCTCCGTCTGTTCGAATTCGGTTGCGGCTGGTCAGGTTGGCAGGAAGCGGCGCGGGTACAGCGAGACGCAGCGTCTCGCCCTGAACGACGTAACCCGCCTGTGGCCGTTCGAAGATGATGATTTCGAACCCTATCCAGTCACCGCGCAGCCGCGGCTCGGCCAGCGCAGTTTCGGGTCGGCGGGCGGGTGCCGGCGTGACCACGGGCGTCGACTCGTCGCCGCTGAGTTCTGGTATCACCACGCCCGACAGCGCCGCGGTTTCGGCGGACGCTAAACCTGCCATCGCCATGCTGATCAGTGCAGGAACAATGCGCTGCCAGATCGCTTTATGGGCTGGCCGTTTCATGCTGCTCATTTCCTTCGCGACGGCGCGGTGCGTTGTGGCATGGGTGCGGCAGGCTTTGACAGTGTCTCGAGGAGCGCTTCGGCGCACTCGTGACGCTGATCGAAATTTTCCAGCGCTCGGGTTATACGCAGATGGGTCCCGCCTTCCATTCGGTACATTGCCGGCTGCCGCTGCACTAGCTGCACGATGACAAAGGGATCCACTGGCGTCGATGGACCAAACTCGATCCGCCCGCCTGTCGCGCCAAGATCCAGGCGCTGGATGCCAAGGTCTGGCAGCCGTAATCGCAGTGCGGTGATGCGAAACAGCTGGCGCAACGCGTCGGGTAGTGGACCAAAGCGATCGATCACCTCGGCCATGACGTCATCGAGCGCCTGGTGTGACTGAGCGCTCGCAATACGCTTGTACAGCAACAGTCGGCCGTGCACATCGGGCACGTAGCCGTCAGGAATGCGGGCCGGCACGTGCAGGTTGACCTCGCGCTGCTCTGTGTCCAAGGGTTTGTCGAGGTCTGGCGCGCGACCGGCACGGATTGATCGTACCGCGCGTTCCAGCATGTCCATGTATAGCGAAAAGCCCACCGACTCAATCTGTCCGTGCTGATCCTCACCGAGCAGCTCGCCCGCGCCGCGAATCTCCATGTCATGAGTAGCCAGTGTGAAGCCGACGCCGAGTTCGCCCGCCGCTTCGATGGCTTCCAGCCGCTTGACCGCATCCGCCGTCATTGCCTTTGGCGGAGGCGTCAGCAGGTAGGCGTACGCCTGTCGATGTGACCGTCCGACTCGACCCCGCAGCTGGTGCAGCTGTGCGAGCCCTAGCTTGTCTGCGCGGTCGATGATGATGGTGTTGGCGTTGGGAATGTCGATGCCGGTTTCGATGATGGTGGTGCAGACCAGCAGATTCAGCCGGCGATGCTGAAAATCATTCATCACCTGCTCGAGCTCCCGCTTCGGCATCTGACCGTGACCGATGCCGATGCGCGCCTCTGGCAACACGTCCGCGAGTTCCGCGGCGACGACCGCGATGTCCTTCACTTCGTTATGGACATAGAACACCTGTCCGCCGCGCTGCAGCTCGCGGTTGATCGCATCTTTGATCACGCCCCGGCGGCGTTCCATGACGAAGGTGCGAATCGACAGGCGTCGCGCGGGCGGGGTCGCGATCACCGACAGATCGCGCATACCCGCCATGGCCATGTTGAGCGTGCGCGGGATCGGCGTTGCGGTCAGCGTGATGACGTCGACTTCGGCGCGCAGTTTGCGCATTTGCTCCTTCTGGCGGACGCCAAAGCGATGCTCCTCATCCACGATCACAAGGCCGAGGTCGCGAAAGCGCGACATATGAGCGAGCAGCTTGTGCGTGCCAATCAGAATGTCCACTTGCCCGCCGGCGACGCGACCCATGACTTCGTCGACCTCGGCGTCGGACCGCAAGCGCGAGATGGCCTCGACCCGCACGGGCCAGTCGGCGAATCGGTCGCGGAAACTGTCCTGATGCTGCTGAGCGAGCAGCGTGGTGGGTACGAGTACCGCCACCTGTTTGCCGCTTTGGACGGCAAGGAATGCCGCCCGCATCGCGACCTCGGTTTTGCCGAAGCCGACATCGCCGCAGATCAAGCGATCGGTGGAGCGCTCGCTGCAGAGATCGTCGATCACCTCGTCGATCGCGCGCTGCTGGTCGGGCGTCACTTCAAAACGGAACTGATCGGCGAAACGCTGGTATTCCAGATCGGGTCGCTCGAAGCGGAAGCGCGTGCCCGCTTCCCGCCGCGCGTAGATGTCTAGCAGCTCAGCTGCTGCATCCCAGGCCTTTTCGGCTGCCCGGCGCTTCGCCTTTTCCCACTGGTCTGACCCGAGCCTGTGCAGCGGCGCATGTTCGGCGTCGCTGCCACTGTAGCGGCTGATGAGCTGCAGCGCGGTGACCGGGACGTAGAGCTTGGCGTCATCGGCGTACGCCAGCGCAAGAAACTCATTCTCTGCGCCATCAATTTCAAGAGTCACGAGCCCGAGATAGCGTCCGACGCCGTGCTCAATGTGGACGACCGGGTCGCCGACATGCAGCTCAGTCAGATTGCGAATCAGCTGGTCTGGATCAAGCACCCGACCCGAGCGCTGACGGCGGGCAGTGAGCACGTGACCGAACAGCTGGCTCTCGGTGACCACCGCTATGTCCGGCAGGCACAGCCCGCGATCGATGGGGGCAACGGCCACGGCCATCGGCACCGTTTCATTCAAGAAGTCTGGAAACCCTGAGAGCTCTTTCGCGGTGAGCCCAGCGCGCGTCAGATAGTCGGACAACACCTCGCGGCGCCCGGGCGTGTCGGCGACAAAGAGGGTTCGGCCGCCCTGGGTGCGCAAAAAGGCCAAGAGGGCGGCGGCCGGCTCCCGCGCGCGCGCATTGCTTTCGATCCCCGGTAGTGCGCGGGCATTGAACTCTCGTGCATGGCGACCACTGTCGTCGAGCGTCACTCGACCGTAGTGGTTGAGGTGTTCGCGCAGCGTCTGTCCATCAATGAACAGGTCAGCAGGTGGCAGTATTGGCCGCTCCACATCATGGGCGAGATTGTCATAACGGGCGGCCACCTCAGCAGTAAACGTGTCAGCAGCCGCGAGTGCGGTCGCTGTCTGGAATACGACGGTGTCGGATGGCAGGTAGTCGAACAGCGTCGCCAAGGCGTCGAAGAACAGCGGCAGGTAGTACTCGATACCGCCGGATGGAATACGTTGACTCACATCCTGATAGACGCGGCAGCGGCGCACGTCGACGCTGAAGGTGTTGTGCCAGCGGTCGCGAAATCGGCTGATTGCAGCGTCGTCGAACGGGAATTCCCGCGCGGGGAGCAGCCTGATGGCATCGATTCGCTCGAGCGTGCGCTGGGTTTCCGGGTCGAAGGTGCGCAGGCTCTCGATCTCGTCGTCAAAGAGATCGATTCGGATCGGTGCCTCGGCGCCCATCGGAAAGATGTCCATGAGCGCGCCGCGCACGGCAAATTCGCCGTGGCTCGCCACGGTCTCTGTCGCTTGATAACCCGCGCCCTCGAGTCTTTTCCGCGCCGTGTGCATGTCGAAGCGGGCATTAACGGCGAGATCGAGCGCATGCCCGTCGAGATAGCTCACGGGTGGCAGCCGCTCGAGCAGTGTTTGCACGGGAATACCAGCACGACGGGCCCGCTATCGGCGGCTCGGTGTCGCAGCGCAAAAAGGCACGCGAGTCGGTCAGAGATGATGTCCTGATGCGGTGAAAACGCGTCGTAGGGCAGGGTCTCCCGGTCCGGGAAGGGTATGAGCGGCAGTGTCGGCTCGAGAAATGCGAGCTCGCGCATCCATCGTTCCGCACTCGCCCCGCTCTCGGTGACCACGATCGACAGACCCTTGCGCGCCCGGGCCGCGTTCGCGACGGCCAGCGGGGCACCGAGCTCCGGAAGGGACTGCCATTGGACAACCTGGCCGCGACCGGGCAACGCCGGTGGTGCCAGGGGACTCGAAAGGGGGGTGGGTCCGCTCATGGCGCGGCTGTCAGCCTGTCGATCGGGGTGGGGGCGGTATTCTACGGGCTCGTTCCTCAGGCGTCAGTGCCTCTCGTTTGACGCGAAGGAAGCGCGCGACCGACCGCGGCCGAGCAGACCCAGAAATGGTTGCGTTCGTTGCTTGGCACGCCTGTCACGTCCTAGTAAAGTGCCGCGGTTGCGATGTCGCAGAATCACGTATTAACGCCCATGACGGAGGTAGATCGCCGGTAGGTGGGCTCGACCTGCCCAGCCGGTGCTCGCGCAGATGAAGCCGACAAACATTCTCGATCCGAACTATTTCCATAAGGTGGTCGATTGTCAGTGGGCCTGTCCGGCTCACACGCCGGTGCCGGAGTACATCCGCCTCATCGCCCAGGAAAGATATACAGAAGCGTATATGTTGAACTGGGACTCGAATGTCTTCCCGGGCATTCTCGGTCGCACCTGCGATCGCCCCTGCGAGCCGGCCTGTCGGCGTGTCCGCACGGAGGAAAAGCCGGTTGCGATCTGCCGACTGAAACGCGCGGCTGCGGATATGAAGGGCGACATCACGCCATATCTGCCAAAGGTGCCTTCGCGCAAGAACGGCAAGCGCATTGCGATCATCGGCGCGGGGCCTGCCTCCCTTGCGGTTGCCCGTGACCTGTTGCCCCATGGCTACGACGTTCACATGTTCGAACGCGACCCTTATGGCGGCGGCATGATGCGCTCCCAGATCCCCGCCTTCCGGCTGCCGGAGTCGGTCCTGGATGACGAGGTGAACCTGATTCTCAACATGGGGGTCAATCGCCACTTCGGGCAAGAAATCACCAGCATGAAGGCGCTGATGGAGAAGGACTTCGACGCCTTCTTCGTGGGCACCGGCGCACCCAAGGGTCGCGACCTGGACCTGCCCGGACGGAGTGAGGTCGATGCCCACGTTTCCATCGGGATCAACTGGCTGTCGAGCGTCGCTTTTGGGCACACCTCGTCGATCTCGGGCAAGGTGATCGTGATGGGTGGCGGCAACACGGCGATGGACTGCTGTCGCACGGCGAGACGACTGGGCGCTGAGAGCGTGTCCGTTGTAGTCCGCTCCGCGTTCGAGGTGATGAAAGCCTCAGAGTGGGAGAAAGAAGATGCGATGGCGGAAGGCATTCCGATCATCAACAACCGTCCGCCGAAAGAGTTTGTCCACGAAAACGGCAAACTGAAGGGAATCGTCTTCGAGTGCGTGCGCCCCGTGCGCGGCGCTGATGGTCGCCTGTCCTATGAGCCGAGCGGTGAGCCCGACGTATTCATGGAATGCGATCACGTGCTCATGGCGATTGGTCAGGACAATTATTGCCCCTGGATCGAGCGTGATATCGGCATTGAGTTCGATCGTTGGGACTGCCCGAAGCTTGATGAGGTGACGCTGCAATCGACCCACCCCAAGGTCTTTTTCGGCGGTGATGCGGCGTTCGGGCCAGAGAACATTATCTGGGCGTCGGCTCACGCGCACCGCGCGGCGATCTCGATACATCTCTTCTGTCAGGGTAAAGACCTCAAGGCGGATCGTCCGCCAGAGGGTGTGAACCTGATCAGTCAAAAGATGGGTATTCACGAATGGAGTTATGACAGCTCGCACGACCCGGCCAAGCGCACGCCGGTGCCGCATGTGGAGAAGGAGCGTGCCCTGTCTGGCATCAAGGTTGAGGTCGAGCTCGGCTTTGATGCGGCGCTTGCGGCCAAGGAAGCGCAACGCTGCCTGAATTGCGACGTGCAAACCGTGTTCTCGGAGCGGCTTTGTATCGAATGCGATGCCTGCGTCGACATTTGCCCGATGGACTGCATCTCGTTCACGGAAAATGCGGAAGAGGGGACGCTGCGTACGCGTCTGTCTGCGCCGGCGCTGAATCTCTCCCAGGATCTGTACGTGTCAGCAGACCTCCCGACAGGGCGGGTCATGGTCAAGGACGAAGATGTCTGCGTGCATTGTGGGCTGTGCGCTGAGCGCTGCCCGACGAACGCGTGGGACATGCAGAAATCGGTTCTCCACATTCCGCAACTGGGTTCCTACGCAGAATGAGCACGGTCTATAACGACTTCGTCATCCGCTTCGCCAACGTCAACGGATCGGGCTCGGCCAGCGCCAACGGCATGTTCGCCAAGGCGCTGTTCCGCATGGGCATTCCGGTGGCAACCCGCAATATTTTCCCGTCTAACATTCAGGGTCTGCCGACCTGGTTCGAAGTGCGGGTGAATGAAAACGGCTATCTGGGGCGGCGCGAGGGTGGCGTCGACATCATGGTGGCCATGAATGCGGAGACGTACCCCGAGGACGTGGCGAGTCTCAAGCCGGGCGGGTATTTGTTCTATGACAACAGCAAGCCGCTGACCCCCTCGCTGCGCCGCAGCGATGTGCATGAAATCGGCATTCCGCTGTCAAACCTGCTGCTGACCGAATACAGCGATATCAAGCAGCGTGGGCTGTTCAAGAACATCACCTACCTGGGTGCCTTAGCCGAACTGCTCAACATCGAATTCGACGTGATCACCGGCATGGTGTCCGCTCAGTACAAGGGTAAAGACGCGCTGATCCGCCCGAACATCAATGCCCTCGAAATTGGACGGAACTATGCGCGCGATTACCTGGGTGGACCGATCCGCTTCCAGGTGCGCCGGGCGGATCTGAACGGCGACAAGATCATGGTCGACGGCAACACCGCAGCCGCTTTGGGATCCCTGTACGGGGGCGCCACCGTCTGCGCGTGGTATCCGATCACGCCTTCTACGTCCGTCGCGGAGGCGTTCGAGCGCTACGCGGGGCAGATGCGGGTCGATAAAGAAACAGGTCAGAACAAGTTTGCAATCATCCAGTCCGAAGATGAGCTGGCAGCGATCGGTATCGTGATTGGTGCAGGCTGGAACGGGGCACGGTCGTTCACGGCGACCAGCGGCCCCGGCATCTCGCTGATGAGTGAATTCCTCGGGCTGGCTTACTTTGCCGAAATCCCCGCGGTGATTTGGGATATTCAGCGCGCGGGACCGTCCACAGGAATGCCGACTCGCACGCAACAGGCTGATCTCATCGGTGCGGCCTATGCGTCGCATGGGGATACGCGGCATGTGTTGCTGTTCCCCTCAACGCCGCGGGAATGCTTCGACTTCGGCGCCGACTCGCTGGACCTCGCCGATCGTTTGCAGACGCCCATCCTGGTGATGAGTGATCTCGAGCTCGGCATGAACGACAACATGAGCGAGCCCTTCGCGTGGGACGACAGTCGCGCCTATGACCGGGGTAAGGTGCTTGACGCTGAGGCGCTTGAGGGCGTCAACCGCTTCGGTCGCTATCTGGACGTCGACGGCGATGGCATTGGTTATCGCACTTATCCGGGCACGCACCCGTCCAAGGGCGCGTTTTTCACTCGCGGCACGTCGCGCGATGAATACGCCGCCTATACCGAATCGCCGGACGCCTACGTGCGAAATATGGATCGTCTGGTCAAGAAGTGGGAGACGGCGGCTACGCTGGTGCCCAAGGCCGAGATTCACGATGAGGGGCAGAAAGCGGGCATCATCTACTACGGCACCAGTGCGCTGCCCATGCAGGAAGCCCTCGATCTGCTCGCTGCCGAAGGCATTCATCTCGACCGCATGCGCCTTCGGGCGTTTCCGTTCGGAGCGGAGGTGAGTGCGTTCATTGATCGGCATGATGTCGTTTTCGTCGTCGATCAAAATCGCGATGGACAGATGCGCCAACTCCTGGTGAACGAATTGGAGGTAGACCCGGCGAAGCTGGTCTCCGTGCGTTACTACGGCGGGCTGTCGATCTCTGCTGACCACATCCAGAGCAAGGTTTCCGAGCACTACACGACGCGCAAACTGGCGCGGCTCACCGAGGTGAAGTCATGACGTTCGTCGCCAAACCCAAAGTACATCACCCGCGGCTGCCGCTTAACGAGCTCGGTCTCACGCGCCGCGACTACGAGGGGTCGGTATCCACGCTCTGCGCGGGATGTGGACACGATTCCGTGAGCGCCGCGATCGTGCAAGCGTGTGCAGAACTGTCACTGCCGCCGCACCGGTTCTCGAAGATCTCGGGCATTGGCTGCTCGTCCAAAACCCCAAGCTATTTTTTGAACCGTTCCCACGGTTTCAACTCCGTGCACGGGCGCATGCCGTCGGTCGCGACCGGCGCCAACATGGCGAACCAGGATCTGTATTGCATCGGTGTCTCAGGCGATGGTGATAGTGCCTCCATCGGGCTTGGTCAGTTCTCACACATCGTGCGCCGTCGTATCAATATGCTCTATATCGTTGATAACAACGGCACATACGGTTTGACGAAAGGGCAGTTCTCGGCAACCAACGATAAAGGCTCCACGAGCAAGAAGGGCAAACCCAACTTGTATGAGTCGATTGATCTGGTCGGCCTTGCGCTGCAGTTGGGTGCGAGCTTTGTTGCGCGCAGCTTCTCGGGGGACAAAAAGCAGCTGGTACCGCTCATCAAAGCGGGGCTCCTGCACAAGGGTTTCGCATTCATCGATGTGATCTCTCCCTGTGTGGCGTTTAACAACCACCAGGGTTCGACCAAGAGCTACGACTATGTGCGCGGTCATACGGAAAGCGTGACGCTTGCAGACTTCATCGCGCCGCAACAGGAAATCACGGCGGATTACGAGCCAGGCAGTACGGAGGACGTGGCGATGCCCGACGGGTCACGCCTGCGTCTGCGAAAGCTTGATGACAGCTACGATCCGCGTGATCGCTTTGCCGCGCTGGCGCACGTGCTCGAGCGACAGGCAGCGGGTGAGGTGGTCACTGGGCTGCTCTATGTCGATCCCAACGCCTCTGACTGCCACGAGATCATGAACACAATCCAAAAGCCGCTCAACACGTTGGGGGAGAAGGACCTCTGCCCTGGCAATGGTGCTTTGGATCGGGTCAACGCCAGCTATCGTTAAGCGTATTGGCGGGCGTAAACGCCGCTGTCCCGGAAACTCCGTCGGATCGCGCTGGTCAGCGCACTCG
>JBMTYG010000066.1:0-16734 GCA_049454295.1 Pseudomonadales bacterium
GGCCGACTGACGCGCCACGCTTCGGCTCAGAGGCGCTGCCAGAGCGTTTCGGTCATCACGCCAACGCGCGCTTCGATTGCCGCCATCGCGTCGAGTATCACGTCTTCTCGGAAGCGTCGGCCAATGATCTGCACGGCAGCGGGCATCCCATCCGCCAGACCCGTTGGCAGCACGCCTGCGGGTAGCCCAAGATAGTTTATGCCGACACTCCAGATCGCTGCCCGGAACACGTCGTGCGTGTTGTGCTCTGACTCGGCGTCGTAGTTCCAGGTGTAGGTTGGCCGCAGCAGGAACGGCGACAGCACCAGCGGGTACTGTTCGAGGAACACGTTCCAGGCGCGGGTCATGCGCGTGCGGTCTGCGAGCGCCCGCTGGTAGCCGTGGGCGTCGACCATCTCGCCCAACGTGTAGTACCAATCGAATACCTGCTGCACGGCGGCGCTGCCGTGCTCCCGCAATAGCGGGTCCAAGGTCATCTTCAATTCCCAGGTCGCGACGTCGAACCAGCTCTGCGCAGGTTCGAGGATCGATGGTGTGTCTACCTCGTCGACCTGATAACCGGCGTCGCGGAGGCAGTCTGCGGCACGTTCGATGCATCGTTCGACATCGCGGTGCAACGCATAGCCGTGACTTGCCCGGGTCAGCGCAACGCGTACCGGCTTGTCGAGCGCAGGTCCCTCGAAAGGGGCTGGCACCCACCAGGGGTCACGTGAATCCCCTGCGGCCATGACCTGGGTCCCGAGACGCACGTCGGCGACCTCACGCGCGATCGTCCCCTCAACCGACATGAGCTGCGCGAGCAGCCCGCGCTCGACGCCTTCGCCAGGATTGTAGACGGGCAGCCGACCATGCGTTGGTTTTACCGTGGCGACGCCGCAGGTAAACGCGGGAAAGCGCAGTGAGCCTCCGATGTCGTTGCCGTGGTGGATCGGCCCGAACCCGGCCGCCGCTGCGGCGCCTGCGCCGCCAGAGGAGCCGCCCGGGCTCATGTCGGGGTGCCACGGGTTGCGGGTGCGGCCGCGCAGCGGATTGTCGGTCGTGGCCCGAATGGAGAATTCCGGGGTGTTGGTTCGACCGATGATGATCGCGCCTGCGCGGCGCAGATTGGCGACCACGGCGGAATCGTCCTGTGCAATGCGATCGGCAAACGCCGGCACACCGTTGGTCGTGGCATAACCGATCTGATCTACATTTTCCTTGATCGTAACCGGCACGCCATGCAGGGCTCCGAGCGGGGCGCCCGCTGCGACAGCCGCATCGGCACGCGCTGCAGCGGCGCGCGCGTCATCCCGTCCATCGACGGTGATGGCGTTCAAGGTCGGGTTGATCGCGTCCACTCGCTCGAGCACGCTTTCGAGTACCTCCGCACAGGAAAAGCGGCGCTCGCGAATGCCGTGAGCGAGGTTCACGGCGGAAAACCGCCACAGTGGCTCGGTCATGTTGTTCCCCCTAATGACGTTGCGAGCCGTTAGCGTAACCCCTTCGGGAGGCTGTTCGGAAACCCGCGTTGCTGCGGGGCGGCCAGCGACGTAGCATCCGAACGAGTCTGTGGGAGACCGGACATGTGGGCAGAGCGCGCGCTTGAGTTACGCACGATAGGTGCTGGTGTACTGTTGGGCTGCCTGCTTGCCGGCTGCGCCTCGAGTGACGCGGTGGAAGAGCGTAAAGCTCAGGCAGCGGCGACACAGGAGAGCGTTGACCAGATCCTCGCCGCGCCGCTGGGTGCGGAGGCTTATGCGAAGACCGAGCGCTGTCTCTCCACCGCCCAGTATGACTCCGTCGAGATCCTTGATGATCGGCATGTACTCTTCAAGGGCATCGGCAAGCGGGTATGGCTTAATGAATTGCGCTCGCGTTGCATTGGTCTTGATCCCCGATCGACGCCGGTGATTCGCCTGAGGGATTCCCAACTTTGCGACATGGACACGTTTCAGGGGGTGGACTCAACGATGGGCATCTGGACGCGCAGTAGCGCCACGTGCTCCTTGGGCAAGTTCACCGCAATCACGCCGGAACAGGCAGAAGCGTTGCGTGCAGCGTTCAAGGAAGCTCGCCAGCGGCGCTAGGGCGCAGGACCGTTCGACCCTTCGAGCAGGGCTATCGCGCCTCGGATCGCTATCGCGGCCGCCGCGTTGCGAATCGTTGCTCGATCGCCCGATAGCGCGTGGACTGCGGTCTGCACGCAGCGTGGATGCGGCGCGCGGAGCGCCCAGGCGAACCACACGGTGCCCACGGGCAACAAGGGCTCGCCGCCGTCCGGCCCGGCAAGTCCCGTGACCGCAACGCTGATTCCAGCATCACTGGCAACTAGCGCGCCCTCAGCCATGGCGCGCGCAACGGGCTCGCTGACCGCGCCCTCTCGCGCGAGGAGTTCAGCCGAGACGCCTAACATGCGTTTCTTGGCGGACAGGCGGTAAGTGACAAATGCACCCTCGAACCAGGTCGAACTGCCCGCGCGACCTGTGAGCGTCGCAGCGATCAGCCCCCCCGTGCAGGATTCAGCGGTGACGAGCCGCAGGTCTGCGGTCGTCAAAAGCCTGGCGAGCTCGTCAACGGGTAGGTCCGTCAGGTCGGACACAGCGGGGGCTCAGTTTCCAGAGGTGCGCAGGCGCGCCTCGGCCATGGCGGCTGCTTGAAACATGGCGCGCGCCTTGTTCATGGTTTCTTTCCATTCCAGCCGAGCGACCGAGTCCGCGACCACACCACCGCCCGCCTGAATGTAGAGAGTGCCGTCCTTGACGATCGCCGTGCGAATGGCAATGGCGGTATCCATGTTGCCGTTCCAGGCGAGATAGCCCACTGCACCACCATAGATGCCGCGCTTCACGGGCTCCAGTTCGTCGATGATTTCGAGAGCGCGAATTTTGGGTGCGCCGGAGAGCGTACCGACCGGCAGCGCGGCGCGCAGCACGTCCATGGCCGTCTTGCCTGCTTTGAGGCGGCCGATCACGTTGCTCGAGATGTGCATGACGTGAGAGTAGCGTTCGATGACAAAACGCTCCGTCACCTCGACAGACCCGGTCTCCGCGACCCGGCCCACGTCGTTGCGCCCCAGATCGATCAACATCAGGTGCTCGGCGATCTCCTTCGGATCTTGCAGCAGCTCTTGTTCCAGGGACTGATCTTCCAATGGCGTACGACCGCGCCTGCGGGTGCCCGCCAGCGGGCGGTTGCTGATAATGCCGTCTTCCAGGCGTGCCAGAATCTCCGGAGAAGAGCTGACGATCTGAAACTCGTTCAGATCCATAAAGTACATGTAGGGCGATGGATTGAGGCTGCGTAGAGCCCGATACAGGTTGATGGGATCGGCGCTGAAGCGCAGTGAGAGTCGCTGCGACAGCACCACCTGCATGACGTCGCCTGCACGGATGTAGTCGCGAATCCGCTCTACCGCCGCCTTGAACGGCTCCTCTCCGAATGACGATCGGAAGTCGCTTTCGGTCACCGGCTGATTGCTGCTCGCTTCTGTGATCGGTGGCACTGCCTGTGCGAGCACTTTGCTTCGGTCCTGCAGCGCCTCTATCGTGCGTTGGTAAACCCCGGGTTCCGTGGGATCGACCAGGCTGATGAGCTGCATGCGCCCCTTCAGATTGTCGAACACCACCACGTCCTCAGAAACCATCAGCACGATGTCCGGTGTCTCAAGCTGGTCTGGCGGTGCCTTGCCCGCAAGCCTGTGCTCCACGTAGCGCACGCAGTCGTAGCCGAAATACCCGACTAACCCGCCGTAAAAGCGCGGTAGCTCCGGCAGGTCCGGAACGCGATAGCGAGACTGGAACGCCTCGATGAAGCTGAGCGGGTCCGGTGTTTCTATCCGCTCGGCCACGACGCCGTCTGTGGTCACGGTCACGACGTGTCCGCGCACGGCGAGTACCGTGCGGCAGGGGAGACCGATGATTGAGTAGCGCCCCCATTTTTCGCCGCCCTGGGCGGATTCGAGCAGATAGGAGTACGGTCCGCGCGCCAGCTTGAGGTACGTCGACAGCGGTGTGTCGAGATCGGCCAGCGCCTCGAAGACCACGGGTACGCGGTTATAGCCCTCCGCAGCCAGCGCCGCAAAGCGTTGCGCGTCCATCGCAGTGGGCGTGGCTTGCCAATCCCGGGTGTTCTGCACACCGTGGCCGCTATCCCCCGCTGTGGTCACGGCTCGGCTCCAGCGTCGCTTTGCGGCGTAGCAACCAGCTCGGTGAAGGAGGAGATGACGCGGTCGGCGCCGAGGGCGTGGGGTGCGATTCCGTGGTTATAGCCGTCCGCGACGCAGGCGACGGGGCAGCCGGCAGCCCGCGCGCAAAGCACGTCGGTCTCGGAGTCGCCCACGAACAGGAGCTGGTGGATCGGCAGGCCGAGCAGTGCCGCGGCGTGCAGCGCAGGGTCAGCCGCTGGCTTCGGGCGCGCAGCGGTATCCCCGCATACGATGCAGTCAAACCAGCGCGCCAGGTTGAGTTCCTGGAGCAACGGGAGTGCCAGGCGGGTCATCTTGTTGGTGACGACCGCAAGGCGCGCGCCGCGATCGCGCAGAGCGGCTAGCGTTTCGATCACCGCCGGATAGGGCTGGCTGTGCGCCGCAACTGCCCGTTCATAGTGGTTGATGAAGTCGTCGCGCAGGGTGTCCACCAGCGTGGGTGATGCCGCTAGATGGTTGAGCGCTTGCTCGACCAATACGCGCGCGCCGTGCCCGACCCAGTGGCGCGTGAGCGCTTCCGAAACGGGGGCAAAGCCCGCGCCGCGCAGAGCGAGATTGAGCGCGCGACGGATATCGGGCGCGGTATCAACCAGGGTGCCATCGAGATCGAAGAGGTAGCCGGCAAAGGCGGGCAGAGGACCTGACGCGAGAACAGTGCCGTTCATGGCGCGGTCACTCCAGCGCCGATCGCATGGCAGAGATCGTGGCCGCGTAATCACCACTCCCGAAAATTGCGGAGCCGGCGACAAAGGTGTCCGCGCCCGCGTCTGCCGCGCGCCGGATGTTGCTAGCCTTGATGCCGCCGTCGATCTCGAGCCGGATGGGTCTGCCGTTCGCTTCAATGCGTTGCCGAGCGGCGGCAAGTTTGGTCAGGCTGGACTCGATGAAGGACTGTCCACCAAACCCCGGATTCACGCTCATGATAAGGACGAGATCGACGAGATCGATGACTTCGTCGAGGATCGTGAGCGGAGTCGCTGGGTTGAATACGATGCCTGGGCTTGCGCCGCCGTCGCGAATAGAGGTGAGTGTGCGGTGCAGATGCTCGGTGGATTCGGGGTGCACGCTGATGATGTCTGCACCTGCAGCGAGGAAGTCGCCGATCAGTCGATCCACAGGTTTCACCATGAGATGGACATCCATGATGCAGTCGACGCCGGCACGACGCAGGGATTCGAGCACCAGCGGGCCTACCGTGAGGTTAGGCACGTAATGATTGTCCATGACATCGAAGTGAATGAGGTCAGCGCCGGCTTCCATGACCTGACGCACTTCGTCGCCAAGGCGGGAGAAATCGGCCGCGAGCAGTGATGGGGCAATCCAGTGTTTCATTACTGCATTCTACGCGCGCGATCGTGCCCACGCATCGACCGTAGCAAGCTGTTCGGCGGTGCCAATATCCGACCAGTAACCCTGCCAAACGGTTGCCGCCACCCGATCGCCCAGGACGGCATCGAAGAGCAGATCGCGCAGCGAGAACGGTCGCAGCGTGCTGGTGGCAAAGAGCCGCGGATGCAGGACCGAGATGCCGCAGTACACGAAGCTGTCGCCACGGCGGCGGACGCGCCCGGTCTCGACCTCGAAATCACCGTGCGCTCGATGCGGCGGCGTTGGTGTCAGCAGCAGATGGGCGTCATCCCGCGCCGCGAGCGGAGTGACCAGTTGGCTCAGCGGGAAATCCGTGTAGATGTCGCCGTTCAGGAGCAGGAACGGCGCATCGCCAAGGAGCGGCAGCGCTTTCACGATTCCGCCTCCGGTCTCGAGCAGCACGGACTCACGGCTAAAGACCACCTCGACGCCAAAGCGGCTGCCATCTCCGACCAGCGCCTCGATCTGTTCGCCAAGATGATGCAGGTTGATGACAATGCGTTGGACGCCTGCCCGGCGAAGCCAGCGCAGTTGGTGCACCAGCAGGGGCTCGCCAGCCACGGGCGCAAGCGGTTTTGGCAAAGAGTCGGTGAGTGGTCGCAGTCTCTCGCCTCTTCCCGCTGCCAGGATCATGGCCTGCATGGCTGACGGTTTGCCGAGAGGCTGAGTGACAGGCACGGTCAGATGTCCGCCCACTCGAAGCGGCGTGCAGCCAGCGGCGCGAGACGCCTCAGGCTGTCGTGCAGCGGTGTGAGCTCCGGGTACGGCGCTGAGCGAGCGATCAGTTCGCCAAGCACCGGAGCGATCCAGCGTAGATGGGACGACTTGCCATCACGAAGTTCCAGCCGCGCGAAGATTCCCACTGCCTTGAGCTGGCGCTGGATTGCGGTCAGATCAAAAAGCCGGGGCAGTCGATCAGGGTCCAGATCAAACCCGCATCGTGCAAGCCACGCTGCAAGCCAATGTTCCACCCGGCGCGCGTCGAAACGGTGATAACAATCAGCCAGCAGCGAGGCGAGGTCATAGCAGGCGGGTCCGATCAGGGCGTCCTGAAAATCCACGATGCCGACCGGTTGGTTGTGTCTATAAAGAAGATTGCGGCAATGCCAATCGCGGTGGATGCAGCACTGCGGCTGTTCAAGCGCGTTCTCGATCAGTATCGGGTAGACCGCGTCGGTGACTGCCGCGGGCAGTGCGACGTCGAGCCCGCGACCGGCAAACCATTCTGTGAAGAGTCCGAGCTCGGTTGCGAACCGTTCGCCCGTGTAGGCACCGATGGACGGGTCCTGCACGCGCTGAAGCAGCAGCAGGCTCTCGAGCGCCGCGGAGAGTGCCGCGTTCTCGGCGTCAGTGCCATACACGTCCGCGAAGTGGCGGGCGCCCAGATCTTCGAGCAGAAACCATCCCGCAGCCGCGTCGACTGCAAGCACGGCGGGCACGCCGAGCCCCGCACGACGGAAAATATCGGCCAGATGCAGAAACTGTGCGTTCTGCTCGAGGGCGGGCGGGGAGGTCATCAGGATGACGCTGGTGACCGAACCAATGCCGGGCAGCACCGAGGCTGCAAAATGCGCGCGATGAAATCGCCGATGGCTCGCTTCCACGGGTAGCGAGGACCAGGTTAGCGGTGTGCTGACCGCGGCGTCTTGCAGCAAGGTCTCGGACCAGGCGCGGGCGTTATCGTTGCTCACGGGTGCAATCTATCGGTCACTACTGCCTGAGAGCCTACTATTTTTGGCTGGCTGGCGCGGAAATCTCTTATCATGTCGCGCCATGCGATTCTTGGTTTTCCGAAACGGTGTGCGTTGCCGCCGACGCGCGCGCGCAGCCGGCGCGGGCGATGTGCTTGGGTGGCTCGCGCTCATTTGGCTTGCGGCCGCCGGGCTGGTCAATGCGGCGGAACCGGGTACCAACGGGAACGATGACGGCACCGGGGGCGCGCTTGCATCCCGATTCTGGGTCACGCCGGGCGCAGACGCGGAAGCGCTGCCTTTTTGTGAGGGCGGCTACGTTCTCCCACCGTTCCCCTATCCGCTCGACAGCGACCCATCGGACTTCCCGATTGAGATCGACGCGGACAGCCTGGCCCATGCGCTCCGAGGAGACACGACGCTGGAGGGCGCCGTATCTCTTAATCAGGGCAACCGACGCATCACCGGTCGGCGCGGGGCTCTGGACCGCGAGGTGGGCGAGGGTCGCATGGTCGGTCAGGTTTCCATTCTCGAGCCGGGGCTCGTGCTCGAGGGCGAAGAAGTTCGCGTCGACCTCGATTCCCGCGCTGCTTCCCTTGAAGGGGTTCAGTTCCTGTTGCCCGCATTGTCTCTGCGCGGTCAAGCGGACTCGATAGAGCGCTCGAGCGATGGTCGCCTTTGGGTTCGCGATGGGCGGCTCACCCGATGTGAGCCCGGCAACCGCGCTTGGCGCCTCGATGTAGGCGAGCTTACTCTGGCGCCGGATGATGTGTTCGCCACGGCGCGCGACGCGACGGTGCGGGTGGGCGACTTGCCGGTGCTGTACACGCCCTACCTGCGCTTCCCCGTGCGCCCGGATCGCCAGTCGGGTCTGCTCTTTCCCGATATCGGTTTCTCCGAACAGGATGGGCTCGATGTCCGCGTGCCGTATTACCTCAATCTGGCGGAAAACTACGATGCCACGCTTGCGCCCCGGTTGATATCTGACCGCGGAGCCGGGCTCGAGGGCGAGTTTCGTCACTTGTCGAACTGGCAGCGCACTACCCTGTCGGGGTTCTACATGCCGCAGGACGACATCTTCGACGGCACCCTTTCGCGTGACGATTTCAATCGTCTGCGTAGCCTCGGAGACGTGAGCGGGGACTTTGAGCCCGCGGATCGTTGGCTCTACGGGATCGATCACGAAGGCGGGATCGATGGCTTCACAACCCGGATCGATTACCGTGCGGTCAGCGACCGCGACTACTTCCGTGACCTCGGCGGTGATATTGGTGTAGCCAGCCGGGTCGAGCTCGAGCGTCTGGCGCAACTCGGCTATCGCACCGGCGGATTCGACGTTCGGCTCACAGCTCAGCGCTTCGATCGGCTGGACGGTGGCACGATCGACCCCTATCAGCGCCTGCCGCAGCTCGACGCGCGCTATGCGGGTCGGCTCTTTGGACCGCTCGAATGGTCGCTCGCAAGCCAGATGGGCAGTTTCGACCGGGATAACGAGGGTCTCACGGGCATTGCCCGCGCCGTCGGCGAACGCATGCACCTTGAGCCGCGCGTGCGGCTCCCGTTGTATCGGCCCTGGGGCTACTTGGCGCTCACCGGCGGTCTGCGCTACACCCGCTACGACCTGCGGCAGCTCGATGACCCAGCGATCGACGATGCGCCGGATCGGAACCTCGGGCTTGCGAGCGTGTCGGGCGGGCTTTATTTCGACCGTTCGGTTGAGGCGTTCGGCATCCCGCTCAATCACAGCCTTGAGCCGCAGTTTTACTACCTCTATCAGGGGTACCAGAACCAGGACCAGTTGCCGCAGTTCGACGTCACCGAGCTTACCTTTGGCTATAACCAGCTGTTTCGCGACAATCGTTTCTCCGGGCTCGATCGGATTGGTGATGCAAACCAGCTGGCGCTTGGGGTGACCACCCGTTTTGTGGGCCAGCGCGATGGGCGCGAGTATCTGCGGGCAAGTCTCGGGCAGATTCTCTATTTCGAAGATCGGCGCGTGTCACTCACGGGTACGCCGGACAAGGCAGCCGAGCAGCAGACTTCGGCGATTGCGGGTGAGATCTCGGGTAGTCTGTCGGTACGCTGGCGTGTCAACAGCACGGTCATCTGGGACCCTAACCTGGGCGAGATCGACGAAGCCGCGCTGTCGCTGCAGTATTCCCCGGATCCGCAGCGGCTCGTTAACCTCGGCTATCGCTACCGACGGACCGACGATATTGCCCAGCCGGATGTCTCCGCGTACTGGCCTATCTCGCGACGGTTCGGTTTCATTGGTCGCTGGAACTACGATGTCGAGCAGGAGCGGGTGATCGAAACCTTCGGCGGGATACAGTACGACGACTGCTGCTTTCGCGTGCGCTTGATCGCTCGTCGTTTCCTGAACATCCCAGCGGGTCCAAATATTGTGACTGGCGAGGAAGTCGATGTGGTGCGGCAGGACCAAGGCATATTCCTGCAGGTGGTGTTCAAGGGTATGGGCGGTGTTGGCAACGGTATCGAGTCGATGCTTGCACGCGGCATCCGGGGCTACCGGACGGAGGGTGATGATGAGTTCTAAAGGAATCTGCGGGGTCTGGCTCGCGGTGTTGCTATGCCTTCCAGGCACCGCCGCGCGTGCGGATTATCAGGAGCTCGACGCGATCGTGGCGCTAGTCAATGACGACGTGATCCTCGCGTCTGAGCTGCTGTCACGGCTGAAGACCGTGCAGGATCAGATTACCGAGCAGAACATGCAGATGCCTCCTCGGGATGTGCTTTTGAGTCAGATCATGGAGCGTCTGATCCTGGAAAGCCTGCAAATGCAGGACGCTGAGCGACGCGGCGTAAGCATCGATGACGAGCAGCTCACGGCGGCCGTGCTCTCCATCGCGGAGCAGAACGGACTATCGATGGAGCAGTTCCAGCAGACGCTGGCGGCTGAGGGTCTCAACTATGCAGAGTTTCGCGAGCAGATCCGGCGCGAAATGATGATATCGCGTCTCCAGCGCAATCTGATTTCCCGGCGAGTGGCGATCAGCGAACAGGAGGTCAACGACCTTATCAGCTCGCCCTACTACAAGCAGCTGCTGTCCGACGAATACCGCGTGGGACATATTCTATTGTCCATTGCGAACGAGGACGACCAGTCGGCTCGGAGCGCTGCGCGTCAGGCCGCGAACGAGATTGTCGCGTTGCTGCGTGATGGGGCTGATTTCGCTCAGACGGCCATCGCACGCTCTTCGGGAGCGCGCGCGCTCGAAGGCGGCGATTTGGGCTGGCGTCGCGCCGCCGAGCTGCCCAGCATATTCAGTGAGCAGGTGCTTGAGTTGAAAGCGGGAGACATTGCAGATCCCATCGAAACTCGTGGCGGCTTCCACATCATCAAGCTGCTCGAAGTCCGCGGCGCGACGCAGCAGACAGAACAGCAAACGCGTGCTCGGCACATTCTGGTGCGGCCTTCCGCCATCCGCTCGGACGCGGATACCGAGGCGCTTGCGCGAGAGATCTATGGCCGGCTGCAGGCGGGAGAAGAGTTCGAAGCTCTCGCCCGCGAATTTTCAGAGGATCCGGGCAGCGCCCTCGCGGGCGGAGACCTGGGCTTCAGCAGTGGTCAGGAATTCGTGCCGGAGTTTCGTGAGGCGATGGCGGCAACCGCCATCGGTGAACTGGCCGCTCCATTTCAATCCCAGTTCGGCTGGCACATCCTGCAGGTGATGGAACGGCGCGAGCAGGATCTGAGCGACGAGTCTCGGCGCAATATGGCTGCGCGCGTCATTCAGGAGCGGCGCTTCCAAGAAGAGCTCGAGAAATGGCAGAAGGAGCTGCGTGACGAGGCATTCGTCGAGAACCGCATCTAGTGTCAGCTGCTGTGCTGGACGCGGCTCCCCTCGTCATCACGGTGGGCGAGCCGGCGGGCATCGGTCCGGATCTCGTCGTGACGCTCGCGCAGGCGCCGCGGCGCTCGGGTTGGGTCGTTGCAGCCGACATCCAGCTGCTTGAGGCGCGGGCGCGTGCTCTGGGTCTGCCCCTGACCGTTGATGAGTCGGTCGACCAGCCGACGCGAGCGGCGGGTTGCCTGACGGTGCTGCATGTACCTCTGAACGTGACCGCCCTACCGGGACGGTTGGACCCACGGAACGCTGCTGCCGTCCTGCGCGCCTTGACGCTGGCGGCTGACGGCTGCCTCGCCGGTCGATATCGCGCGTTAGTCACGGGTCCCGTGCAGAAATCTGTTATCAACGACGCCGGCGTTCCATTTTCGGGGCATACCGAATTTTTCTGTGAACATGCCGGCGTCCATGACGTGCTCATGCTCCTGGTTGCGAAAACGCTTCGGGTTGCGCTTGCGACCACGCACATGCCGCTTCGCGCGGTGCCGGACGCCATCACCGTGCCGCTGCTTGAGCGTCGCCTCGAACTGCTACTGCATGGCTTACGAACCCGGTTTCGTATCCCGGCGCCTCGCGTTCTGGTTGCGGGGCTCAATCCTCATGCCGGCGAAAGCGGGCATCTCGGGAGAGAGGAAATCGAAGTCATCCAACCCGTCGTGCAGCAGTTTCGTGAACGTGGAGAGTGTCTTGAAGGACCGCTGCCTGCGGATACGCTCTTCACGCATCAGTATCTGCAACAGGCGGACGCGGTGCTCGCGATGTATCACGATCAGGGTCTGCCCGTGCTCAAGCATGCGGGGTTTGGCGAAGCGGTGAACGTCACGCTCGGGCTGCCCTACGTACGCACATCGGTCGATCATGGTACGGCTCTCGATCTCGCGGGCTCAGGTCGTGCCCACAGCGGCAGTCTGGCGGCAGCGATCGCGCTCGCTGATGAGCTGCAATGAAGGCGCGAAAGCGCTTTGGTCAGCATTTTCTCGTTGATGAAGGGGTTCTTGATGGCATTGTCCGCGCGGTCCGTCCATCAGCCTCGGATCGTTTGCTTGAGATTGGACCAGGACCGGGCGCGCTAACCGCGCGTCTGCATCAGACGTTTGCGAATCGGTCCAGCGATGTCACCGGCACCAACCCGGTTGTCGCTTCGGGTGAATTCGTTGCGGTAGAGATTGATCGAGATCTGGCGCCGCCGCTACGGGTTCGGTTTCCCGCGCTGACCGTCATCAATGACGATATTTTGAGGGTCGATCTGGATGCTCTGCTCAGCGCCGGCAGATGGCGCATCGTCGGAAACCTGCCCTACAACATCTCCACGCCCCTGCTAGTTCGTCTGCTAGCCCATCTACCCAAGATCGCGGACATGCATTTCATGCTGCAACGAGAGGTGGCCGAGCGGCTGGCCGCGCAACCGGGCACAAAGGACTGGGGGCGTTTGACAGTGCTCACGCAGCTCCAGTGCGAAGTGGAGCAGCTGTTTGACGTGGCGCCGGAATGTTTCTCACCGCCGCCGCGTGTATGGTCTGCCGTAGTGCGGATTCGGCCACGGAGTTCGGTGCCAGAGGTATCTTTCGACGCCTTCGACCAGGTTTTGCGCCACGCCTTTACCCAGCGCCGCAAGCGCCTTTCCAATGCATTACACTCTCTGCCGATTGACTGGGCTCGCGCCGGTGTCGATCCGGGAAAGCGCGCAGATGCGGTGACCGTTGCCGAGTATGTCGCGTTAGCGAGAGCGCTCGCCTCTGCTTTCGCGACTGAGGCAGCCTATGATCAGGATCAGGGATGAACGACTTCAGCATTGGTGTGGAAACAAAATACCTCGAGCGCGAATCCGACCCAGCTGCACAGCGTTTCGTATTCGCCTACACCATCACTATCAGTAACGACGGCGCGACCTCTGCCCAGCTGCTGAATCGCCACTGGGTGATTACGGATGGCAATGGGGAGGTGAAGGAAGTAGAGGGTCCCGGGGTCATCGGCCAGCAGCCGTTGATCACGCCTGGTCAGAGCTTTCGCTACACGAGCGGCTGCGTGTTGCCGACGCCAGTAGGCACCATGCATGGTGAGTATGAGTTCCGCCGCGAGGACGATTCCCGCTTCCACGTGCCGATTCCAGCGTTCTCGCTGATTCTGCCGTCCATGATTCACTGACGAGCACACGATGACGATCTGGGCGATCGGTGATGTGCAGGGCTGTCTCGACGAACTGCGCGAGCTCTTGGATCGGATTGAGTTTGATCCGGCTTGCGATACCGCGTGGTTCGTGGGTGATCTTGTGAACCGAGGTCCGGATTCGTTGGGCGTGCTGCGTTTCGTACGCGGACTGGGTGCTGCCGCCCGTACTGTTCTCGGGAATCATGACCTGCATTTACTCGCGATCTACCTTGGCGGACACCCGCTGCGCGGCGGCGATACCTTTGCTGATGTCCTCGCGGCGGACGATGCTGAAGAGCTGTGTGACTGGCTGCGACGACAGCCTCTGCTCGTACTTGATCGTTCATCCGGATTTGTCATGACCCATGCCGGCATTCCCCACATCTGGTCGCTCGAGGAGGCTCAGATGCACGCCGCGGAGGTAGAGCAAGTGCTGGCGGGCCCGGACGCGTCGGGATTTCTTCGCGTTTTATATGGCAACCGCCCTGATGTGTGGCGCGCGAACCTCGAGAGCTATGATCGATTACGTTTGATCACGAATTACTTCACGCGCATGCGACTCATTGCCCCGGACGGGCGTCTCGACTTTGCGTACAAGGGACCGCTGCAGGCGGTGCCGGACGCGTGGGTGCCCTGGTTTGAGTTGCGTGCCAAGAACCCGCTCCCGGTCCAGATCGCGTTCGGACACTGGGCATCACTTGAGGGGCATTCCGGGCAACCTGGTATACATGCGTTGGATACTGGCTGCGTCTGGGGTCGATCACTGTCCGCGATGCGTCTCGATAGTCTCCAGATCGCTCGGGTGGCGTCACACCATCCCGTAGCGTCTGGCGCAGAGATTCGCGACTGAATGGACACCTACCTCGTCGGAGGTGCGGTGCGAGATGAGCTTCTCGGTCGACCGGTGACGGAGCGCGACTGGGTGGTTGTTGGCAGCACGCCCGAGGCAATGCGAGCTCTGGGTTATCGTCAGGTGGGTCGAGACTTTCCGGTGTTCCTGCATCCCACCACTCACGATGAATATGCACTTGCTCGCACCGAGCGCAAGACAGCCCCAGGCCACACTGGGTTTGTCTGTCACGCGGGTCCGGAGGTCACGCTTGAGCAAGATCTGCTCCGGCGCGATCTCACCATCAATGCCATGGCTCGGGGGGACGATGGCACATTGATCGATCCCTTCGGTGGTGCGCGTGATCTCGCCGCGGGCGTGTTGCGGCATGTGTCTTCGGCTTTCTCGGAAGACCCACTCAGACTATTTCGCGTGGCGCGATTCGCGGCGCGTTTTCCGTCCTTCACCATTGCCTCAGAAACGTTGGCGTTGCTGCGCGCAATGGTTCGCGGCGATGAGCTCCGTACGCTCTCTGCGGAGCGGGTGTGGTCGGAGTTTGAAAAGGGGCTGGTTGCAGAGGCGCCGGCTCGATTTTTCGCCGTTTTGGAGGAGGCGGGCGCTTGGTTTCCCTGGTTCACGGAATTTGGCAGTGCACTGCCGCAGCGGGCTGTGGTTTCCGAGTCTGTCGCGAGGGATTCGGCGCGTGCTTATGCGGCGGCCTGCGCGCATCTTGAGATCGATGCGGTGGTGTCATTGTCGAGACGACTGCGTTGTCCGAAGCGCCACGCCCGGCTTGCTGAGCAGATCGCTCGCTTCGGTCTCTTGTTGTCTCGCTGGCGCGAGCAGTCGCCATCGCAATTGATCGATGCACTCGCAGCGATCGGTGCTTTCAGCGGGGATCGTTCGCCGGAAGATGCGTTACGGGTTGTGGAGGCGCGAACTGGCGCTGATCTTGGGGATCTGAGGCGACTCATTCTCGATCTGGCCCGATTGCGCGCGTTGGATGTGGCTACCCCGGGGCTCGAAGGCCCAGCCTTGGGTCAGGCGCTTCGGCGCGCGCGCGAAGCGCGTGTGCTCAACTGGCTGTCGACGTCTCCCCCTGTCGGCGGGTAATGCGGACACCAACGCTGGCTGCGTTCTCGAGAGCAGAGGGTTTCTCCACGGTTACGCTTACGGAACCCGCAGCAGGGTGATCACGCAGCAAGCGTTCCGCGATGCGCTCGGCGAGTGTCTCGACCAATTGGAAGCGTCCGCTGACGGTGATCTGGCGCGCGGTTTCGGCTGCGCGCTGATAGTCGAGCGCATCCCGGATATCCTCGCTGGCGGCTGCGGGGCGGGTGTCAACCTCGAATTCGAACGAGATTCGAACCGGCTGCGGATCAAGGCGCTCTTTCGGATGAATCCCGATGATCGCCGTGATGACAAGGTCTCGGACGAAGATGCTATCCATGCCGCGGCTTTCCGGGCGGGCTGAGTTCGGTCATGGGCCAGCGCGCCCGTGCGCGGATGACGAGTGGTTCACGGGCTCCGGCCGAGAGGCGCAGACAGCCGGCGTACGCGATCATTGCACCATTGTCCGTGCATAGGCGCAGGGGCGCGTAGTGCACGGTCGCGTTCAGAGATTGATCGAGCTTTGCCCTGAGCTTCACGTTCGCGCTCACGCCTCCAGCTACCACCAGATGGGCTGCCTGGGTCTCTTCCAGTGCCCGACGGCACTTGATGTACAGCGTATCGACCACGGCCTCTTCGAATGCTTGGGCGATATCCGCTTGGTCCTGCTCGGTGAGGGGCGCGATTCCCTGCACGGTGTTAAGGGTGTAGGTCTTCAGCCCGCTAAAGCTGAAATCGAGGCCAGGACGATCGGTCATGGGGCGAGGGAAACGCCAGCGACCGGGGGTTCCCGCTTCAGCGCACCGAGCAATCGCGGGGCCGCCGGGAAAGCCAAGCCCGAGCATTTTTGCGGCCTTGTCGAATGCCTCGCCAGCCGCATCGTCGAGAGATTCTCCAAGTAATCCGTAGTCGCCCAGACCTCGAACCAGCAACAGCTGCGTATGACCTCCGGAAACAAGCAGAGCCACGAAAGGCAGGGGCGGCGGTGTTGCACCCAGGAGTGGGGCCAGCAGATGGGCTTCCATGTGGTGCACGCCGATAGCAGGGATGCCGAGGGCAAAGGAGAGAGTGCGGCCGAAGGTGGCGCCTACCAACAGGGCTCCGAGCAGCCCTGGCCCCGCTGTGTAGGCGACACCGTCCAGATCGTCGAGCGTGCGGCCCGCATCGGCCAGCAGTGCTCTCGTGAGCGGCACGATGCGACGAATATGATCGCGGGACGCGAGCTCGGGCACGATGCCACCATAGCGCGCATGCAGCTCAACCTGACTGTGGAGTACTTCTCCGACTAGACCTTCTTTGTCGTCATACAACGCGAGGCCAGTTTCGTCGCAGGAGCTTTCTATTCCGAGTACCAGCATGGCGTCATGGTAGTCGGCTACGTAGTGAAAGTCTGCGCTGGTGAGGTTGGCCGGGGACGGCATCACACCGCCCCCCTAGGCCGCCTCAGCCATCAGCCATCGCTGTCGTCGCCGCCGTTGTCATCGCCGCCGTTGTCATCGCCGCCGTTGTCATCGCCGCCGTTGTCATCGCCGCCGT
>JBMTYG010000067.1:0-16718 GCA_049454295.1 Pseudomonadales bacterium
TGGCCCGTACGGGCTGAGCGACCAACGCGGCTGGTGAAAACCGCAGAGGAGTGGCGCACGCGTCTCGAACCCGAGGCCTATGCCGTGCTGTTCGAAGAGGAGACCGAGCGGCCCTTCACCAGCGCGCTGAATGATGAAAAACGCCCCGGGACTTATATCTGCGCGGCCTGCCATTGGCCGCTGTTTGACGCGCGTGACAAATATGACAGCGGAACGGGGTGGCCAAGCTTCACACGCGCCCTGCCCCACAGCATGGGCACACGCAAAGATTTCAAGCTCATCTGGCCAAGGACGGAATACCACTGTGCGCGCTGCGGAGGGCATCAGGGACACGTGTTCGACGATGGTCCAAAACCCCTGGGCAAACGGTGGTGCAATAACGGACTTGCGCTCACGTTCGTACCCAAGGGCGAACCGCTACCGGAACTGGTGCTATGAATCGTCGTCTGATTTTGCTCGTGGTGATGAGCCTCAGTCTCTGCAGCATGACTGCACGCGCCAGTGACTCCGCCCTGCCGACCCAAAGCCAAGACACCGACTCCACACAAACGCAGCCGCCGGTCACTGCGCGCGCCATCTTCGCCGGCGGGTGCTTCTGGTGCATGGAACCGCCCTTCGATGCATTACCCGGGGTGATTTCCACGACCTCCGGCTATATCGGCGGGCGCGTGCAACGCCCCAGCTACGAAGCTGTGTCCGCTGGCCGGACCGGTCACACAGAGGCGGTGGAAGTTGTCTACGATCCCGCTACTGTGAGCTACGAAACGCTGCTGGACGTATTCTGGCGCAACATCGATCCCGTCGCCCGGGACCGACAATTTTGTGACGTCGGCAGTCAGTATCGATCTGGCATCTTTTACTCGGATGAATCGCAGCGCGCCGCCGCAGAGGCGTCACTGAACGCACTGCAAAATAGCGGACAGTTCGCGGAATCGATCGCAACCGAGATCACTGCTGCGGGTCGGTTCTGGAAGGCCGAAAGCTACCATCAGGATTATTATCAGAAGAATCCGGTGCGGTACCGCTACTATCGATGGAACTGTGGGCGCGACCAGAGGCTTCAGGAACTCTGGGGCATCGCGCCCCAATCGCACTAACGCGTCAATCTCAGTGATCGTGTCGAAACGGTCCTCAGCGCGTCGACAACAACGCTGAATCAACCATCGTCCCCGTTCGGGACGATCATCGATTCCTCGTCACGTTCGACAATCGCCAGACCCACGCCGCGACCGTGGAGCAGCACGACACGAAAGTCGAAGCCAGACCAGGTGACCACGTCACCACGTCGTGGCGGGCGTCCCAACACGGCAAGCACGAGCCCCGAGACGGTCATCACGTCTTCGTGTTCCAGGTCCCGGCCAAGCGCGTCGCCAAGGGTGTCGAGTCGAACAGTACCCTGCACCTGCCAGCGATCCGGTCCGAGTTCAACAATGTCAGCAATGTCCTCGACCCCCTCCTCGATATCCCCGATCGTTTCGGCACAGATATCCTCGATGGTCACCACGCCAGCCGTGCCGCCGTGCTCGTCCATGACGATAACCATCTGATTGCGGGTTCGATCCATCGCCGCAAGCACTTCCTCGAGACTCGCGGTTTCCGGTACGTAAGCAGCCTCGCGAACGACCGCCGGGTTCATGCCCTCTCCGCGCATCACAAGGGTCATCACGTCCTTTACATGCACCGTCCCGAGAATCTGATCGAGTCCCTCGCCGACCACGGGATAACGGGTATGCGGACGTGCTGCAATGCGCTCCCGCAAAGTCACGGCGTCAGCGTTCACCGGCAATCCGTCCAGACGTACCCGCGGCACCATGGCCTCGGCAGCCGTGATTTCGCTGAAATCGATGATCTCCCGAAAGATGCGCTCGCCCTCTGCCGGTATGAGCCCTCCCTCACTGCTCTCACGCACCAATGCTTCGAGTTCATCCGGCGCAAAGTAGTGCGCGGCGCCCCGCGCCCGGTGCACTCCGACGAGGCGCAAGAGCGCGTTGCCGAGCGAGGTCAGCCCCAGCACGAGCGGCCGCAGGAGCAGACCCACAAGCAGTATCGGTCGCACCAGCACGCGAACCGAAACGAGCGCGTGGGTGAGCGCGAGCGACTTCGGAATCATCTCCCCGAAGACCACATGGAGATAGGTGACGAAAGTCAGGGAAAGCGCCGTCGCAAGCCCATGCGCGGGGATGATCGCTCCGTTTTCCGGCAGACCCAAGCCGACCAGCACCTCGCCAATGATCCGCGCCAGGTTGTGCTCCCCGTACATGCCAAGGGCGAGGCTTGAAAACGTGATCCCGATCTGAGCCGTCGCGATGTACTGGTCCAGTCGGCGCGGTTCCTCGACGATTTCGCTGGCGGCGCGCGCATTCGCGTCACCCAATAACGCCTGACCGGCCAGTGCCGTGCGCGACGCGCCGATGATCGAGAACTCGGCGGCGACGAACATACCGTTCAAGGCGACCAGGAGCAGGGTAACGCCCAGCACGATCAGGAACTCAACCATCGAGGGTCTCTCCCGCATCCGCAAAGCGTTCTACCCGCACCGTGTCGATGGCTACTCCATCCAGACGCTCGATGGTGAACTCGAGCGCTCCCACGGCAATTCGTTGCCCGAGCTGCGGCAGAAGACCCACCCGCTCAATGAGCCAGCCACCCAGGGTTTCCACCGTAGAGCCGGACCAGACCGGGTCGATATCTTCGCCACGTGCCCACTCCGAGAGTTCATCGAGCGCGAGCCTGCCCGGCATTCGCCAGATGCCTGAGCCGATCAATACGGGAGCGAGCGGACCTGTGTCCCGCTTGAACTCGTCCGACAATGCGCCGACCAGTTCGCGCATCACATCCTCGATGCTGATGAGCCCCTCGATTTCGCCGAGTGAGTCGACTACCAGCGCCAAGCGGCTGCGCCGATTGCGCAATTGAGCAAGGGCATCATCGAGCGTGCAGCTGGAGGCAAGGCGGGTCAGCGGTCGTACCAGATCCGGGAGCTGGTCGATGGTGCGCCCGCGAGCCAGCGCGCGAACTAGATCCTTCGTGTGCAGATACCCATCCACTTCATCAAGTCCGCCCCGCTGCACGACCAGTCGTGTGTAAGGTGACAGGGTCACCCTCTCCAGCAGCTCGGGAACCGGCGCCGCGCGGTCGATCGAGACGATCCTGCGGCGTGGCACCATCACCTGTCGGACCGAGCGCCGACTGAGCCGCAACGTGCGCTGCAATCGGACGCGTTGAGCTTCCTCGATCTGCCCCCCCTCGCGACTTTCGCGCACCAGCATCTCGATTTCTTCCGGCGCATGAACATGACGATGGCTGCGGTCACCCGGAACCCCGAGTCGCCGCAGTATCCAGCCACCACTCCCATTCAAAAGCGGAAGAAACGGCGCAAACAGGACATGCGACCAGCGCAGCGGGACGAGCGTTGCGAGCGCGGTACGCAAGGGAAACTGCAACGCGACGGTCTTGGGGATGAGTTCGCCAAACACGACTTGCGTCGATGTGAGAAGCACAAGCACCACTAGCGCTGACAGCGACCGCGCGCTCGCAGTATCGAATCCCGCCGACTGAATCAGCAGGTCGCCGAGCGCAATGCCAAAGGTAGCTTGACCGAAAGCACCGAGAGCAAGGCTCGTCACCGTGATTCCGATCTGACAGACCGCAATGAAGGTATCGAGACGGGCGGTATCGCTCACCACCGGCAGCAGTCGTTGCGCCCTCTGGTGGCCTTCGACTGCGAGCTGTTGCACTTGGGTGACCCGCGTTCCGAGCACGGCGAACTCGGCGGCAACGTAGAGCGCATTGGCCAAGATGAGCGCGAGCGCTGTGACAATGACGAAAGTCATTCCTCACCCTCTTGCCCACGATGAGCTCGGTGCAGGTCAACGCGCACACGCCTGCCCGTATGTATGGCTAGTTCAGGACTGAAGACGGTCATCGCCTGTGCAGAAACACGCGCACATGTTGCCATCTGGGCGGTTTCCGCACCAGACTGCGCACTTGCGTCCCGCTTCACTGTCGCTCGTTTTGCAGAATGATCGGGCTTGCCAGCGGGGGTCAAATCGGTCGAGGTATGCATGTCCCAGAGTCTTCGAGATCAACTCATCAAAGCGGGTCTGGCAAACACCGGGCAGGCGCGCAAAGCGGAGCGGCAGCAGCGTGCGGAGCAGCAGGTCGAGCGCGCACGTAAAGGGCAGAATCAGAAGGCTGCGACCCACCAGGGCCAGCCATCGAAAGACCCTGCTCAGTCAGAGCAAACCACTGCCACGCAAGCGCCCGCTCGACCTGGCGCCGCAGACGCGCGGGCGCGTGCCCAAGCGAAGCTGCGCGCAAAAGCCGAGCGTGACCGAGCACACCAGCTAGAACTCAATGCCAAGGCGGCTGAAAAGGCGCTGCGCGCCGAACTGAAGCAACTCATCCAAAGCCATGATCAACGCGAGAAAGTGGCTAAAGATGAGGATGTTCCGTACAACTTTCTGCATGGGAAGCGGGTCAAGCGCATCTATGTGACGAGCGCGCAGCGGGCCGCCCTGAGCGCTGGGACGCTGGTCATCGTGAATGACGATGGGCGTTACCACATCATCGACCGGGACACCGCAGAGCGAGTCCGCGCACGCGACCCCAAACGCATCATTGCTGCTCATACCGATCCAAATCCCGACCCGGTCGCGGTAGAACCCGGGAGCGATGCCGAGTACTACGCCCGCTTCGCGGTGCCGGACGACCTCGACTGGTAGGCAACCGCTCACACCAACGTCTGGAGAAACCCATGACCGATCAACTGCTTGAAACCTTCGCCGACGGCATTCTGACGCTGACGCTGAATCGACCCGAGGCGCGCAACGCGCTCACAGGGGACATGCTCGCGGCACTGGACGCTGCCGCCCGTCGCGCAGCACTTGATCCCGCCGTTCGTTGTCTTGTGCTGACCGGGGCTGGCAACGCTTTCTGCTCTGGCGGTGATGTGAAAGGACAGGCGAAAGCGGCCGCCGCGCGGGCGGCCGGCGAGCGCTTCAGTATCGAGCAGCGCGTACACGGACTTCGCGCCGGCATGGAAACGTCGCGCTTGCTGCACGAGATGCCGAAACCCACCCTTGCTGTTATCCCCGGTCCCGCAGCGGGCGCAGGCTTGTCCTTGGCGTTGGCCTGTGACCTCCGCGTCGCCGCGGCCGATGCGAAGATCACCACCGCATTCTCGAAGGTTGGTGCCTCCGGGGACTATGGTGGATCGTACTTCCTGCCGCGGCTGGTGGGTGCAGCCAAGGCTCGCGAGCTGTATTTCACTGCCGAGGTCATCACTGGCGCCGAGGCTGCGGCCATCGGACTGGTAAACCACGCGTGGCCAGCCGCCGAATTTGCGGCTGCGGCTGCGGCTTATGCGAAAAAGCTGGCTGCGCTGCCAACGGCCGCGATCGGCTACATGAAGAAGAATCTGAACGCCGCGGGTGAAGCCAGCCTCTCCCAGGTGCTCGACCTCGAGGCGGAGCACATGGTGCGAACAATGATGACCGAGGATCACGCCCGCGCAGCGCAGGCGTTCGTCGAGAAGCGGGCCCCGGAGTTCCGGGGCTACTGACCGGTCGATCCAGCGATCAGGGCCTGTCGACCCACTGATCCATCAACATGTGCAGGTGTCGCGGCTTGGTCTCGTTGTAATCCGCGAACTGCACATAATCTCTCGGCATCGTGTGCAGCCCCTGCTGCACGTAGGGCAGGTTGCGCACGTCCTGGTTGAAGACCTTGGCCAACATGCCGAGTTCAGGCGCGTCGGTCCAGTCATCATCCGCACCGAGCCAATGGATTTTTGAGCAGGGCGTGTAGCTGCCGTTCTCGGGGATCGGCGCGAGGTACATGCACTCCATGATGCATTCCTCATGGTTTGTTCCATTTGGACGAAAGCGATAGACGATGCGGTTGAACGAACCCCACGGGTGAAAGTTCGGGAACAAGGTGAAGAACACCGAGGAAAACTCGATGTCCGCGATCTGGTCCGCAACCGAGGGGATTGATCTTGCGAGCGCCTGACGCTGCATTTCCGCAAACGCTACCCGCGGGTGCAGGTTATCGGTGCGGTCATCCTTCTTTGCCCGCTCCGCCATCGCTCGATCAAGATCGCTCTGCGGCAGCTGCCGGCCCGCGACCCAATCGCAGAGATGCGGGTTCACATCGCCGACATCGCCCTCAATGACCTCGCCATCGACGGTATACAGACCGACCTTGCCCTTTGGCGTGGTCACGCGCACGTTGCCGTCATCCGTGGCTTCGTACACCCACCCGTTCAGCGGATGACGTACACGACGCCGACCATCATTCGGCAATGCGTCCCATGCGGGCAACCCCTTGCTCTCAAGCGCGCCGCAGCGGATCGCGCGTGAGTAGTTACCAAACACATCGTACTTGGTGTCCACATCATGCACGCCGCCCAGCAGAATCTGCGGATGCGTGGCAATGACGTGATAGGACTCCATGAACGCCTCGGAAGCGACCTTCCAATTGCAGCGAATCACCTTGGCGACGTGAGCTTCCTTGTACCGTTTCTCATACGGCAGGAGCTCGAAATGCGACGGCAGATCGCCGAGGAAATCCTCGAGTGGCTCACAGTTCGGGTCGGGGTTGATGAAGACGAAACGACCCCAGGTACCCACTTTGACTTCGACCAGGTGCTCGTTCTCAGCCTTGAGCCCAGGGTAATCCCACTGACACGGAATCTGGCGCAGCGATCCGTCGAGATTCCAGGTCCAGGCGTGAAACGGGCAGCGCAGTTCCGTCGCGCACTTGCCGGGCTGCTCGCGTAGCTTGCGTCCGCGATGCAGACACGCGTTCCAATACGCCTTGATCTCGGTTGGCGATACCCGGACAACCAGAAAAGACAGCCCGGCGATGTCGTAGGGGACATAGTCACCCACATCCAGGAGGTCGTCTTCGTGACAGGCGACCTGCCACACTCGCTTCCAGATTTTCTCCACTTCCACATCGAAGAATTCTTTCGAGGTATAACGTGCCACCGGCACACGGGTGGGGCCGGGTTCGATCGGACTATCTCGGCGATAAGATGCCGGCACGGGACGCGTTTCCGCATCCAGCATCCGATGATAGGCAGTGTCGATGGTGCGTACCGAAACCCTGGCTTCAGCCATGTGCAAATCCCCCTCCCAAGACCAGCTGCGCGCCGGTCGTTAAACCCGGCAGCACCGCACTAGGCGACGCTTGCCACCCTCATTAAGCCCGTAGATTCGCGCAAGCACGCATTACCTGCATACGTGATTCCCACTACCCGCGACGCGCGTGCTCAAGCCCGCGCATCGCGCCCGCTCGAACGTCAGCGGGTGAATAGTTGACCGCGGCTGCGCCAGCCGCTGTCCCGTCGATGGCGCGTTTGATAATGCCCTGCAGGATGGCGCCGCTGCGAAAGGCGTGGAAGGCGCGATAGAACGACTCGCGTGCCATGGAGAGCCCGGTCGCGGCGCAGTAACGGTCGCGCAGCGCGGCGTACTCGGGCACACCCAGGGCAGCAAGATCGCGGCCACCAAAACTGCGCTCGCCCGGCGGCGCAAACCACGGCTGCGTGAAGTAGGTAAAGTCGGCGAGCGGGTCGCCAATGGTCGAAAGCTCCCAATCGAGCACAGACGCAAGCCGAGGCTCGGACGGATGGCTAAGCAGATTGTGAAAGCTGTAATCGCCGTGAACGATTGTGGTTCGCGCCTGATCGGGGATGGATCGCTTGAGCCAGTCGATGAGCTCATGCATCTCCGGTAGCTTTTCCGTTTCCGTTTCCTCGAACTGGCGCGACCAGCGCGATACCTGCCGCTCGAAGTAGTTGCCCGGGGGGCCATAATCACCAAGACCCAGCGCTTCATGGTCCAGGCGGTGCAACGCCGCCAGCGTGTCCACATACGACTCCACCAGCGCCTGACGCGAGGTCGGCGCAAGGTCCGGCATCGACACGTCAGCCCGCGCAAAACCGGCAACGTGACTCATGACAAAGAACACGGTGCCGAGCACCGACTCATCGCCACAGAAGAGTAACGCCTGCGGAACTGGAAACGCCGTGGTGTTGAGCGCGCGTAAAACCCGGTATTCGCGGTCTACCGCATGCGCGGATTTGACCAGGCGACCCGGCGGCTTGCGCCGCAGCACATAGTTGCGAGCGGGGGTTGCAAGAAAATAGGTGGGGTTGGATTGACCGCCCTCGAACTGCTTCACGGCAAGCGGACCCGCAAACCCTGCCAGATGGGTCGCCAGATACGCTTCGAGACGATCTTCGTCAAACCGATGCGCAGCCTTCACCTCAATGGTTTCGCTCGCGAAACCGGTCTCACCCTGTGTTGTCATGACGCTCTCCCCACTGCCCTCGACCCAAGTAGACCACGTTTGAATTACAGCGCGGAAGGGGGCAGGATCAGCGCGTGGAGCCGGTCTTCGCGGGGGAAGAGAGGATGATCACACTGCCGCATCACTGCGAATTCCTGACACCCGAGTGGGCGCAGCGCGCGCGCACCTTCATCGCCAAACGCGTGGCGGCCGAGCCTGCGCGGTATGCTGCGTCGTTCACCCTTTCGCTACGGCTGCAGAATGCACCGCCACATCTTGGGCTGACCGATAACGTGGGCGCCTGGACGCTTCGCTGCTGTGACGAAGCGGTAACGATCACACCCACGTTCGATGACGATGCCGATCTCACACTCACCGGCGACTACCAGGCTGCGCTGACAGCCGCGCAGACGGTCGGCGCACTGGCGCCCGGAGCGCTCGCTGCCGCCCTGCGCGAGGTCGAGCAGCTGTACGGCGCAAATGTCATTACCGTGCGCGGCACCCTCCCCGATGCAGCAAGCTGGGAACTGGTGGCTCAGCTGTACGATCATCTCGCGCGCCAGACGGTAGAAAATCCCGATCTCGCTCATCGCGCCGCACGCCTTGGCATCACGCGTCAGGTACGCGAGATGGAAGAGCAGGGTTACACCGTCCTTGAAGGCGCCATCTCACCTGCGTTTGCCGATGAACTGCGCGACGCGACCCTGCAGGCGCTGCTACCGCACCATGGAACGCAGCTGCAGTGGATGCTCTATCACGGCCGAGCATTCGAACGCGTGGTGCAGAACCCCAAGCTGATGACGCTGATCGACGTATCGCTTGGGCGCGGCGCGGTGATCGCGTCCTTGAGCGCGATCCGTCGCGGCCCCGGACCGGGGTTCATCCCCATGCATACCGACTATTCCATGATCCCGGAGCCGTACCCTGAGTTTGCGATGACAGGTGTCGGCGTATGGGCCATGGAGGACTGGACTGTCGCATCCGGACCGACCTGGATCGTGCCCGGCAGTCATCGGCTACGGCGCGGCCCGCGCCGGGGTGAAGGAATCGATGCCGGCGTGCCGATCGAGATGCCGCAAGGCTCGGTCGTGTTCTTCACCCACGGGGTCTGGCACTGGCAGGGCGATCGTACGGAACCCGGCGAACGGGTCACCCTGCACGCGCACTTCAATCGCGGCATCCTGCGCGGACTCGAACCAAAGAAGATCGATATCCAGATGCTGTATCGTAATCCGCCCCGGCTTGGCGAAATGCTCGGTGAGGATGACTGGTTCGACAAGCTGACCGCCGCGGGGCGCGATCACACCCGCGCGGCCTATATGGCGCGGCTGCACCAGTTTTCCGAGGCGCAGAAACAGGTACTGCTGGAGGGAGCCCGAGGATGACACGGCTACCGACTCAATTCTCCAATCTGGGGTTCGATCCCGACGCCCTGCGTATGCGCTACCGGGAAGAACGCGACAAGCGTCTGCGCACGGATGGCGACGAACAGTACGTCGAGATGACCGAGACCTTTGCCCACTACGCTGACGTCGATCCGTATGTTGAGCCAGGATTCGAGCGCGAGCCGCTCGCAACGGAAATCGACGTCGCCATCATCGGTGGCGGTTTCAGCGGCATGCTGGCCGCCGTGCGTCTGCACGAGCGCGGCATCACCGACGTGCGCATCATCGAATCCGGCGGCGACTTCGGCGGCACCTGGTACTGGAATCGCTATCCGGGTGCGCAGTGCGACATCGAGTCGTACTGTTATCTACCCCTGCTCGAAGAGCTGAATGTGCTGCCGAAGGAAAAGTACTCCTTCGCGCCCGAGATCTTCGAACACTCACAGCGTATTGGACGCGAATACGGGCTCTACGACATCACTCTGTTCCAGACCCGGGTGACCGAGCTGCGCTGGGATGCTGCGCAGGACCGATGGCAGGTGAGCACAAACCGCAACGACCGGATTAGCGCGCGATTCGTGATCCAGGCCGTTGGCACCGCGAGCCGCCCGAAGCTTCCGGGTATTCCAGGAATCCAGGATTTCGCGGGGCACTCCTTCCACACCAGCCGGTGGGACTACGCGTACACCGGCGGCGATCACCAAGGCGACCTGACCGGGCTTCATGACAAGCGCGTCGCCATTATCGGCACCGGCGCCACGGCAATTCAGTGCGTGCCCCACGTAGGTCGTCACGCCCGCTCGCTGCACGTCTTTCAGCGCACGCCCTCGTCCGTTGATCTGCGCGGCAACAAGCCGACCGACCCGAACTGGGCAGCGACGCTGACGCCAGGCTGGCAGCGCGCCCGGCGCGAGAACTTTGCCGACATCGTGGTCGGTCGACCCTTCGAGGTCGATCTGGTCAACGATGGCTGGACTGACATCTTCCGTCGTTTTCAGGCCGATCTGCGTCGCGCCATGGCGGAAGGCTCGAACGTCGATATGGAAGAGCTCGCGCTGCGCGCAGAGATTGCAGACTTCCAGAAGATGAACGAAATCCGCCACCGCGTGGATGCGACCGTCAGCGATCATGACGCCGCGGAGGCGCTCAAGCCCTGGTATCGACAGTTCTGCAAACGGCCGACGTTCAACGATGAGTATCTGCCCACCTTCAATCGACCCAACGTGCATCTGGTTGATGTCAGCACAAACAAAGGCGTTGAGCGCATCACGCCCAAAGGGGTGGTCGCAAACGGTGTGGAGTACGAGGTCGACTGCATCATCTTCGCCACCGGGTTTGAGATCACCTCGGCGCCGAAGCGTCGGGTGAGCTTCGACATCATCGGTCGGGAAGGTGAATCACTCTTCGACCATTGGCGCGACGGTTTACGCACATTGCACGGGCTTTCGGCACACGGATTCCCGAACTGGTTCTTCATCGGGGTGAACCAGAACGGGCTTTCCGTGAACATGACCGCGATGTTTGATGACCAGGCCCAACACATCGCCTACATCCTGAGTGAACTCAAGAGGCGCGGCCTCACGGTGGCTGAGGTCACCGCGGAGGCAGAAACCGCCTGGATCGCGGAGATCCGACGGCTTGCGGTCAATAACCTCGCATTCCAGGAGGCTTGCACGCCGGGGTACTACAACAACGAAGGTCAGCTTGCTGCGCGCGGCAAGGGCATCAGCAGCGAGGTCTATGCGCCCGGCATCAACGCGTTCAACGCGCTGCTCGCCGCGTGGCGCGAAACAGGTCTGCTCGAGGGTTTCGCCGTGCGATGATGCGGGCGACGCCGAACGGTCCCGATAGCTGGAGACTCTGTTCTTCGTTAACCTCACGGTTCTCTCCGGGCTAGGCCGTGACCGTGACTGAACCGTCCAATACGCGCGCGCTGCTCGACGAACTGCGCATCGATCGCCGCCCGCGACCGAGACGGCGCAGCCGGTCAGCCGTCATCGGTCTCACCCTGCTGGTCGCGATTGGCGCGCTTGCGGTCTGGTGGCGCGGCGACGAAGGCAACGTCGCCTCACAGCCAGCGCCCGCAGCCATCCCCCCGGTAACTGAAACAAACCCTTCCACGCCTATATCTCCTGGGACGTCAGCGCCCGCCGAGATCTTGAGCGCCGGCAGCAGCGTGCTAGATGCCACCGGCTACGTCGTCGCACGGCGCAAGGCAACGGTCAGCGCGGAAGTGACGGGGCAGGTCACGGAGGTATTCATCGAAGAAGGTCAGACCGTCGCCGCTGGCGAACTGCTGGCACGGCTCGACGACGCCGCCCCGCGGGCGCAGCTCGATCTTGCGCAGGCACAGCTCGATGCGGCTGTTTCCAGTGCGAAAGAGATCGCCCTGCAACACGCCCAGGCGGAACGCGATCTGGTCCGAACCACCCGCCTCGCGGAACGAGGGCTTGCAAGCCCCGCCGCGGTTGAGCGTGACCGCCTCGCGCTTGATGCACTGGAGGCGCGCGAGGACGTTGCGCGCCAGCAAGTCACGGTTCAAAAGCGCGCGCTCGCCGTACAGGCGCGCGCCCTCGAAGAACGGGAAGTTCGCGCGCCCTTTGCGGGCGTCGTTGTTGCCAAGGCAGCGCAGCCCGGCGAAATCATCTCGCCGATCTCCGCCGGCGGTGGGTTTACCCGAACCGGCATCTGCACCATCGTCGACATGAGCTCGCTCGAGGTCGAAGTCGACGTGAATGAGGCCTATATCAATCGCGTCTACGGCGAGCAGCCGGTGGAGGTGCGCCTGAACGCCTATCCTGATGCGCCCTATGAGGCCGCGGTCATCGCCATCATCCCGAGCGCGGACCGTAACAAGGCAACGGTGCGCGTGCGGATACGTCTGCTCGCGCCGGATGCGCGCGTGCTGCCGGATATGGGTGTGCGCGTCGCGTTTCTCGAGGCGCCGGGGGCCGCATGAGCAGCATTGTGCGTCTGCGGGATGTCGCAAAGAGCTATCACCGGGGCAGCACGGAGATCAAGGTGCTTGAAGACATCAATCTCGACATCGAGACCGGTGATTTCGTCGCGCTGATGGGGCCTTCAGGCTCCGGCAAGACCACGCTGCTCAATCTGATCGGTGGAATCGACCAGCCCACGCACGGCGCGATCGAAGTGGCGGGCAGCCCGCTCGAATCGCTCAACCCGCGCGAGCTGGCGCGGTTTCGTTCCGAACACATCGGCTTCGTGTTCCAGTTCTACAACCTTCTGCCGGTGCTGAGCGCGGAGCGCAACGTCGAGTTGCCGCTGCTGCTCACCCCGCTCGATCGTGCCGAGCGCCGGCATCATGCGCGCATCGCGCTGCGCATCGTCGGACTCGAGGACCGTGCGCGGCATCGACCCGGTGAGCTCTCCGGCGGACAACAGCAGCGCGTCGCCATCGCCCGGGCGTTGGTCTCCGATCCCGATCTGCTGGTGTGCGACGAGCCGACCGGCGATCTGGATCGCGCCACCGCGGACGACATCCTTGCGCTACTCGGCCTATTGAACCGGGATTTCGGCAAGACCATCGTCATGGTGACCCATGATCCCAAGGCGGCTCAACACGCCGCCCGAGTACTGGAACTGGACAAAGGCCGGCTTGTTACGAGCGCAACCCATTGAGTCTTGGCGTACTGATTTGGGCGGGGCTCATGCGCCGACCGGGGCGAACGGTGCTGACGCTGCTTTCAATCATCGTTGCTTTTCTGCTGTTCGGTCTGCTCCGGAGCGTAGGTACCGCGTTCAGCGAACGCATCGAAATCGCCGGCGTCGACCGGCTAATCGTCTCGCCGCGCTATTCCATCGTGGATCCGCTGCCGATTGCGCACCGCAATGTCATTGCGCAGATCGAGGGCGTCAGCGCCGTTACCCATGCGGACTGGTTCGGCGGCTTTTACCAGGATCGACGGAATTTCTTTCCGAAGTATCCGGTGACACCCAAGGAATACTTCTCGCTGTTCCCGGAATACCAGATACCGGCTGCTGAGCTTGACGCCTTTGCGCGTACGCGGACGGGCGCCGTCGCCCCGAAGACTCTGATGGCTAACTACGGCTGGAAAATCGGCGACCGCATCCCGATCGAAGGCGATATCTGGCCGAAACGCGACGGTGATCGACGCTGGGAATTCGAACTGGTCGGCGCCTATGAAGCGCCGGGGGCCGATCGTCAGCCCGGCGAGTTCCTCATCAACTACGCCTACTTCGACGAGGCGCGTCAGTTCGGCACCGGCGGGGTCGGCTGGTTCATCGTTCGCGTTGTCGATCCAGCGCAAGCCGCAGAGGTCGCCCGCGCGATCGATGCCGCCTTCGACAATTCACCCAACGCGACCCGGACCTCGACGGAAGCTGATTTCGCGCGCCAGTTCGCCAATCAGATCGGTGATATCGGCCTGCTCATGACCGGTATTCTCTCCGCGGTGTTCTTCACCATCGTGCTGCTGACCGGCAACACGCTGACACAAGCGCTGCGCGAACGGATTCCCGAGCTTGCGGTGCTGAAGACACTCGGATTTCCAGACCTGACGGTGGCGCTCGTGGTCCTTGGGGAGGCGATAGCGCTGACTGCCTCCGGGGGCGCACTCGGACTAGGGCTTGCGCTCTTTGCCGAGCCGGCGCTGGCGCGGGGGCTTGGCAGCGTGATACCGACCTTCAACATCAGCGCCACGACCCTCGCGAGCGGAATGGTGCTCGCGCTGTTGCTGGGTGTCCTTGTCGGGGCCATTCCGGCCTGGCAGGCACGGCGCCTGGACATCATCTCTGCCCTGCGGCAGATCTGACATGTTCGAACAGATTATCGCCATTACGTTCTTGAACCTGCGCAACATCCCCGCGCGGGCGGGCGCTTCGTCCGTGATCATCGTCGGTATCGCCGGGGTCGTCGCCGTGCTGATGGCATTGCTCGCGATGGCGGCAGGCTTCAGTCAGGCGCTCGAGAATACCGGTCGACCGGATCGGGCGATCGTGCTGCGCGGCGGCTCTAACGGCGAACTTGCCAGCGGGCTCTCTGCTGAGACGCTGGCGATCCTGTCGAATCTGCCGGGCGTTAGCCACGCGAGCGGAGAGCTCTATACCATCGTCGACGTACCAAAGCGCAGCACGGGCACGCCCGCGAACCTCGTCGTGCGCGGAGTGAAGGATCAGGCCTTTCTGCTGCGCCCAGAGGTGCAGATCATCTCAGGACGCAACTTTATACCGGGGCGGCGGGAAGTCATTGTCGGGCGCGGGGCTGCCGAGGAGTTCGTGGGCCTTGAGCCCGGTGCCGAGATCGCGTTTCGCGATAGCGCGTGGGTGGTGGTCGGTTTGTTTGCAGCAGACGCAGGGGCCGCCGAATCGGAGATCTGGGGCGATCTCGCGGTCGCGCAGGCCGCGTTCCGGCGCGCTGGTACCGTAAGCTCGCTGCGACTCGGCCTGGATCGCCCCGAGCGTGCGGATGAGCTTCGCGCGCTGGTCGACGATGATCCGCGACTCGACGTCGCGCTGCGTCCGGAGCCCGAGTTCTACGCCGCCCAGGCGACACGATTGAACACGCTCATCACCGGTTTTGGCTATGTCGTGGCGGGCATCATGGCCGTAGGCGCCGTGTTTGCAGCGCTCAACACCATGTACAGCGCGGTTTCCGGACGATCGGTGGAGATTGCAACCCTGCGCGCGCTGGGGTTCGGCGCGACCCCGCTCGTGATCTCAGTGATGATCGAGGCGCTGCTGCTGGCATTGGCGGGAGGGCTGCTTGGGGCAGGTGGTGCCTGGCTCGCGTTCGGCGACACCACGCTCTCCACACTGGCCGGGTTCACCCAGCTCGCCTTCAAGATCCGCATGACCACGGATATTCTGTTCACCGCACTCGTTTGGGCGCTGGTGATCGGCGCCATCGGCGGTCTGCTGCCCGCTTTGCGCGCCGCGCGAATTCCGATCACGGTAGCGCTGCGAGGAACCTGATCCATTGTGCTCAATAGACTTCACCCTAGCATCCTTGCCGCCTTGTGAGACCTGTCGGAGCCCTCCATGATCCTCACCAACGCACCCCTTCGAATCAGTTGCGCACTCCTGCTCCTGCTTGCCGGCGGGCTGCTCAGCACCGCCACGCCTGCCGCTGACACTGACGCGGCACAACAGCAACTGCTCACGGCGCTGAAACAGCGTCTTGAAGAAGGCGGACGATCGTCGGGCATGCTGTTCTTTACCCCGACCGAGCGCCGCGTAGCCTTCGCCCATGTCGATCAGATCCTGCCGACACGTCGTGTGGCGGCGAGCCAGACACCATGGCCCCTGGTTGACGATTTGCAGCCCTTCGCGAACCTTGCGTATACGGTCGACGGAAAGCGGTTCACAGTCGCTGATTTTCTCGCGATGCCCGAGACCATCGGGCTGATTGTGGTCAAGAACGATCGCGTACTCTTTGAACACTACGCCCCGGGTCAGCACCGGGATTCCCGCTGGATCTCTTTTTCGGTGACAAAGTCGATCACGTCGATGCTCATTGGCGCCGCGGTCAAGGACGGCTTCATCGAAAGCATCGATGTGCCTGTCACAACGCACGTGCCGCGCCTGCGCCAATCGCCCTATGCGGATGCAACCATTCGCAATGTCCTGCAGATGGCATCGGGCGTGGCATGGAATGAGGACTATGCCGATCCGGAATCGGACGTCGCGCGGGCGGGAGCCGCCAACGGGCTGGAACTCGTTCGCTATCTGAGCACTCTGCCGCGCCTCGGCACCCCTGGCGCGCGTTTCAACTACAACACGGGGGAGACAAATCTCGCTGGCGAGATCCTGCGATCAGCCATCGGCAACAATGCCGCAAGCTATCTCGAGCAGCACATCTGGCAACCGTTCGGCATGGAACACGACGCCTACTGGCTGACGAGCCCTGCAGGTGGCGGCGAGACCGGGGGGTGCTGCCTGAGCGCAACCCTGCGCGACTATGCACGCATTGGCATCTTCGCTTTGCGCCGCGGTGTGCTGCCTGATGGAAATCAGGTACTGCCAGAGAAGTTCATGGCGGATTCCATAGCGCCC
>JBMTYG010000068.1:0-16617 GCA_049454295.1 Pseudomonadales bacterium
AGCGGCTATTCAGCGACCCCCCGCTATTCGGAGGCCTGCCGCAGAACCCCCAATTCACCCCCGACGGTCGCGCAATTGCCTTCCTCCGATCGGCGACTGACGCTCGCGAGCGTCTCGACCTTTGGCGCTACGACCTGACCCAGGCAACTGCCGAACTCTGGTTAAGCGGTGACCGTCTAGACCGGCAGGAACAACCCGACACGGCGGCCGAGGCGGCAGAACGCGAGCGCAAGCGCCAGTTCAACCGAGGCATCACGGCGGTGCAATTCAGCACCGACGGGCGACTCGCCCTGCTGCCGGTCGAGGGCGTTGGCTGGGTACTAGACATCGCTTCCGGATCGCTCCGAGCAATCACGCCCGCCGGCACCCGGCAAACCGATCTCACGCTCGACCCGCAGAATCGTTACCTCAGTTATGTCCGCGACGGTGATCTGTATGTCACTGATCTCGAGCATGGTGAGGAGCAAAGGATCACCCACGACGGCGGCGAGCCATGGCTGAACGGCAGCGCGGAATTTATCGCGCAGGAGGAGATGCATCGCTTCCGCGGGCACTGGTGGTCGCCGAGTGGGCGCTACCTGGCTTATACGCGGGTCGATGAATCCCTGATACCCGTGAGCCAGCGCCCAGAGTTCGATGCCAACCAGCTTCGCATCGTTCCACAGCGCTATCCCTTCACCGGCGGCGTCAATGCGCGGGTAGAGCTCCGGGTGCGCGACATGATGTCCGGCGAGGTGACTGAGGTTCCGTGGACCTTCGCGGACGACGACTATCTGGCGCGGGCGCAGTGGTGGCAGGAGCGACTGCTCATTCAGGTGCAATCCCGCGACCAGCGGACATTACGACTGGTGACCCATGCTCCCGACACCAACACTCGAGAGCTGCTGTTGGAAGAGCACGCGGACCACTGGGTGAACCTCCACGACAACTGCCAAGCGCTGGACGATAGCGCCCTGCTCTGGACCTCTGAGCGGGACGGCCACGCCCACCTTTACGTCTGGTCGCCGACCGGGCTCAGACAAGTCACACGCGGGACTGGACGGGTCAACAAAATCCTCTGGGCAGATTCGCACTCAGCGATCGTCCAAGGGTGGTTCGAGACAGCGACAGAACAGCACGCGTACCGGGTGCATCTTACCGGCGGAGCGGACCCCGAGCGGCTCACCCAGGAACCGGGTTGGCACGACACTGCCGTTAGCAGCGACGGCACCCGGCTCCTCGATCGCGTCACGAGCCTCACGCTGCCCGCCGCCCTCAGGCTCCTGTCGCTAGAGGGCAATACCGCACGAGGCCTCACGCTCGCCGAAGAGCGGGTGACACCAGAACATGCCTATGCGCCCTACCTGCCCGCTCATTGTCCGGCGCAACTGGGCACGCTGCTCGCGGAAGACGGCCAACTGTTGCACTACCGGCTCACAGAGCCAGGCGGTCCTCGTCCTGCCAACGGTTATCCGGTGATCGTCCATGTCTACGGCGGTCCCGGCGTCCAGCGGGTCCGCAATGAGTGGCAACCGCTGACACTGCAGATGCTTGCCCAGCATGGTTACGGCGTCCTCGAACTCGATAATCGGGGTACAGGCAATCGATCACCCGCATTCGAGGCGCCGATTCACCGCCTTCTTGGCGATATCGAGGTCCGAGACCAGCTCGTTGGCGTTCAGTTCCTGCGCTCCCTCGGCTGGGTGGATGCCACACGGATCGGAGTGATGGGGCACAGTTATGGCGGCTACATGGCGCTGCAGTGTCTCTTCAAAGCGCCCGAACATTTCCGCGCAGCCGTCTCGACCGCACCGGTGACTGACTGGCATCTCTACGATACCCACTACACCGAACGTTACCTCGGGACCCCGGGTGAAAACGCCGAAGGCTATCGGTTGAGCAGCGTATTCCCGTGGCTCTGCGGTTCCATCGGCAAGCTGTTGGTAATCCACGGTATGGCTGACGACAACGTGCTTTACACACACAGCACACAGCTCTACCGGGCTCTCCAGGCGCGCAAACTGCCCTTTGAGATGATGGCCTATCCGGGCTCAAAACACGCGCTGCAGGAGCAGGACGTATCGATTCATCGCTTTAACTTGATTCTCGATTTCTTTGACAAGCATTTGAAAATACGGGAGTAGCGATGAAGGATTTTGTTCGAGTGAGGGCTGCGACCCGCACAGACCTGGACGTGCTAGTCGACTTCAATCTTGCCATGGCGCGGGAAAGCGAAGACCGTGCGCTGGACAGGGAGCTGCTGCGTGCCGGCGTTTCCGGGCTGCTTGCCCGATCCGAGGATGGCTTTTATCTCGTCGCCGAACAGGCCGGCTATGTCGCGGGCAGCCTGATGGTCACCTACGAATGGAGCGACTGGCGCAACGGTCGTTTCTGGTGGATCCAGAGCGTATATGTGCGCCCGGAGCGTCGCCGCCAAGGCGTCTATACCGCAATGCACGCCGCCGTCCGAGAACGCGCCGAAGCCAGCGGTGACGCCTGTGGCATTCGGCTTTATGTCGAACGTGAAAACACGGGGGCGATGGCCACCTACCGCTCCCTGGGGATGCAAGAGACCGAATATCGGCTCTATGAAGAAGAATTTGCGCGCGGAAAAGCCCGATAGAAATTCGCGGTCGTGGTCTCCATGAGCCGCTCGATGGACTCCCCGCGAAGTTCGGCGAGCGCGCTCGCGGTCGCCGATACATACGCCGGTTCATTTATCTTGCCGCGATAGGGGACGGGCGCGAGCCATGGGCAGTCGGTCTCGACCAGCAAACGGTCAGCGGGTACGCGCCGAGCGACTTCGCGCACGTTCTCGGCATTGCGAAACGTGACGATCCCCGAGATCGAGATGACATAGCCAAGATCGAGCGCGGTTTTTGCAAGGCTCCAGGATTCGGTAAAGCAGTGCAGCACGCCGGTCACGCCCGCATGACGCGTCAGCAGCGCCGCCGTCTCCTGCTCGGCTTGACGCGTGTGAACGACGATCGGCAAATCGAGACGAGCCGCGAGTTCCAACTGCCGCTCAAACCGCTCGCACTGCCCACGCCGAGCGTCAGCTTCATCCGCGTGAAGGAAATCGAGACCGGTCTCACCAATGGCAATGACCGACTGTTCCTGTGCGAGCGGCTCGATCCAGTCGAGATTCTCATCCACCACATCCGGATGCTGTCCGACGCTAGCCCAGACATCGGCGTGCGACCGTGCGATGTGAAGCACCTGATCGATCCGCGCGCGCTCGACCCCGATACAGAGAAATCCGCTGATACCTGCCTGCCGAGCGCGTTCGAGCGCGGTCTCAGGGTGATCTAGCATATTCAGGTGACAATGCGAATCGATCAGCATGACAGGCCTTATCGCACGGGTCTCGCACAGGTAGGGGTGCAAACCGACCGCAGCCGGCTCACATCAACCTCACATAGTATGCGTGTAGCGCTCGGACTGCAGCATGCCGGCAAGCAAGGTTTCTATACGGCCGCGCGCGGTGTCATCCCCCGCATGAAACTGCACGCCGATACCGGCCGTGCGGGCGCCCTGCGCACCCGAAGGCGTCACCCAGACAACTGTGCCGGCAACGGGGATTTTTTCGCCCTCGCCAAGCAGGCTAAGGAGCAGGAAGACCTCGTCCCCGAGCTGGTATTCCTTGCGTGTGGGAACAAAAAGCCCCCCGTGGCGTATGAACGGCATGTAGGCGCCATGCAGCACTGCCTTGTCAGGGATGGACAGGGACAGAATGCCATTTCGAGGACTGCGCTGCGGGATCATGGTGGGCTCCGAAAACACCGCTCCATCCTGCAAACGCTCCCGCGGCGAGTCAACGCGGCAATCAGCCCGAAACTGCGGCAGCGATCACGCTTTGAGCAATCCTCGCCAGCCGTCAAGCAAACGCTCCGCCATAAGGCGTTCGTTAACGCTGTTCGAGGACAAGAGCTGACGTCTGATCCACTGCAGCTCCTGCGCAAACGCAGCCAGCCGACGCGGCGACACGTGCGCGATAGAAGGCAGACGCCCGCCCCCGGCCAGTGCATCTTGAACGTAGCGCAGCCAGCGCGCGGAAATGTCAGCGAGCCCAAGCTTTGCCCACTGTTCTGAAAGTTCCTTGATTCCATTCCCGCTCAGCGCACCTTCGAGAGCATCCACCAGTGAAACACGCCCGGACGCATGGGCTTCGAGGACTGCAAGCGGCGCTTCGCCGTGCTCGAACAGGAGCGCTTCGAGCGATGATTTGGGCACCTGCTGCGCCAGCCAGGCCGCGCCGGCAGCCTGATCGACCGGCAACACCAGCCGTTGGCAGCGACTGCGAACCGTTGCGAGCAGCTGACCGGGGCGACTCGTCAGCAAGAGCAGGTGAACGCCCGCCGGTGGTTCTTCTAGCGTCTTCAACAACGCGTTGGCTGCGTTGCGATTCATCGCATGCGCTTGCTCCAAAACGATGACTTTGCGAGGCGCCACCTGCGGACCACCCTGTGCAAACTCGACCAGGGCGCGAATAGCATCAACCCGATGTAGTGCTCCATCCGGCACACCCCAGAACAGATCGGGGTGGGCCAGGGTTGAGGCGTCGAGGTTTATGTCAAGCGCCAACAGCCGCAGGGCCAGCCAATGACCGAACCGCGCTTCACCCCACCCCTCGGTGCCAATGATCAGCCAGCCATGGGGAACGCGATCGAGCGCAATGCGTTCGTCAACCGCTCGGGCAGCCTCGCGCTGCCATGGCAGCAGGTTCATGAGTCGACGAAAGCCGCTAAGGCCGCAGCAATTGAACCTTGGACCTCGTCCAGCGTGGCGCCAGCATCAATCACGCGGAACCTTGCAAACCGCGCCGCGCGCTCGAGATACACCGCTCGCACGCGCGCAAAGAAGGCGGCCTGCTCCCGCTCGAACCGGTCCCGGTCACGGCCCTCTAGCCGCGCTTCCGCAACCAACGGATCGATATCCAGATACAGGGTGAGGTCTGGCTGCAATGCGCCCTGAACCAGGTGTTCAAGGGTGGCAATACGCGAGGCATCCACGCCACGCCCACCACCCTGATAAGCGTAGGTGGCATCTGTGAATCGGTCGCAAAGCACCCAGTCACCCCGGGCGAGTGCGGGCTTAATCTGCTCGGCCAGATGCTGCGCACGAGCGGCGAACATGAGCAACAGTTCGGCATCGGGCGCCACCCGCTCTTCACGCACCTCGAGCAGGAGCGCGCGGATGTGTTCGGCAAGAGGGGTGCCACCGGGTTCACGCGTCGTGACAACCCTGCAACCTCGTTCCCGCAGCCAGGCGGCCACAAAGGCGAGATTCGTCGATTTGCCTGCGCCTTCACCGCCCTCGAGCGTGATGAACTTTCCGCACACGGTCATCGCAGCTGAAACTCCCTGACGGCGCGGTTATGCGCATCCAGCGTTGAGGAAAACGCCGTGGTGCCATCGCCGCGACTGACGAAATACAGCAGATCGCCCGCGGGGGGTGCCAACGCCGCCTCGAGTGATGCAAGGCCGGGCATCGCTATCGGGGTCGGCGGCAATCCAGCGCGGCGGTAGGTATTGTAGGGCGTGTCTTCCGCCAGGTGTGCACGCGTCAGATCCCCGTCGAACCGGTCACCCAAGCCGTAAATCACGGTGGGATCGGTCTGCAGGCGCATGCCGAGCCGCAATCGGTTGACGAACACCTGTGCGACGAAACCGCGGTCCTCTGCCCTGCCCGTTTCCTTTTCGATGATGGAGGCCAGGATCAGCGCGCCGTAAGGATCCTTTAAGGGCAGGTCAGGCTGGCGCTGAGCCCAGGCGCGGGCAAGAACGGCGTTCATTCGGTCGTGAGCACGTCGCAAAATGTCGAGGTCAGATGCACCGCGCTCAAACACATAGGTGTCCGGGAAGAAGAGCCCTTCCGGGTTTTCGCGGGGCAGGTTAAGCGCCAGACCCAAGGCTTGCCGCGCGTCCGCACCCAGCGTTTGCCGCACAATCGGGTGGCGGGCGAGCGCGCCCAGGACTTCTCGAAGCGTCCATCCTTCGATCAGCGTGATACGGTGACGCACCACGTCGTGGGCACGCAATCGAGCAAGCAGCGTCGCGGGCGTATCCTGGTCCGACAGCCGGTACTCGCCGGCCTTGATGAAGGACTGGTCCGGATCGAGTCGCGCCAGCAGCTGCCAAAGTCGTGGACGAGACAGAACCCCAGCCTCGGCAAGCTTGCCGGCGAACTCTTTGAGCGATTCACCGCGGGCGAGTACCACTGTTACGCTGCCGCGAAGCGCTTCCGGATCATGCCGCCAGTGATTGATCTCAGTCCAAGCAACCCAGACCGTGAGTCCGAGCAAGACCGCTAGGGCCGTGACACGCACCGCCAGGTAACGCCACGTCAGGGAAAGACCGCCGCGACCCTTCTCACCCAAGGCTCACCGCCGGATGATCCTCAAACCGCTTCAGACAGCCCGGAAGATCAGCGTGCCGTTGGTACCGCCGAATCCGAATGAATTACTGAGCGCTGCGCGTACCCGCGCCTGGCGTGACACGTTGGGGACGTAATCAAGATCGCAGCCTTCACCAGGGTTGTCGAGGTTGATCGTGGGATGAAGGGTCTGATCGCGAATCGAGAGAATCGTGAAGATCGCCTCAACAGCCCCTGCCGCGCCCAGCAGGTGGCCCACCATAGACTTTGAGGAATTAACCGCGACACGCGTGTCCGTACCAAACACCTGTTTGATCGCTTGCGTCTCGGCGACATCGCCAAGCGGCGTTGATGTGCCATGCGCGTTGATATAGTCGACGTCGTCCGGCGCAAGACCCGCGTCCCGAAGGGCATTGCGCATGGAAGCCACCGCGCCTGCGCCGTTTTCCGCAGGACTGGTAATGTGATAGGCATCGCCGCTCATGCCAAAGCCCACGATTTCGCAATAGATTTTGGCACCCCGAGCCTTTGCCCGCTCGTACTCCTCGAGGACCAGTACACCGGCACCATCCCCGAGCAGAAATCCGTCGCGATCTCGGTCCCAGGGGCGGCTCGCGCGCGCAGGCTCGTCATTGCGCGTCGACAGTGCTTTCATCGATCCAAAGGCAGCCACCGTGATCGGTGACGTGGCCTGCTCTGCTCCACCCACCACCATCACGTCCGCTTCGCCATACTGAATTAACCGAGCGCCGAGCCCGATGTTGTGGGTGCCAGTCGTGCACGCGGTGACCACCGCAAGGTTAGGTCCCTGGAAGCCGTAGCGGATCGAGAGGTTCCCCGAAATCATGTTGATCACGCTGGCGGGCACGAAAAAAGGCGAGACACGACGCGGCCCGCTCTTCAGCAGGGTGCTGTGCGTTTCCTCAATCGTATTGATCCCGCCAATGCCAGAGCCAATGGAGACGCCATAACGGTCTGCGTCCGCGGGGTGCTCAGGCAAACCCGCATCGCGAATGGCTTCGACACCCGCCGCGAGCCCGTACTGAATGAACGTGTCTATACGTCGCACTTCCTTGCGATCCATGAACGAGCTTGGATCGAAGTTTCTGACGCACGCGGCGATGCGAACGGGATAGTCGCTGGCATCGAACGTGTCGATAAGGCCGGCGCCGCTGGTCCCTGCCAGCGCAGCCGCCCAACTCGAGGGCACGTCATTGCCGATGGGCGAGAGCATTCCCAGCCCTGTCACAACCACTCTACGCCTGCTCATCTCCCCCGTTACTCCTTGACCGAACGTGTGAGCGCCTAGCGCGGCGTGCACGACCCCGAGCCCCGGGAGCCCTTTGGTCGAGCCACCCGTCCTGTGGCGAGATCATCAAAAATAAACGAGCCGCACTCTCCAGGGAAAGTGCGGCTCTGGGAATTCCGAGGCGAAGTACCCGAGCGGTTACTGATGCGCCAGAATATAGTCGATCGCTTCCTTGACGGTTGTGATCTTTTCGGCTTCTTCGTCAGGGATCTCGGTCTCGAACTCTTCTTCGAGCGCCATGACGAGTTCCACCGTGTCAAGCGAGTCCGCTCCCAGGTCCTCAACGAAGGAAGCATCGTCTTTTACTTCATCTTCCTTGACGCCAAGTTGTTCGCAAATCAGCTTTCTTACACGTTCTTCTACGCTGCTCATGCTGCGTTGTCCTCCCGATGGGGTCCTGGGGCTGCAGGGCGGAGCGCATTCTAGCCATGCACCCCACCCAATTCAAGCAACTGCTCGAAACTACGCCGTATTAATAAACTATTGTTTTTGATGGATAAATCCGTTAGCGCACGCGCGCTCAGGCCATATGCAAGCCACCGTTGACCGGCACGCTGGCGCCAGTGACATAGCCTGCGCCCTCGCTTGCCAGAAATGCAACAGCGTGTGCAACCTCGTCAACCGCACCGGTTCGACCCAGAGGAATGCGTTCACGCATCTGTGCAATTTGCGCCTCGGAGAGCGCAGCCGTCATATCGGTGTCGATAAATCCAGGCGCCACCGCGTTAACCGTGATGTTCCGCGAGGCGACTTCCAGTGCCAGGGCGCGAGTAAATCCCTCAATGCCAGCCTTGCTGGCGACGTAATTCGTCTGACCCGCGTTGCCCATGCGCGCGACCACCGAACTGAGGTTGATGATGCGCCCCCAACGAGCCTTCATCATGCCCCGAAGCAGCGGGCGCGTGATACGGAAGAGCCCAGTCAGGTTGGCATCGATCACCGATTGCCACTCCTCGTCCTTCATGCGCAGCACCAGATTGTCGCGCGTGATGCCCGCGTTGTTTACCAGCACGAGCGGGGACCCCGGACCTGCGTCGAGCGCTTCAATCAGGCGAGCGACAGAATCTGGGTCTTCGATCCGCAGCGCGGCGCCTTGCCCTGCCGCGCCCAGCGCCGCGTCGATATGCTCGACGCCGGTCGCAGAGGTGGCGGTGCCGATCACATAAAACCCGTCTGCAGCCAATCGCGTAGCAATACCAAGCCCAATACCACGCGATGCGCCTGTCACGAGCGCCACGCGACGCGGCGCATCGGGCTGGGCACGAAGCGTCACCGAACTCGATGCACCGTCACTCACCGGTACCTACCTCTGCCCTGAGCGCGGACTCGAAGGCGTCCGCGGTACCGAGCCCAAATCCTTCTGCGCCACCATCAATGCGCTTCACCAAGGGTGCTAGCACGCGTCCCGGACCACACTCACCAAGCCGAGTTGCGCCGCGGGCGACCATCGCTTGCACGCATCGGGTCCAGAGCACCGGGCTTGAAATCTGGGCCAATAGCCGTTGTCGAACCCCGTCCGCAGATTCTGCGATCGTGGCATCCACGTTCTGAACGACCGCGATGCGAGGCAAACGAATATCCGCGGCCGCGAGATCAGCAGCAAACGACTCTTGAGCGGGACGCATGAGCGCACAGTGGAATGGGCCGCTGACCGTGAGCAGCGTAGCGCGCTTGGCGCCGCGCGACTTGCACGCCTCTATGGCACGGGCGACACCCGACGCAGTTCCAGCAATGACCACCTGGCCAGGCGCGTTGTAGTTGGCCGCGGACACGATATCGTCGATCTCTGCGCAGGCGGCTTCCACTCCCGCATCGTCCAACCCGAGGATCGCGGCCATTGCGCCTTCACCCTGGGGTACGGCTGCCTGCATGAGCTGGCCGCGCCGATGTACCAGACGAACCGCCTCCTGAAACGTGAGCGCGTCGGCTGCCACCAGGGCGGAGTACTCGCCCAGGCTATGCCCCGCAAGCAGCGCCGGCTCAGGGCCGCCCTGCTCTCTCCACACGCGCCAGACCGCTATGCTGGCTGCGAGTATGGCCGGCTGTGTGATCTCGGTCCGAACCAGTTCCGCATCAGGACCCTGACTGACGATTTCCCAAAGCGGGCGGCTGATGGCTGTCGCCGCTTCCTCAAACGTCTGCCTGATCGTGGCATGCCGCTCCGCCAGGTCGGCTAGCATGCCCACCGACTGCGAGCCCTGTCCGGGAAACACGAATCCTAACGACACTCTGCTCTTCTCCTAGACGCGCCGGGATCGGCTCATCGACCGCCGGACACGGCGCGAACTTCCTGTATGGCTGCACGAACCGCGCTTGCGAATCCCTCGCGATCGGCGCCCCCATGACTCTTCACCACCACGCCGGTCAGCCCGACAAAACTTGCGCCATTGTAACGTTCAGGATTGAGTTCGTGTCGCAGACCTTCAATTTTCGAGCGCGCGAGCGCGAGCGCCGCCTGCTCGATAAAACCCAATCCCTCGAACCAGCGGCGCAACATGTGTCCGGCCATCCACGCCGCGCCTTCCATCGCTTTGAGCGCCACATTGCCGGCGAATCCGTCCGCAACGACCACATCAGCCTCACCCCGAAACAGCCGGTTGGCTTCAATGTACCCGACGAAGTTGAGAGCCGTGTCGGCGCGAAGCGTTTCCGCGGCCGCGCGTATATGAGCAGGCCCTTTGGCTGACTCTGTGCCGACGTTCAGCAAGGCCACCCGCGGTGCAGCGAGCCCACCCACACCGCTCGCCAACGTCGAGCCCAATCGGGCGAATTGATGCAGCTCCTGCGCATCGCATTCAAGATTGGCACCCAGATCCAGCATCCAAAAGGGTCCAACCGCGCCCATCATGGCTTTGCAGATGGCGGGACGACGAACACCAGGCTGGGTCGAGAGACACTGTCTCGACAGCGCCATGAGCGCCGCCGTGTCACCCGCGCTCACCACGGCATCGGCGCGCCCTGCGCCCAACAATTCGAGGGCTCGGCGCATCGACGCATCGGGACGGTGACGCAGCGCCGTACGAAGGTCGGCGCCGGTTTCGATCTGCTCAGAGGCGTGAATCACCTGAACCCCGGCGGGGGTGAACTGACCGGCGCAGGTCGACAACAGTTCGCGGATGGCGTTGGCGTCGCCCAGAAATAGCAGATCAGCGACGTCTGCCAGCGCCAATGCGCCGGGGACAGTCACTGCCGCGCCGCCGTCTCCGCCCATCGCATCTATCGCGATCCGGGGACGGGGCGCGTTCACGAGGCGTGCGCCGAAGTTCGGAGATCGGTTCCGGCGCTCGCTATCAGCTGCGCGACTCTATGACCTTCTTGCCACGGTAGAAGCCATCAGCGCTCACATGATGACGGCGGTGCGTCTCGCCCGAGGTGGGATCAACCGACAGCGCCGGACCGGAGAGCGCGTCGTGCGAGCGACGCATGTCACGCCGGGAGCGGGATTTCTTGTTCTGTTGGACTGCCATGGCGACCTCCGGGTCACGAATCCGCGCCCTTGAGCGCAGCTAAAATATGAAAAGGACTTCGAGCAACATCGTCTTTGGTCTCGGTTGACGATGCCGCCGGGAACGCCAGCGCCGGCAATTGCGGGCACGGCTCTTCCACACACAGGCGCTCTGGCAGCGCCAACATCAACTCATCTTCGACGATCTCCGGTACGGTTACCCCGTCTCCGGAAACGATCAACACATCATGGACGTCTGCCAACGCATGCACGTCCGGCCCTTCTGTCAGTATCAGAAGATCGAACTCAACACTCAAGTCATGCTCAAAGTCGTCAAGGCAGCCCTGACAGCTCACGACGACGCTTTGCTGAGCGCTCCCTGCAACCCATGAACGTCCCCGCTCATCCAGCCGAAACGTGAGCGTCACTCGGGCGGGAGTCGACGATCGCACCAACGCCTGCAGCCGGGGTAGGAGCTCGGGCGCCATTTGACGCTCAAGCCGCACCGCCTGCCGCGCAAGCGCCGCAAATGCAAGCCGCTCTTCTGACGGACTGTCCATGACGGCGCGCATCTTAGGCACCCACGACCCGCGCGTAAAGCCGAACCCGTCAGCAGCGTGTGCAGCCCATTCGGAATCTTCGCGCTACCTCTCTGCTCGGTCTGCTCCGACCCGATAGAATCACCCCACATTCCAGAGGCCTATGCCGCATGAACCGAACCCTCGTCCTCGCGTCCACCTCGCGCTATCGCGCAGAACTCCTCGGAAAGCTCGGACTCCCTTTCATCACCGCAAGCCCCGGCACAGACGAGACAGCACTCCATGACGAGACGCCGCGCGAGCTGGTCACGCGTCTTGCCCGTGCGAAAGCGGAAGCCGTCGCCGACCGATTTCCCCATGCGCTGGTCATTGGATCGGATCAAATGGCGGTCTGCGGTACACAGGTTCTCGGCAAACCTGGCTCGGTGGCGCGTGCGGAAGCTCAGCTTGCTTTGTTATCAGGGCACACCGTTGAGTTCGTGACCGGGTTGTGCCTGCTTGACGCGCGCGAATCCTCGGTCAGCGTAGAACTGGATGTCACGCGCGTCGTCTTTCGACCCCTTACGGACAGCGAGATCAAACATTACGTCGCGCGCGAGCAGCCGCTTGACTGCGCAGGCGCTTTCAAATCGGAGGGGCTTGGAATTGCGCTCTTCGAGTGCATTGAAGGAGAAGATCCTAACGCATTGATTGGTCTGCCTTTAATTCGACTGTGCCGACTCCTCAGGGCCGCGGGGGTGGACGTGTTGGGTCAATCCACCGATTGATCAGTCTCTACCGCGCCGCCGAGCGATTGCCAGGCGCGCATGAATTCGGCCGGCACGGGTGCCTCGACCCGCAGACGTGCGCCGCGATGCTCGAACACCAACTCCCGCGCATGCAGACAGAGGCGGTTGATGCTGCACTCCGTTGCGAGCCCAAGCACCGCCGGCGGCGCATACTTCACGTCGCCAAGAACCGCGTGGCCTGACGTCGCAGCATGCACTCGAATCTGATGGGTGCGTCCCGTGTGCAGTCGGGCATCCAACCAGCTTGCGCGATCGGTCGTTGCGACGACCGAAAAATCCGTGCGGGCCGGTTTGCCCTCCTGACTGACACGGACCCGGCGCTCACCGGATTTGAGCACATACTTTTCGAGCGGTAGCTGAACCGTGGCAACCCGCCGAGACCAACGACCCGCAACGAGCACGGCATACCGTTTGCGCACCTCTCGCTCGCGCAGCGCGCGATGCACGGCGAGCAGCGCCGATCGATGTTTCGCAAACAAGAGACAGCCTGACGTGTCGCGGTCCAAGCGATGTCCGAGCTCAAGCTCCACATCGGGGCGCACGCGCCTGAGCGCCTCCACTGCCCCCCACGCAATGCCACTGCCACCGTGCACGGCAATGCCGGCAGGTTTATCGATAATCAGCAGGTCGTCGTCTTCGAACAAAATACGACGGGTCAAAAGGCCTGTAATGTCGTCACTGATCGGCACGGTCGCAGCCGTGCCGACATGCCCGGCGCGAATGACAGGGGGGATTCGGAGCACGTCGCCATCAGCCACGCGATCGCTCGGCTGCACTCGAGACCCATTTCTTCGTACTTCTCCCGTACGCAGCATGCGGTAGATTCGCGCTTTGGGGACACCTCGCAGCTCGCGAGCGAGAAAGTTGTCTATGCGCTGTCCGGAGGCGCCGCTTACGACAATCTGGCGCACACCGGTGAGTCCGGGCTCATCCGTTTTTTTCACGGGTTTGAACGACTTATTCATGACTGATAGACTCCGCTCGCCGGTTTGAAGCTCCATACCGCTTTCCGGGCCGGGCAATTGCCTACCGAGCGCGCATCCGCCGGGGGCACCGCCCGCCACCCCGGGCGCGCCTTCGCAGCCGATCGGCACTGTAACGATAAACGTTGTTCGAGTCTTGCCAGCGGGCAGGTCAGGAAGAAACAGGAACCACGTCAGACGGTCAGCCGCCAACTGCGGCAGGGCACATGGACCCGCCCTCTCACGTGAATGGTATTGCGCGTCACGGCGAATACACGCTGCAAAATTCAGCGCGCGGTGACACATGGAATGATCGAGGGAAGCATGATCGGGCGCTTCGAAGCGAACCTGGCTGCTTCGCCGTTCTGACGGCTCGCCCAGGAACAGACCCCCGGCGAACTGCCCACACGGCAACGGCAACAGCTGTGGTGACGCTAATGCAGCGCCCGCCGCCAGAGCCCCGCGTTCGTCCGCATTTGCGGGGCGCCAACGCCCCTGCCAGCCTGTTGGCGCGCTACGGCGCGCACCCCCTCCCGTTAGGCATCGCAGCCGCCGGTTCTGACCGGCAGAGAGGGATTCATGAAGCGCATGCTGATCAATTCAACGCAACCCGAGGAGGTTCGCGTCGCTCTGGTCGATGGACAGAAACTATACGATCTAGACATCGAAAACCGTGGGCGTGAGCAGAAAAAAGCCAATATCTACAAAGCGCGAATTACACGCATCGAGCCAAGCCTCGAGGCCGCTTTCGTTGACTTTGGCGCCGACCGCCACGGTTTTCTGCCGCTAAAAGAAATTTCCCGCCAATACTTTCGTAAGCCCAGCGACGACAACGATCGCACCCCAATCCAGGAACTGCTGTCCGAGCGCCAGGAAATTTTGGTTCAGGTCGATAAGGAGGAACGGGGCACCAAAGGGGCTGCGCTGACCACCTTTATCAGTCTCGCCGGTCGCTACATGGTGCTGATGCCCAACAACCCACGGGCGGGTGGGATCTCGCGTCGCATCGAGGGCGAGGAGCGCGACGAACTCCGCGACGCGCTCTCCAAGCTGAATATTCCCGCGGGCATGGGCGTGATCATCCGCACAGCGGGAGTGGGACGTAGCGCCGAAGAGCTGCAATGGGACCTGGACTATCTGTTGCAGCTGTGGGAAGCCATCCGCAAGGCTGAGAGCGAAGAAAAGACGCCGTCACTCCTGTATCAGGAGAACAACGTCATCATCCGGGCTATCCGAGACAACCTGCGCAAGGATGTCGGCGAGGTCCTGATCGACGGGCAGGAAGCCTATCAACAAGCGAGGGATTTCATCGAGCAGGTGATGCCGCAGTACGCCAGCCGGGTCAAACTCTACGCTGACGCTACGCCGCTCTTCAGCCGCTATCAGATCGAAAGCCAGATCGAGACGGCTTTTCAGCACACGGTCAAGCTACCATCGGGCGGCAGCATCGTCATTGACCCGACAGAAGCTCTCGTCTCCATCGACATCAACTCGTCCCGCGCGACGAAAGGCGCGGATATCGAGGAAACCGCGCTCAATACGAACCTGGAAGCCGCGGAAGAAATCGCTCGGCAGCTGCGTCTGCGCGATGTGGGCGGACTGATCGTCATCGACTTCATCGACATGGACAACACCAAAAACCAGCGCGCGGTAGAAAACCGCATGCGCGAGGTTTTGGAGGCTGATCGAGCGCGCATCCAGGTTGGACGTATTTCCCGATTCGGCCTGCTCGAGATGTCGCGCCAACGCTTGCGCCCGTCGCTAGATGACCTCACTACCGAGGTCTGTCCGCGGTGCAGCGGTCAAGGACGGATTCGCGACACCCGGTCGCTCGCGCTTGCGATTCTGCGAGTCATGGAGGAATCAGCGCTCAAGGATCGCAGCTCGCTGATCCGCGCGCTGGTTCCCTTGTCCATCGCCGCCTACCTGCTGAACGAGAAGCGAGCGGAAGTGCTCGATATCGAGCGGCGAACCGGGGCGCGGCTCATGATTGTGCCGAACGCGCATATGGAGACCCCGCACTACGACGTCACTCGGCTACGCGACGATCAGCTGCAGGAAGAGAGCCTCCCTGCAAGCTATGAGCTAACCGAGGTCGGGGCTGAACCCGTGGAAGCCATCATGCCACGGGAGCAACCCGCTCCCATGCGCCAAGCCGCCGTGCAGTCCATTCGCCCAACGACGCCAGCGCCCGCTCCGCGTGCTGAGGTCGAAGCGCCAGCAGCGCTCGCGCCAGCACCGCGGCCCGGGTTGCTACGACGCATCGCCGATGCCTTGTTCGGAACGCCAGAGAACGCAGCTGATCGCCTTGAGACATCGGCGCCCACGCCTGTCGGTCAGCCTCGTCGCAATCGCGGTGATTCTCGCCGGGGGGCCGGTCAGGACACTGGGCGATCAAACGCCTCTCGCGGCAGTTCCGAGCGTTCGTCGAGCGAAGGATCCGATCAGGATCGCGAAGGTCGTCGCGGCGGTCGCGGTCGAGGGCGTGGTCGCAGTGCCGACCAGCGAACCGGTGAGGGACGCACCTCGGACTCGAGCGACGTTGGTCGGGAAAACGTGAGCGCGACATCGTCGCCCGCGAGCAGTGATGGTGAGACCAGCAGGGAAGAGAATCGCCGTGGCCGTCGCGGCGGTCGGCGGGATCAGCGAGAATCCGGTGCGGGTGACCGTGATCAAGACGCCGCCTCCCGCGATAGCATGGACGCGGCGCGTGAGGACGGACGAGAATCCCGCGATGAGGACGGTGGTAGCAACGGGCGCCGCGGAGGGCGAGGTCGTGGCCGTGGGCGCGGCGGCGAGCCCCGCAGCGCCGAGAACCCGGGCGCTGCCGAGGAACTGGGTGCAGAAGCATTCAATCCAGTGCCGATTTCGGAGCGGCAGCCTTCCGCAGAGGTCCTCGCAACAAGCAAGCGCCTGCCACGCCGGGATCGCAGCGCACTAGACGATGGATCGCGCTCCTCGGCTCCACGCACCCCAGCCGCAGAGCCCTCAGCGGCTCTTCCGATAGAGCCCTCAGCGGCTCTTCCGATAGAGCCCTCAGACGCTCCCGCAGTCGAGCCTGTTGCTGAGGCTGATGAGCGGCTCACGGCGGCATCGGCTGAGCTTCCCTCGCTGAGGACGGTTGACGAAGCGCCCCTGATCGCAGGCGATGAGCCGGCGCAGCCCAAGGTGGAACAATCGACCATGGTTGCAACGCCGGCGGTCGCACCTGCCGTCATTG
>JBMTYG010000069.1:0-16448 GCA_049454295.1 Pseudomonadales bacterium
AGTGAACGGCGTCACACTTTTCGCCGAAGCGGTGCAAAAGTGCGACCTGGTACACACTCCCTCAGTGCCGCAAGAGAACCGAGCCACCGGTAATTCACCTCGTTATGATCAGCGCGACGGGACAGAGGAGCGCGCGTGTGGAACTCGACCGGATCGATCGACAGATACTCAACATCGTGCAGGCTGACGCCACCACGTCAGTGCAGGAAACCGGGGAGCGCGTGGGACTCAGCACGAACGCCTGCTGGCGCCGCATCAAGCGCATGGAGGAAGCGGGCATCCTGCGCAAACGCGTGGCGCTGATCGACCCACGCCGAGTGGGTCGCGGCGTCACCGTGTTTGTCACGGTGAAGACCAGCAATCATTCCGAAGCCTGGCTGCAAACTTTTGCAAGCGGTGTAGCCGCACTGCCTGAGGTTATGGAGTTCTACCGAATTGGCGGGGACGTGGACTACCTGCTCAAAGTCTTGGTGGGCGACATAGCGGAATACGATCTGTTCTACAAGAAGCTGATCAGAGTCGCGCCTCTCTCCGATGTGTCCTCCAACTTTGCCATGGAGCAGGTCAAATACACGACCGAAGTGCCGCTCTGAGTGCAATCAGTGCACGCTCGGAGCCATCAGAATTGGCGACGACCCAGCCAGCCACGGCGTCGAAAGAAAACGATCATCCCGACCATGGATACGAGGATAACGAGCAACACCGAGACATAGCCAAATGGCAGGGACAGTTCTGGCATGCTGAAAGGCCCCGCCGCAGGATCGAAATTCATACCGTACAGACCCACCAGAAAAGTAGGTGGTATGAACAGGGTCGCGATGATGGTAAGCAGCCGAATCACCTCGTTCATGCGGTTGCTGAGCACCGACATGTAAACCTCAATCAGATTGGTCGCGATGTCCCGTTGGATTTCGATCAGATCGATGGCACTCACGATGTGGTCGTAGGCATCCTCGAGGTACGGACGCAGGCTGCCATCGGTCACATCATCGGCGTGGCGCCGAAACGCGTTGACAAGTTCACGAGAGGCCCAGGCAATGCGTCGCAACACCAGCAGCCGGCTGCGAAAGGTGTGCGTCTCGAGCAACATGTCCTCGCTTGGACGCGCGATGATCGCGGTTTCGAGCGCCTCAAGGCGCTCCGCGGTCGCATCGATCAACGGAAAGAGCGTGTCGATCGCGAGATCAATGAGCGCATGCGCGAGAAAATGAACGGGCTGTCGCCGAAGCCGCCCGCCCGATCGCTTGAGCCGTTCTTCGAGCAGGTCGAACAGTCGCGATTCCTGCTCCATGAAGGTGATGAGCACCGAGTCCATCACATAAAGACTGATCTGGCGATAAACGCCCACGCCGTCCGAGGTAATGGCACCCGCCCCCGGCACCGAGAGCGTGATGAATATTGCAGCGCCGTAATCGTTGAATTTGGGGCGCTGCCCCTGATTCACAATGTCTTCGAGCACGAGCGGATCGATGTCATAGCGTTGCCGAACCGACTCAAGGACATCGAGGGAAGGTGGTCCGTCAATCTGGATCCAGCGGCACGCAAGACTCTGTGTCGCGCGCAAGGCATCCAATCCGTCGAGCTTGTGGTAATGCTCAGCGTCGTAATCGATTACCTCGATGTGACCAGGCGGTGCCGCGCGCGTGCGGGCGATGTCATAGGTGCCCGGCGCGGTGCCGGGCGGGTGGTAGCGGGGTTTGCGGGTATGCGTTTGATTGACCATCAATCGCCGCGTTTCACGGCACGAATCAGATAGCCGCCGGATTTTTCGTCGAGCTCGAGCTCGAGCTCACCCCGATTACGGGCTTCCTCGAGCAGATCGCTGAAGGACCTGAACCCATAGAAAGACTCATTGAAACCAGGTCGACGCCGTTTGAGCGTCTGCTTGACCATCGAGCCCCACAGATTGCCCCGTTCGCCCCGCTCCTCGTAGAGCGCCTCGGCCGTCTCGAGCACCAGGTCGATACCCTCCTGCGACAAGTCATCTGCGCGCGCGTCCGTATTCCCGTCAGCGCCTGACTCGGCAACCGGCACAGTCGTCTCGGACGCGGTCCGTTCACTGCCGTCCTTGCGCCCGCGCGGCTTTGCCTTGCTGCGCGCGCGCTTGCGCGCTGGCTCGCGTTTGGCCACCAGATCATCATAAAAGATGAACTCATCGCAATTGGCCATCAGCAGGTCGGAGGTCGAGTTCTTTACACCAACCCCGATCACGGTCTTCGCATTTTCCCTGAGCTTGCTCACCAAGGGCGAGAAATCCGAATCTCCTGAAATGATCACAAACGTATCGATATGCTCTTTCGTGTAGCAAAGATCGAGTGCGTCCACGACCATGCGGATATCCGCGGAATTCTTACCAGACTGGCGTACGTGCGGAATCTCGATCATCTCAAACGCGGCTTCGTGCATGCCGGTCTTGAATTCGCGGTAGCGTTCCCAGTCGCAGTAGGCCTTCTTCACCACAATCGAGCCTTTGACTAACAGGCGCTCGAGAACGGGACGAATATCAAACCGATCGTAACGGGCGTCGCGAACACCCAGCGCAATATTCTCGAAATCGCAGAAGAGCGCTAGACTGCCGTTGTCGCCCATGACCATCGCGTTTTTACCCCTGCTGCAAGCTTGCGAACGTCTTGCCTTCGCGCACCAGCCGCTCGAGCAGCGGGGCTGGCTTCCACGCCTCGCCGTACTCCGACTCGAACTGACGAATGTCGGCGAGCACCTTGTCTAGACCCTGCTGATCCGCCCAGAACATTGGCCCACCCGTGACTTCCGGGAAACCGTAGCCGTTGATGTAGACGATATCGATGTCGCAGGGACGCAGCGCAACGCCCGCCTCGAGAATCTTTGCGCCCTCATTGATGAGCGGATACAGACAGCGCTTGAGTACTTCTTCATCGGAAATCGGTCGCCGCTGAATGCCAAGCTCCGCTGAAGTCGCCTCAACTATCGCCACCACCTCGGGGTCCGGCTGCCCAGCACGGCTGCCCTCCGGATAGATGTAGTAACCGCGATTGGTCTTTTGACCGAACCGCCCAAGCGCACAGAGCTTGTCCGCAACACGCGCCGTAATCGGCACGTCCTCCGCTTTCACCCCCGCGAGCTGACGCGCGCGCCAACCCAGGTCGAGACCCACCAGATCATTCATCTGGAACGGACCCATCGGCATGCCGAACGCGTTGATGACGTTATCCACCTGATAGGGAGTCGCGCCCTGAAGGATGATCTCGCCTGCCTGGCGCGTGTACCCCGCAAGAATGCGATTGCCAATAAAGCCGGGCGCGTTGCCCGACAGCACCGCAATTTTGTTGAGCGACTTGCCCAACTGCATCGCGGTGGCGATGGTTTCCTTGCTCGTGCGCGCGCCGCGCACCACTTCGAGCAAGCGCATGACGTTTGCCGGGCTGAAGAAGTGCAGCCCGATCACGTCCTCAGGGCGACTGGTGGCATTCGCCATGGCATCGACATCGAGACCGGATGTATTGCTCGCAATGATCGCACCGGGCTTGCACACGGCTTCGAGCTTGCGAAAGACATCCACCTTCACGCCAAGGTTTTCGTACACCGCCTCGATTACCACGTCCGCCTGACCAAGATCGGCGAATTCAGTGGTACCCGAGATCAGCGCCATGCGCTGCTCCACCTGCTCCGCCGTCATGCGACCGCGCTGCACCTGAATGTCATAGTTGCGCCGAATGACGCCAAGACCGCGTTCAAGCGCCTTGGCATCCATCTCGAGCACTTTCACCGGAATGCCGACGTTGGCAAAGGACATGGTGATGCCGCCACCCATGGTGCCGCAGCCGACGACACCCGCGGACGCAATCTTTTTCTGCGGCGTGTCCTTCGGCACGTCCGGAATCTTTGCCACCTCACGCTCACTGAAGAAGAGGTGGATGAGCGCTGCGCGCTGCGGGTGCGCGAGACAGCGCCCGAAACAGGCACGCTCGACCTCCATGCCCGCCTCGAAGTTGTCCAGATTCACCGCCGCCTCGACACACTGAATGATCATTTCCGGCGCGAATCGACCGCGCATGCGCCGGGCAGCATCTTTCCGAGCGTTGGCGAAAATCTCCGGATTCGCCCGATCCGCCGCCACCCGGTCACGTTCATCCCGGATTTTCCGCACCTTGCCGCCGTCAGCCAGCACCCGGCGGGCGAAGGCAATTGCATCCTCTACGATTGGACCTTCAGCTACCGCATCCACAATGCCAAGCTTGAGCGCCCGCGGTGCCGGAATGGGGTCGCCGGTAAGAATGAACTGCAGTGCCTGCTCCGCGCCGATGAGCCGCGGCAAGCGCTGCGTACCGCCGGCCCCGGGCAACAGACCGAGTTTGACCTCGGGCAGCCCGACCGGAGCGGAGGGAGCGGCCACCCGGTAATCACAGCAGAGCGCCACTTCGAGCCCGCCGCCGAACGCCGTGCCGTTGATTGCAGCGACGATAGGCTTTTGACTTTGTTCCATCATGGTCAGCACGTCGTGGAGCCCTGGACCCTGGCTACCCGCCGCACCGAACTCGGAGATATCCGCACCGGCGATGAACGCTCGGCCCGCTCCGGTCAGGACAATGGCACGAACCGACGCGTCACCAAGGGCGCGCGTGAACCCGTCGAAGAGCCCCTGCCGGACGCCGCTCGACAGCGGATTAACCGGCGGATTATCGACGGTCAACAGCGCGATCTCTTCACGTTGCTCGTAGTGAACCGTGCCCTTAAGCGCCATGTCTCCCCCTGCGTATGTGCCTCTGGTGTGTGCCACTATAGCTGATCAGTCCATGGTCGGAAGCCCGGGATGGCCGCCGGCATGGAGCATCTCCCGGCGCGGCGTTAAGCTCAGCCGACAACTTTGGGGACAAGACGATGTTGGCTTTTCTTGACCGGCACCAGGACCTCACCTACGCACTGTTGCGCATGGTGACTGGGTTTCTTTTCCTCTGGCATGGCACGCAGAAACTGTTCGGCTTTCCGCTCGCCACGCGAGAGGGAGTGCCCGCTTTCGTGACCTGGGGCGCAGGCAGCATCGAATTGGTGGGCGGGTTGCTCGTGATGATTGGCTTCCTCACCCGACCGGCAGCCTTCGTCTCAAGCGGAACTATGGCCTTTGCCTACTGGCTCGCGCACGGTACCCAGGCGCTGCTACCCATCAACAACGGCGGCGAGCTGGCTGCGCTGTACTGCTTTGCGTTTCTTGCCATCGCAGCACGCGGTCCGGGCATCCTGAGTATCGACAGTCTGCGACGCTAGCGCTTTGCTCACTCTGCGTCGCGCCACCTGATCGACGTCAGCGCAGCGCGATCGCGAATCGGGCGGTCACAGCGCGTCGAATCTCGAGCTCTCCCGGGGCAAAGCTGTCGGGCGCAGAGGCCGCCATAGCTTCCATGCGCAAAAACGGGCGCGGGGCGCTCTGATCCTGTGTTGTCGCAGCGAGCAACGACCCGAGCTGTACCCCGAAACGATCCGCGACGCGCTGTGCTTCCTCCCGCGCCGCGTCTATGGCGCGCTCGAGCGCAGTCGCCTCGAGCGCGGCCCGATTAGACACATCGAGGTGAATGCCCTGCACGCCGTTGATGCCTCGCTCAAGCGCCGTGTCGATGAAACGGCTGAGCAGCTCCAGATCGCGTAGGGTCACGACAAAGGTGCGTTCCGCAATGACCCCATTGACGACGGTGCTGTTGCCATCCGACCCATAGCGCGGAAACAGCGAGACGGCCGCCGCGGTAAGGTCTGCAGGAGCCACACCAAACTCACGACTCAGCGCGATGACCTGCGTCGCGACATCATCGACACCCTGCTTGACTGAGACAGCGTCACTTCCCTCGCGCCGCGCGACCAGGTGCACCCGGGCAAGGTCTGGCTTTGCCGATACAACTCCCGATCCAGCGACCTCGATTCCCGTGTCGGCTGCGAGCGCCGACATGGCCAGAGAAAACGCGAGCGCGAGTCCCAGAAGCGCTCGCCATGCCAAGCCGTGATACACGTTCATGCGAACCTCCCTGCTGTCCGACGACACTACCACCGCCCCCGATCATCTGGCGATCAGGACCAGTACCCGAGCGGGGTCAAGTTTGGATAGGTTAAACCCGCAGTTCACGACGACATGCATTCGCGGGATCCTCCGCGGGCAGCGCGTCATGTTGTCATCATTTCGTCACAGAGCGCGATAACAATGCGCGCCGCTGGCTGCCCAAGGCAGCCTCAACAGCGCAAGCCTCGCGCCAGCCCACCTCTTGGAGATCTTTCATGAAGCGCGCTACCTCCGGGTTCTGGTTCGCCGCCCTGATCTTGGGCACGAGCCTGGCTCATGCCGGTCTGGTTGACGAAAAACTGCTCGGAATGCTGCTCACCAATGGCTCAATTACTCAGGCGCAGCACGATGAGCTCTTGTCTGATTTAAAGCGCACCGAACGGGCAGAGACGCGCGCGGAACGACGTAAGATCGATCGGCGAGAATTCCAGGCCTATCGCCAGACCGCAGGCTGGGCCGAATCCACGGCATTGCGCGGGGACGTCCGAGTACGCAATGACCACGTGAATATCGAGGACGAAGCGAAGAACGGTGGGCGCGACAAAGACAGGCAGCGAATTCGAGCGCGGCTTGGCGCCTTCACACAAGTGAATCCCCAGGTCGAAACGGGCATCCAGATCGCAACCGCGAGCGGTGGCGATCGGCGCTCCACCAATCAGGATCTAGACAACTATGCGGACCGCAAAGCGGTATGGCTCGATCTGGCCTATATCGACTATCACCCGGTCGAAGTCCCCGGTCTGCGTCTTTTCGCCGGCAAAATGCGCCAACCCTGGATGGCGGTGGGAGACGCCGCCTGGGATGCAGACATTAATCCCGAGGGATTCGCCGCGAACTTTCAGCGCAAAGACGGCACGCGCACGATTTTCGGCACTGCCGGCTACTTCCCGATGAAAGACAATGTCGACGGCGATGGTGTCGAGCGCGATAACGATCTCGCGCTATACGCTCTGCAGCTTGGCGCCGCCTTCGACGTGGGTACCCGCGCTCGACTCACCATCGGCGCAAGCAGCTATCAGTTCAGCAACGACGGCCAGCCCGAACGGGCGGGCGCGCCCTCACTTGGACTCATCGGCAATGGCAACACGACCGACCGCTTTGGGCTCTACGAAGCCTTCGGCCAGCTCGACGTCATCGGGTTGCCGCTGCCACTGTCGCTCTACGGCCAATATCTGCGAAACACCGAAGCGAGGGATTTCAAGACCTTCAATGATGGCGACGAAGACACCGCCTGGCTGACCGGATTTCGCACAAACGTTTCGGGGGTCGCGCTCGATTACAACTACCGGGTCGTCGAGCGCAATGCCGTCGTCGGCATACTCACCGATTCCGATTTCGCAGCCGGCTACGTGTCATCGAACGGACACAAACTGCGGGCTCAATACGATCTGCTCGAGAACTTCAATGTGTCGCTCACTTGGTTCCTGGCAGAGTCCGACGCGGCAAGCCGCAATAACGGGGACGACGCGGCTGTCGAGACTCTGATGCTCGATATCAACGCGCGCTTCTGATCACAACGAGGAATGAGAAGATGAAGCTGACACACTCTCGCGTCCTGTCGACGCTTTTGCCGGCTCTGTTCGCGGTGAGCTCCGCAGCCCACGCCGCCGACGTCATCGAAGCCGATGGGTCGAGCACCGTCTACCCGATCATGGAAGCCGTGGCGGAGGAGTACCAGATCGCGCTGGGCGGTGCACGGGTTACGGTCGGCATTTCCGGCACCGGCGGCGGCTTCAAGCGCTTTTGCCGCGGGGAAATTGATATCGCGAGCGCCTCCCGACCCATCCTCAAAGAAGAGATGGCGCAATGCGCCCAAAACGGGGTGCGTTACTTTGAACTGCCCATCGCCTATGACGCGCTGACCGTCGTTGTCAGTCAATCGAACTCGTTCGTTGATCAGCTCACCATCGCCGAGCTCAAGACGATGTGGGAGCCTGCAGCACAGCGCACCGTCACCAGCTGGCAGCAGATCCGTTCGACATTCCCGGACCAGCCGCTGAAACTCGCCGGCGCGGGTGCTGACTCGGGCACCTTCGACTATTGGACCGAGGCTGTGGTTGGGCGCTCCAAGGCGTCGCGAGGGGACTACCAAGCAAGCGAAGATGACAACGTGACCGTGCAGTTCGTATCGCGTGACCCCGGTGCGCTTGGATTCATGGGCTTCGCCTACTTCGAGGAAAACAGCGACCGGCTGCGCGCCGTGCCTGTGATACCCCCCGGCGAAAGCGCTGGGGTGTCGCCGTCGGTCGCGAACGTGAACAATGGTTCTTACCGACCCCTGTCCAGACCTCTATTCATCTACGTCAAGGAGACCTCTCTTGAGCGCGAGGAGATCCAAGCGTTCGTCGAATTCTTCCTCACCGAGGGCGGAGCACTCGCCGAAGAGGTTGGCTACGTCGCACTGCCAAACGAAGCCTACGAGCTTGCCCGGAAGAACCTGAAGGCTGGCAACGTCGGCAGCGGATTCTCCGGAACGGCTGAAATCGGTTTGACCGTTGAAGAGCTGCTGGCGAGAGAACGAACCCTGTAGAATTCGCCCTTCCACGGGAGAGCGCAGTATGCCGGACGCGAATGCCCCACCCTCATCGGGCACGGCTGCTAGGAATCGATTCAACTTCAAAGCCTCGCGCCATATCGGGGAGCGAGTCATCGAAGGAGTTCTGCTGCTGCTCTCCCTGTCTGCTGTCGCGGTCACGCTCGCCATCGTCGGCATTCTCATCTATGAATCCCTGGCCTTTTTTGCCGTGGTTCCGATCACGGATTTTCTGACCGATACGCAATGGACCATCATGTTCGCGGACAAGCACTTCGGTGTCTTGCCGCTCTTGGCAGGCACCCTGGTCACGACCACCGTCGCGCTGCTTCTTGCGGTGCCCGTAGGCACGGTTGCCGCCCTGTACCTGAGCGAGTTCGCAAGCGAGCGCGTCCGCGAGACCGTTAAGCCGATTCTTGAGCTGCTCGCGGGCATCCCAACCGTGGTCTACGGCTACTTTGCCCTGCTCATGGTCACCCCGGCGCTGCAGTGGTTCATGCCCACGCTGCCTAGTTTCAATATGCTGGGTCCCGGACTCGTGATTGGCGTAATGATCATTCCCTACGTCACCTCCGTTGCCGAGGATGCCATGCGTTCCGTGCCCTTGCAGATGCGCGAAGGCTCCTACGCCATGGGCGCCACACGTCTGCAAACCTCATTGCGCGTGGTCATGCCGGCTGCCACATCAGGCATTGTGGCGGCCTACATACTCGGCATATCGCGCGCCTTCGGAGAAACCATGGTGGTCGCGGTCGCCGCTGGGCAGCAGCCGAATTTCACCTGGGACCCGCGCGAGCCAGGCGCAACCATCACCGCCTTCATCGTTCAGGTCGCCCTCGGCGATCTGCCCCACGGCAGCCTTGAATATCAGAGCATCTTCGCTGTGGGACTGGTCCTTGTCCTCATGACGCTGTTCTTCAACGTGCTTGGCCATCTGGCCCGCAAGCGCTTCCGCGAGGCTTACTGACCATGCACGATCCTGCCGCGATTCGACAGCTAGTCGCCCAGGGTCGCCGACGCGACCAATGGTTTGCTCTCGTGGGTCTCGCCTGCATGATGGTCGGCGTTTTGACCCTCGCCGTGCTGCTCGTGGGATTGATCCAGGATGGGGCCAACCGGCTCGAGTGGTCATTCTTTGAGAACTTTCCATCCCGACGCGCCGAGCGCGCCGGCCTCCTGAGCGCGCTGGTGGGTTCGAGCCTGGTCATGATCATCACCGCGTCCACGGCCATTCCGGTGGGCGTCGCCGCCGGCGTATACCTTGAGGAATACGCGCGCAAAAATTGGCTCACGGATCTGATCGAAATTAACGTGACCAATCTGGCTGGCGTGCCTTCGATCATTTACGGGCTGCTGGCGCTCGGACTCTTCGTCTACGCGCTCGACTTCGGTCAGAGCATTTTGTCCGCCGGACTGACGCTTGCACTGATGATTCTGCCGGTGATCATCGTTGCCACGCGGGAGTCGATCCGCGCCATCCCAGGGGCCATTCGCGAAGCCGCCTACGCTGTTGGGGCGACGCGCTGGCAGACGGTGCGAGATCACATTCTGCCCTACTCGACGGGCGGTATTCTCACCGGCGTGATCATCGGTCTCGCTCGCGCTATCGGAGAGACGGCACCCATCATCACCATCGGGGCACTGACATTCATCGCGTTCCTGCCACCTGCACCCATTAGCGGCGAATTCCCGTTTGTGAGCTTCGAATGGCTCGAATCCCCCTTCACGGTGATGCCGATCCAGATGTTCAACTGGCTGTCGCGGCCGCAGGCTGCGTTTCAAGAGAACGCAGCCGCTGCGGGCATCGTGCTGGTGGCCATGACGCTCCTGATGAACGGGCTGGCAATCTGGCTGCGCATCCGTTTCCGGAAACGCATCAAATGGTAGGCAATATGAGTACAGACACCGGGTTTCGCATTGCAACGCGCGGCGGTGAAGCGCCAACAGCGGCGCCCAGCAAGGCGAACGTACGCTCTCTGGACTTTTGGTACGGGTCGTCGCAGGCATTGAAGAACGTGAACATGCGTATAGACGCCTGTCGCGTGACGGCGCTGATCGGCCCGTCCGGCTGCGGCAAATCTACCTTCCTACGCTGCTTCAACCGCATGCATGACTTGACCGCCGGCACACGCTACGGCGGTGAGATTCGCTTCTTCCCCGACGACGTCAACATCCTCGATGCCAACATCGATCCGATCGAAGTGCGAATGCGCATCGGCATGGTGTTTCAAAAGCCAAACCCGTTTCCCAAATCGATCTTTGAAAACGTCGCCTATGGCCTACGCGTTCGCGGTGAGCGCAATCGAGGCGTACTGATGGATGCCGTGGAACAGGCGCTACGTGATGCGTCGCTTTGGGACGAAGTCAAAGACCGCCTCAACGACATGGCGTTCAACCTGTCTGGTGGTCAGCAGCAGCGTCTGTGTATCGCACGCGCCTTGGCGACCGGGCCCGAGCTTTTGCTCTTCGACGAGCCGACGAGCGCTCTGGATCCTAATGCCACCGCCAATATCGAAGACCTGATTCACCGACTGCGCGATAAGGTGACCATTCTTATCGTGACGCATAACATGCAGCAGGCGGCTCGCGTGTCGGACTACACCGCCTTCATGTACCTCGGCGAACTCATCGAATTCGGGGAAACCGACGCAGTGTTCACGCGCCCGACCTCGAAGCGAACGGAAGACTACATCACCGGTCGCTACGGCTGAGCTCTACTCATTTCACGATCGTCACTGGCTTCGGCGTGGCGCGAATAACTTCCTGCGCCACCGAACCGAGCAGCGCATGGCTGACGCCTCGTCTGCCGTGTGACCCCATCACTACCAAATCACTTTCTAGCTCTGCCGCATAGCCGGCAATCGTCGCGGCGATGCGGCCAACCGCGATATGCGTCACGCAGCTATGTCCCGCTTCCTCTACCAGCGCAACCGCCTCACGAAGGACGGCATCCCCCGCTTCCCGGTAATGGGCCTCCAGCGTCTCTCTGCCAATGAACTGGCGGACATGGCCTGTGGCAAGCGGTAGTTGCACATTAAGCAGCGTCAGCTCTACCCCACCGCCCAGCGCAGCCAAGGCGAGGGCGTGACGCACGGCATTGAGTGCACACGGGGAACCGTCGATTGGAATCAGGATACGGAGTGCCATGTTTCCTCCTTTCCAGACTTTCGGTGGCGCTTGATCAGCGCGCCCGTACCGACCACCAGCGCCGCGCCGAGCACGGCAGCAACCCAGCCATGCCAAGCGGGCAGCCCGGACAGCCAGGGCGCCACCATCACATCAGCGACCAGCATCTCTCCCGCGATCCAGCCGAGCAGCCCCGCGCCGAAGGTAATGACGAGCGGAAACCTGTCCATGAGCCGCAGGACAAACTGACTGCCCCACACGATGATGGGAATGCTGATCAAAATGCCGAAGACGACCAGCAACAAACTGCCGTCCGCAGCGCCCGCTACCGCAATGACGTTGTCGAGGCTCATGACCGCATCCGCGATGATGATGGTCTTGATCGCCCCAAGCAGCGTTGCGCTACCCGCTACATCCGCATGCCCGTCATCATCATCCGCAATCAACAGCTTTACACCGATCCAGAGCAGAAGCAGCGCACCCACCAGCCTGAGAAACGGCAGCGTGAGGAGCTGCAGCGCGAAAAAGATCAGTACGACGCGCAGACCAATGGCCCCCGCTACGCCCCAGAGAATACCCGCGCGTCTCTGGGCGGGCGGTAACTTGCGGCAAGCCAGTGCAATGACGACAGCGTTGTCGCCACCAAGCAGAATGTCGATCAGGATGATCTGTCCGACAGATATCCAGAAAGCCGGGTCGAGCAGTAGCGTCATCGCATGAAGCCAGAGGGTTTGAAGCCACTCACCGTGAGCAGCAAAGAGCCGCGAGCATAGGGTCCTCATACCAAGCCGTCTAGCCGAGTTTTACCCAGAGTTGGCGAGTGACAGCCAGCTGAATACATTGCAGCACAGGGGCGCAGCAGAACGCATGCTGATCCAGGGCTCCTGCCTTACCATTCGCTGTTTTTGGGGATTAGCCGATGAGCGAACTTGCAGGACGCGTGGCTCTGGTCACCGGCGCCGGACGCGGTGTGGGTCGTGCTACCGCGCTCAGGCTCGCGAGGGAAGGTGTACGTATCGTGGTGAATGATCTGGACCTGGTCCCGGTCGAAGAAACCGTCGCAGCGATTCGTAGCATCGGCGGCAGCGCACTCGCCGCTCCGGGTGACATCACGGCTGCCGACACCCCCGACACTCTCATCACCATCGCCACAGAGGCATTTGGTTCGCTCGATATCGTTGTCAACAACGCGGGCTATATCTGGAACGGCGCCATGCACCGCCACGATGACACTCAGTGGCAAGCCATGCTCGATATTCACGCGACAGCACCCTTCCGAATCCTGCGCGCGTGGTTTCCGTGGCTGAAAGCGCGCGCGCTCGAGGAGCAGGAACGACTCGGGGCACCCCTCTGCCGCAAGGTGGTCAATGTCTCATCAGTATCCGGCACGCGAGGCGCCGCGACGCAGATTGCCTACGCAACCGGCAAGGCGGCCGTGATCGGGCTGACGCGCACGCTGGCCCGGGAATGGGGACGCTACAACGTCTGCGTCAACTGCGTGGCTTTCGGTCACATCGAAACACGCCTGACCCAGCCCTACGCGGACGATCCGCCGCGGATCGAAGTGGGCGGACGCGAGCACCGTGTCGGATTGACCGAGACCCAGATCGAGGCGGTACGACTCGCGTCCCCGCTCGGGCGCGCCGGAACACCGGAGGACGGCGCTGGCGCGATCTACCTGCTCTGCCTGCCCGAATCGGATTTCATCACCGGCGAAGTGCTGACCTGCTCGGGCGGCGCATGATCGGTCTGCCCGACCGGGAGCGCAGGGGGCGCATTCTACGCCTCGGGCTGCCGATCATGGGGGGCATGTCCACCTACACGTTTCTCGAGCTGCTCGACATCCTCTTCGTTGGCTATCTCGGCACAACGGCGCTTGCGGCAGTGGGCCTATCCATACTGGTCACCTTTGCCTACCTCGCGCTCTTCGGCGGCGTGACCATTGCCGTGCAGGCTCCGACCGCGCGTCTGGTGGGCGCTCGATTGTCGGAGGATCGCGTGCGTTATCTGCGCACGACGCTCGTACTTGTGACCGGGATCGGACCGCTAGGCGCATTGGTGCTCGGCTATTTAGCCGAGCAGGTGCTCGCCTTCATGAGCTCCGACCCAGCGGTGATCGACGTGGGGTCGCCCTATCTGCGCTGGTCGTTCGCGGCGGGTGTGTTTCTGACGCTCAACAGCGCGTTCATGGGATTCTGGAATGCGACCGACAGACCCGGCCTCTACCTGCGGGTAGTGTTGCTGCAGGCGGCGGTCAAAATTCCACTCAACGGTCTGCTCATGTTCGGCTGGGGTCCCGTGCCTAGCTACGGCGCGGAAGGCGCCGGCATGGCGCTCTTCGGCGCTGCACTCATCGGCACCCTCTATCACGCGTTCACCGCGCTGAAACACGCGCCGGGCTGGTGGCTCGGACCGGTCTCGCCTCACGTTGGCGTCGTGACTCGACTGCTCGCTCCCGCCGGCGCACAGCAATTTCTCGAAAACATGGCACTCGCGCTCATGTTTCGTATTGTCGCGATCATCGGTACGGTCGAGGTTGCCGCCTACACGGTGCTCGTCAACTTCATTGGTGCGGTGGGCTTGCCCGCTTGGGCGCTCGGCATGGCTGGTGCCACGCTCGTGGGACAGTCACTCGGTGCGCGTGATCCAACCTCCGCTCATCGCTGGGCGTGGGATGTCGTCAAGGTTGGCGCCCTCGCCATGGTTGTGCTCGGCGTTCCGTTCTGGGCGGCACCGCGCACGGTACTCGCGCTGTTTCTGCATGAGCCGGCAGCGCTCGAGTTAGCTGTCTGGCCCTGCCGGATCCTCGGCATCATGATCGGGGTAAACGGCGTGGGCTACCTGTTCGCAAGTCTGCTCTATGGCGCAGGTGACGTAAAACGAGTGCTCTACGTGAACCTCGCCACCCAATATCTGATTCTTTTGCCCGGCGCTTGGTGGGTAGGCGTCAAGCTGGGCGCTGGGCTTTTGGGCGTGTGGATAGTGCACCAATTCGCCTTTCGCGCCCTCAACGCCCTTATCCTCACCGCGCTCTGGCAACAACGCCGCTGGGCTCGGATCGACCTCACGCCCTGACCGATCAGGGCGTGGTGGTGACCTGCGCGGTATTATTGGACCATCTCGAGTTGCCAAGCGCATTGACCGCGCGCACGGCAAAACGATAAGTGCCCGCTGTGCCCGGCGTGTAGCTCAGAGTGCCCGTTGATCCCATGCCATCTTGTGCAGCGGAGCTTGCGACGACTTGCAAACCACTCCACCGTAGATTCCTGGGATTCAACGTCGAGCGCCCAATCTCAAAGGTAACCTCATTGCTAGAATTGTCGCGCCAGCTGATGTCGACCGTCCCGGGAGAGGTTTGCGTGACCGTCGCCAGGCTCGGCGATGCCGGCGGACCCTCAGGGGTTGCAGACACCTCTTCCGACCATGCCGATACACCTGCGCCGTTGGTAGCTCGGACGCGATAGCGCCAGACCTCGCCAGCAGTCAAACGGGTATGACGATAGCTGGTTGTATTCGCTGAAACGTTCACAATTGTGACCGCACCAGTTGGGCTGGTGCGCTCTACGTTGTAGCGCGTCTCGTCAGCGACGTCCGTCCAAGTAACCGTAATCGTCGTACTGCTGGTCGCTGTCGCCTGCACGTTCGAGGGGACGTCGGGCACAGCCGCCTCGGTCGTCGCTGTAACCTCTGCCGAAAAGGGTGACAAGCCCGCTTCATTTTGCGCGCGGATTCGGTACGTGCGGGTGGTGGCCGGCGCGAGCCCAGTATCGCTGTAAGTCGTGGCGCCCGACGGCAACGCTATCTCGTTCACGCCCCCTGTTGAAGAGACCTCGAGCACGTACCCGGTCTCGCCGGCCACATCCGCCCACCGCACATCGATCGTGCTGGTTCCCGACACCGTAGCGGCTAGCCCCGTCGGTGTAGACGGGGGTTGCGTCTGGTCTGTCCCGCAGCGATAGCTGGACATATCCGAGAGTACGGGTGAGTTGAATCCAATCTGGGTCGCACGGTTGCCCTCCCCATTCTCAACACCAATGGTGGCCGAAGCGCCGCGGTCATAAAGAGCCGACCCTACCTGAATATCACGATAGTTGAGCATCATGTTGCCAGTGGTCTCGTCCAGAACGAGCTGAGCGCTGACTGCACTTCCAGTCACGTTAAAATGCGGTACGTCCTCCCAGGCGATCGCAAACCGTCTGTTGGGTGTCGTACCCACCGACCGATAGCTAATACGCCCGCCCGCGGGTGGGTTCAGGTCATCCCAGAACACTGCCACGATCCCGTTCGGCTCCGACGCGTTCGGCAGAGAGGAATTTACATGCTCGATCGCTGGGCCTCCCAGCAGGCGCACGAATCCGTTTGACGAAATCTGGACTGCATTCACGCTGGTTCCATAGAAGGAGAAAGCGAACGGCATGGCAACCGTCGCTGACGCATCGTCACCGAGGGTGAGCGCGGTTCCACCCGTCATGTCCACCCATTCATGGGTCTGGGCAGAGCACAGGTACGGCGGCGGCTCGGGAAGGGTAGTGGCACCCGCCGGTAGCGACCAGGCAGAAACCATGGGAACACCGTCCACCACATATCGACTGGACGCGCGTATGCGATAACAGAACGCCGATCCATCGGGAAGCCCAGAGTCGACGTAGCTCGTGGTCCCCGCCGCTGGCAAATCTATCGTCGAGAATTACGACGCATCACTGCACACCCCGGTTGCGCGCTGCAGCTCGAACTCCGACACGTTTTGAGCACCGTCAACCCAAGTTA
>JBMTYG010000070.1:0-16408 GCA_049454295.1 Pseudomonadales bacterium
CGAGCGAAAATATGCGAGGTGATTACGGAGGGCAACCGCAACCTGACAGCCCGCTATTTTTCGATGCTCGATGTACTGGCGGTGCAGGTGCTCGCTGATTCGCTCGAGACGCGCCGGCGCAAAGCCTGCCCGCCGTGGATGGGTGTCAATAGTCATCGCCGCTCCTCATTCGGGTAGATCCAATACCCGCTTCGCAAGAATATTGAGCTGCACCTCAGAGGTGCCACCCTCGATAGAATTTGCCTTGGAGCGAAGCCAGCCGCGGGTGGCATCCAGTTCACCGGCCGCGAAGGCGTCGCCCTCCCAACCCACACCCTGAGTACCCATGAGCGCCAGCGTGAGCTCGTAGCGTCCCTTGTTTTGTTCGGTGCCGTAGTACTTGAACAGCGATGACAAGGCACCGGGAGCGACGCCCGCCGTCATTTCCTCCTGTGAACGACGCATGGTGAGTGCGAACGCTCGGTCGTTCATACGATGTCGGAGAATGTCTGCGCGCAGCACGGGATCAGCAATGCGTCCCTCGTGCAAACCGACGTACTCACGCGCCAGCTCCTCAAGCGTGACCGCCTTTTGACCGCTGTTGCCGATACCGCCAATGGAGGTACGCTCGTACTGCAGCAATCGCTTGGCAACGGTCCAGCCCTGGTTGACTTGGCTCACCACATTGCGGCGCGGCACGCGAACGTTGTCAAAAAATGTTTCGCAGAAAGGCGAATAGCCCGAAATGAGCAGAATCGGCTTGACGGTGATACCGGGGGTAGTCATGTCGAACAGAATGAATGTGATTCCCTGGTGTTTCGGCGCCTGCATATCGGTGCGCACGAGACAGAACATCCAATCGGCGTGATCCGCGCCCGACGTCCAGATCTTTTGCCCGTTGATGAGGTAATCGTCGCCGTCCACGACAGCCGAGGTACGGAGACTGGCGAGGTCTGAACCTGCATTCGGTTCGCTATAACCCTGGCACCACCAGATGTCGCCACGCGCGATCTTCGGCAGGTGCTCTGCTTTTTGCTCCTCGGTGCCGTATTCGAGAAGCGCCGGACCGATCATGCTGATTCCCATACCTACCAGGGCGGGTCGTGCATTGATTCGTTGCAGTTCCTCCTGCAGGACACGGTTCTGTGCCTTGTCGAGCCCCGCGCCACCATAGGCGCGCGGCCACAGCGGCACGGTAAAGCCACGAGCCGCCATACGCTCCATCCACAGCTTCGTCTCGGGATTGCGGTAACGCGCACGCCGGCCACCACCGGGATACTCCTCTGCCGGCATCGGCGTACGCATACTGGGTGGACAGTTTTCCTCGAGCCAGGCTCGGATTTCTTCGCGAAACAGCTGATCGGCCGCTGACATCTGACTCTCCCATCGCAGGTCAACCCCGATGGTACTGGATGGGGCTCTGCCGGCGCACCTGCCAGCTGGGGGCGCCGACCGACGCGGTCGGGGCTTCTGGGGCGCGAGCAGGCTTGCTATCGTTCCCCGCAATTGTTTTAGGACCACGCGCATGACGCCCCCCATCTTGAGCGTTCTCGATCTTGCGCCCATCACCGAGGGCAGCACGGCTACCGAGGCTCTGCGCCGCAGCCGGGAGCTCGCCCGGCACGCGGAACGCCTCGGCTTCGAGCGCTACTGGCTCGCAGAGCATCACAACATGCCGGGTATCGCCAGCTCAGCAACGGCAGTTGCCATCGGCTACGTCGCGGAGGGTACAGAGCGCATTCGCGTGGGTGCCGGCGGGATCATGTTGCCGAATCACTCGCCGCTGGTGATCGCCGAGCAGTTCGGCACGCTCGCCGCGTTGTACCCGGACCGGATTGACCTCGGCATCGGGCGCGCACCGGGCACGGACGGCCTAACCGCGCGCGCGCTCAGACGTAATCTCTCCGGGGACATCGACGAATTCCCCCGTGACGTGCTCGAGCTCTTGGCTTACCTCGGCGACCCCGCGCCCGGTCAACGCGTCTGTGCCATCCCAGGCGCTGGCTCCCATGTGCCGGTCTGGATCCTGGGCTCGAGCCTGTACGGCGCACAACTCGCTGCGCTGCTAGGTCTGCCATTTGCGTTCGCATCGCACTTCGCGCCCGCCGCGATGATGCGAGCGATTGATATCTACCGCAGCACGTTCAAACCCTCGGCCTACATGGCAGAACCCTGGGTCATGCTCGGCTTCAACGTCTGCGCCGCCGCAACGGACGAAGAAGCGGTGTTCCTGCGCAGCTCTTCACTGCAGGCTATTCTGCGGTTGCGCCAAGGCATGCCGGGGAAACTTCCGCCACCCATACGCGACTTCGAGGTAGGGCTTGATCCCGCGGCACGCGCCATGATCGCCGAATTCTCCGTGTGTTCCGCTGTGGGCGGACCGACGACGGTCGCCCAGGCAATCCGCGACTTTGCAGAGCAAACCGGCGCAAATGAGCTGATGGTCGCCACGCAAATCTTCGACCCAGATGCGCGGCTCGAGTCCTATGCCATTCTGGCCGATGTACACGCAACGCTCAGCGCACGCCGGGAAACGAGCGCGGCCTAAGCCCCGCGAAGCTTGCGAAAGCTCTCCAGCCGACGCGGGTCAAGCGTTCCGGCGTCGACGGCGGAGCGCACCGCACAAGACGGTTCACGATCATGACGACAGTTCGCGAACCGGCAGCCGGCGGCCAGATCGGCGATGTCCTCGAACAACGCTGAAACACCGAACTCGACATCGCCGAGATTGAGCTCACGCAGACCGGGGGTATCAAGCAGCAGTCCTCCGCTCGGAAGCACATGCAGTGACCGCCGAGTGGTCGTGTGCCGACCCTTGGCATCTGCTGCGCGGACAGCACCGGTCAGCTGCACACTTGCGCCCGCGAGCGAATTCACCAGAGTCGACTTGCCGACGCCAGAAGATCCCAGGAGCGCCACGGTCTGCCCCACGCCGCAGTGGGCGCGCACGTCGTGCAGGGTTTCTTCGTCCCGCGCGTCCACCACATGAACCTCGAGGTCGCGCTTGAGCGCCAGCGCTGCCAGGCGAAATGGCGCGGGATCCGGAGCCAGGTCTGCCTTGGTCAGCACGACAACGGGACGCACGCTGGCCTCGAGCGCGAGCGCCAGGAACCGCTCAAGGCGTGACCGGTTGAACTCTTCATTGCATGAGGTGACGAGCAGGAGCGTGTCCACATTCGCGGCAATCGGCTGCCGCTCGTGCTGTCGTCCCGCCGCCCTTCGCTCAAGCAAATTTTCCCGCCCAAGCAGCGCGACCACGGTCTGGCGGCGGGCATCCAGCAGCACCCAGTCACCCACCACCGGCCGATCCGTCGGGTCGGACTGGAACCAGCGCCCGCCGAGGTGCTGCTCCGTTTCACCCAATCCGTCCACCACAGTGAGCGAGCGCCGCCAAACGCCGAACACGCGCGCGGGTACCAACTCACGCCGACGGCCATCCCATTGCTTGACGAAAGGCTCCGCAAAATTGGGACGCCAGCCGAGACGCGTGAGCGCGCCCATCATCTCCGCAGCCACCACCGCCTACTCCTGCAGCAGCACGGGCAAATACCGATCGAGCTCGGCGCGGCGCCTGTGCCAGTCCGGCATATAGCGGCTCATGAGCGCGTAAAAACTTGGACCATGGTCGTGATGGCGCAGATGACAGAGTTCGTGCAGCACCACGTAGCGAGTGAGCCGGTGGGGCAATTTGACCAGGTGCGTGTTAAGCGCGATGCGACCACTCTGGCTGCAGCTGCCCCACTGGCTTCGCATGAAACGATGCCGCCAAGGCGGCAACCGATCGTGCAGCCAAGGCAACCGCGACCGGAAGTACTCGAACTGTCGAGCAAACAGCGCGTCGGCGTGAACCCGATACCATGCTTGCAGCAGAAGGCGCACGCGCTCGGACCGCTGCACGCCACCCGCACCCGCACCACCAGACGGACCTGTCCGACCACACGCGGGCCCAAGAACCACGGTCAGGCTTCCGGCACAAGCGCGACCCATATCCAGCTGCAACTGTGGCGAAGGCCGGCGTCTCGTCACCTGCAGAAGCACCGTGTCCGTTTCACCGTCGGCTATGACCAGCTGATACGGCGCGCCCCGATAGTGCACCCTCTCGCCCGTCACGTAGCGCAGGCAGCCAGACAGCTCGGTCGACGCTTGAGCTGCTTTGAGCCGGGATTTCAGCCAGCGCTGGTGCCGTTCGACAATCGACCGAATGTCCGCCTCGGTCGCATCGAGCGGCGCCTCCATGACCAGGCGCCCGCTGGGATCGAACGACAGTCCGATGCGCGAGCGTCGCCGCGAGCTGCGTCGAATTTCGATTGGAATCGCAGCGATCACCAGACGATCAATCTTGCGCATATTAGACGCTGCGTCAGATGCAATTACGCCCGCGCTCGGACTGGACCGTCGAACGGTGTCCGCGCGCCCATGGCCGTCCGACTCATTCAACCGTCCACACCCACCTGCGGCCGATGGATGGCGAACTCCGTCCGCGATGCAGCGTGATCCATGAGCGTGTCGACCGAGGCGAAACCGGCAAGCATTTCGAGCTGCATACGCGTCACCCGCATGAGATCAAACTCCCGAGCATCATGGCGCGCGAGCGCTTCCTCGGGACTGATCCAGACACTGTCCACCGTTTCCACGGCATCATGTGTGCCCGTCTGACCCGGGGGCGCTGCCGCAACAAAAAAGCGCGTGTCAAAACGGCGCGGCCGACCAAACGGCGTGACGAAGCGATTGAGAAAGTGGATGCGGTCAACCGCGAGCTTGAGCCCCTCGCGCACGCAGATATCCGCAAGCGTCAGCGCACCCGCGTGCAGCGGTTCGCGATAGGCGTGGAAGCGCGCGCGAGTGGCTGCGTCGGGATAGGCGAGGATGCGGCCGTCCGCGTCGTAGGCAAGCAACAGCCCGGCTTCCTCGAAGCTTTCGCGAATGCCTGCAATCCAATAGCCACGCCATTCGTCACCCAGGGCACGCTGCTGTGGCTGCTGCGTCGGCGAGGGGCCAACGCGCCAGGGATCGTAGGCATGCAGGTGATCGTCGCCATCAACCCGCCCGCCGGGGAATACGTACATGCCCCCCGCGAACGCGGCTGCGCTGGTACGCCTTAGCATGAAGATCTCGTACCCCTGCGCGGCTTCCCGCACAAGGATCACCGTCGCCGCCGGGCGGATGGGCTGTATAGTCGACATGGTCACAGAGTACCGCAGGAGCTGAGCGATCATGAAACTCGCCGTTGATTTTCCCAGCGTCATGTACCGCGAGGGACCGGAGGGGATCAGTCGACTCGCTAAGGGCATCGAGACAATCGGCTATGACCAGCTCGATATGTTCGATCACGTGATCATGGGCTATGCGACACAAACGCGACCGGCACCCATGTATCCGCCGCAGATGCCGATCATGGAAGCACTGACGATGCTCGCCTACTTTGCGGCAGTTACCGACCGAATAGGTCTTGGGACCGAGGTCCTGATCCTGCCCCAGCGGCAACCGGTGCTGGTTGCCAAACAGGCGGCGACCATCGATACGCTCTCCGGTGGCCGACTGCGGCTGGGTGTGGGCGTGGGTTGGCAGGCGGCCGAATACGAATCGCTCGAGACCGATTTTCACAACCGCGGCCGACGCATGGACGAGGCTATCGATCTGCTGCGCCTGTGCTGGGGCGAGTCGCATATCGAGCACGAGGGGCGCTACTACCGCGCCCCGTCCATTGCCATGGAGCCGAAATCTCCCCAGGGCGGACAGCTACCGATCTGGATCGGCGGAGGCTCGCCAGCCGCGCTGAAACGGACCGGCGAGCGTGGCGACGGCTGGCTTGCCCAAGCCTATACCGAACCCGAGCGCGCACGAGACGCCATCGCCACGATCCACCGACACGCCGCAGAAGCAGGACGGGACCCGAAGTCCATCGGATTGCAACAAATGCTGGATGTACCGCCGCGAGACACCGGCGGCAAAGCGTTCTACGCAGATCTCGATCGCGTGGCACGCCGCGCCGAATCCGTGGCGCAGATGGGCTTCAGCGGGTGCTCGATCAATCTGACCGCGATGTTCCAGTCTGGCGCCCGAACGGTCGATGCGCTGCTCGACCGGCTCGCCGAGCTGCACGATCGGTTACGCAGCGTCACCGGCTGACAGCGGCCTGATCAGAAGCGGGGCGCCGATGGGCGCGCACCTTGGCGATAAGATCGTCGAGCGAGAAAGGTTTTGGCAAACGATCGTTGAACAACGCCACGCCTGCCTGCGCGTCCGGTCGAATGTAGCCGCTCATCAGAATGGCGGGCAGGGTCGGATCGTCACGCCGCAGTTGGGCAAGCGCCACCTCGCCCGTCGTATCCGGCATCAGGTAATCGATGATGGCGAGCGCCGGTGGCGCTAATGCCACCAGCGCCTGTGCTTCGCTCAGGGTGGCTGCCGGACGCGCTTCGAAGCCAGCCCGCGCCAGCACGCGGACGACCTGCGTGCGCACAAGCGGCTCGTCGTCGAGCACCAGAATCCAGCCCGCCGAAGGATCGGAAGCTGCAGGCTTTTCGATTTCATCGCTGGCGCGATCACGAGTGGCTGCGACGGCGGCGTCAGCGACTGGGGCGGACGCAAGCGCAACTGTGAAGCGAGTGCCGCGGCCCTCGGTGCTATCAACCAGAAGCGCCCCGCCCAGACGCTGCAAGATGCCCTGCACGGCGGCGAGACCGAGACCGCGACCGTCCGCGCGGGTCGTGTAGAACGGGTCGAATATGCGGTCGAGCTGCGTCGACGACATGCCTGCACCCTGGTCCTCCACCTCGATCAGCACACTCGGACCGGGATCGAGGTAACGCAACCGAGCCGATTCGAGCACCGCACCGGTGAGTCGCGCCGACCCGAGTCGCACCGTGACGTCCTGTCCTGCCCTGCTCGCCTTCACCGCGTTGCTGATCAGGTTCGCCAGCACCTGCCCGAGCTGTCCACCATCCGTGTTCGTCCAGAGCGGCTCTCCTGCGGGTTCGAAATGGACGGTGATACCCTGCTGGCGCGCGGCTCCCCGCTGGATGCGCGCGGCCTCTTCAGCCACCTGGCGCACATCCAAGAGCCGTCTGGTTGCCGCCCCGCGACCCGCGAAGGCCAGCAGCTGAGCCACGAGATCCGACGCCTGACGACCCGCCACGGTGATGTCGGCCACCATGTCGCGCTGCGGCGTTGCGTCAAGATCTCGCGCCAGCAAATCAGCATTCGCGAGAATTGCCGCCAGCAAATTGTTGAAATCATGAGCGACACCACCAGCCAGCAGCCCCAGCTGCTCGAGCCGGCGCGCCTCGTCCATGCGCGCCTGAGCGCGAACGCGGTCTGACTCCAGCCGACGGCGTTCAGAGGTATCCCAGGCGCTGAGAAGTGTGGCCGTCTGGCCGAGAAAACGGATCGGGCGGCGCTGCACTTCGAACCAGCCGATCACTTGGTCGTCCCGGACCAGCGGTCGGTCACCTCCGGTTGCATCATCCAGGGACTCATCGATCAGCGAGGCGGGGAGCACCGCCGCGACCGGCAGTCCAAGCGGCTCAGTGTTCCCCGGCAGCAACAGCGCCCGCGCGCGCTGGTTGAGAAACCGCACGCGCCCCGCCTGTACCACGACCAGCGCCGCGCCCGATTCCTCGGCGATCACGCGCAGCGTTTCGCGATGTTCTTCCTCTTGCCGCCGCGCGCTCGCTCGCGTTCGCGCGTGGTTCACACCGACGACAACACACAGAATGATCACGCTCATGAAGTTGGCGAGCCCCTGTGCCGGCGACGTCACCGAGACGGGTGGCGCTATACCGAGGTACTGGCCCCAGTAAAGCGCCTGGACCGCACAAAGACAGATGATGCCCACCAGCGCAGTCGTACGCTCCGAACCGACAATACTGAACAGCAACGGTGCAATCGGTAACCAGGTCGCCGCGGTGCCGCTAAGTCCCCCTTGCGCCCACGCCGTGACGGCTGCGGTCGCCACCCCAAGCACCACGAACACTGCGGCTGCTGTGTCCTGCGGCATTCCCAATCGCTGCATAAGTGCGGGCGAGGCCAGTACGAGCGCCGCAGCCGCCGCGAGCAAGGAGTCCTCGAGACCGAACGTGCCGAGGAGCACGCGCACGATAATGGTGAGCAGAATCAGCGTGGTCACCATCGCGACGCAGATATCGAGCATTCGCCCGCTGGTCCACGCCGCTGCCGGCTGCTGCAACGGGTCGGCGCTCGACACCTGTACTCTCACGTATTCGAACCCTCCAGGGCGCCGCGTTTGAAGCACGCGCTGCGCTCTGCCATTCTGGGACGAACCCTGATCGGTGAGAAGCGCCATGACTGCCCCCGCCACGAATCACGCCTTGCACAACCAAGCGCCGAGCTGCCACGGCGGGCTCGAGAATCTGGACGATGAGCACGACTACTGGATCGACGACGTTGACGGACAAGTACCTGAAGCGCTGCACGGAACGTTCTTCCGCAATGGCCCCGGACGCCAGCGTATCGGCGGGAAAGCCTACGGTCATTGGTTCGATGGCGACGGCATGTTGTGCGCCTTCACCTTCGTCGACGGTCGCGCGCACTTTCGTAATCGCTACGTCCGCACGCCGAAATATGTCGAAGAAACCGCTGCGCAGGCCGTTCGCTACCGGGGATTTGGCACCCAGGTGCCGGGAGGATGGAGGAACAACGTGCTGCGCATGCCCGCGAATCCAGCCAATACCAACACGGTGTGGCATGGCGGGCATCTGCTTGCGCTGAACGAAGGGGGCAAACCGTGGGCCCTTAATCCCCAGACACTCGACACCCTGGGCGAATTCAACTACGACGGCGCGCTCAAGCCCGCGCAGGTGTTCAGCGCCCATGGTCACATTCATCCAGGCACGGGGCATTACATCAACTTTGGCGCGGGTGTGGACGGTTTTGGACTGAAGGGACCGAAACCGTGCCTTTACCTCTATCGCATCGATAGCGATGGCGTCCTGTTCAAGCAGGGTCGCATCCCGCTCAAGCATTTTCCGTTCTGCCACGACTTCGCGATCACTGAGCGCCACGCGATCTTCTTCCTCGGGTCGATCGTCTTCGGCAACATGGGCAAGGTGATGCTTGGCACGACGAGCATCGCAGACCAAATCCACTTTGACCCTGCCATTCCCATGCAAATCGTTGTCTGCGACCTGGAAACGCTCGAGGAAGTGCGGCGCTTCGAGACCTCACCGGGGGCCGCCGTCCACTTTGGCAATGCCTTCGAGGAACATGGGAGGATCACGGTGGATGTCATGTGCACGGATAACTTCCGAGCGAACGAGACATTACGCAATGTGTTCGACCCCGCCGGTCGTTTTGGAGGTGGCAGCTACCAGCGCTTCAATCTCGATCTCAACAGCGGCCGGTGCACGAGCGAGCTTGTTACCGCTGTTGAGTCCGAGTTTCCGTCCTTCAACCCAGCTTATACCGGTCGACGACACGGCATGACCTGGACCGCCTGCTCCATCCCGAACGGAGCCGACAGCTTCTTCAATGGTATGCAACGCGTTGACTTCGACGGACAAAGCGAAGTGGTTGCGCTCGAGCCGGGTTGTTACGGCTCCGAACCGCTCTTCGTCGCGGATCCCGGCGGGCAGCGCGAGGACGATGGCTGGCTTCTGGAGGTCGTCTACGACGCCTGGAAACACCGCAGTGAGCTACGCATCCTGCGCGCGGACAACGTGCGCGATGAAGTGGCTCGACTCAGGTTGCCCCACCACATTCCACATCAGTTCCACGGCTTTTTCACGCCGGAGCTCATGACCGCGGTGACGGTTTGAAGTCTCACTCAGTGACAGAGCGCAGTCGACCGAACCAGACAGCGCGCACATAAATAGAGCGCTCACCCCCCACTGTCGGTGCGAGCGCGTCAGCACCTGGGGCGGACAGGGTCGACGGGCTTACCAGGGGCAAGGCGCCGAACTCCTCGCCACGAGAGCCCAGCGACACGAGGACCCCGACATCAACGCGCAGCGCGTCCGTCGGGGTCAGCCGCAGTTCCGCCTGCAGGAGCGAGGACCCGTCATCGACACTCCGAATAGCCGTGATCTGCTGGTTCACAAGCGGGTGCCACTCGATGGTGGCGCCGAGCGCAAAATAATGGCGTTGCAGGCTGAAGACCTCGCCGCGCTCGAGACGAGCGCGCAGACGCGACGGCAACGCGAGCAGCTCAGGACGATCATTCGCAACGCCGAACCCGTTGCGAAACGCTTCCGCAAACGTGATCACGTTACGACCGCCGAGCACCGTACTGACGTCCATATTCAGCAAGGCTGACCAGTAGGCACGCCCGTCATCCGTGTGTGTTTGCAGGACATCACTGCGCAGCATCGCGCCACCCATCGGCACACGCAGGCTGGCGCCGACAACCCGGTCGTCAAAGTGCTCACCGGCGATGAATTCAATCTCCCCCGCGCCTATCGGCCGATGCCATTTGACGCCAAAGGAGCCCACGTCGGCATCCGCGCGGCCGGTCTCGTCACGTCGGAAAACCGCGAGCATCTGAAGATCCGAACCGTTGGCGAACAATCGGTCCACCAGCGCCATGTCCTCACCCGGCTTGTAGTCGCGATCAACCGCGGTGGGCGCAAACGGCGCAAAAAGATCGAGCGGCTGGAACACCATGCCACCGCCCCAGCTCACCGCTCGGCGACCGAGCGACAGCCCCCAGTCAGTACCGCGGTAATCAATCGCCATTCGATCTAACCGGTGCAACGCATATCCGTCCTCGTTGCTGCCAAGGCGCCAAGTGAGATCGAACCGACGCGACGAATCATCATCCGGCGCGCCACCCAATCGTGCACCCGTTACCTGCGGTCGGATTGCAGTATCGCCCGCCATGCCAAAGATCGTGTGATCCAGCGTCAGCTGCCAAGCGCCGTGCGTGGATCTGAAGAGCGTGCGCAAATCCACCGACGTGTCCTGAACCGGATCTCCCGCGACCGACGCAAGGGCATCATCCGATGGCAGGTCTGACAGAGTCCCAAACGTCTTCAGGCGCAAGTCGAGTTCCGCCTGTGCGCTGCCGGCTAACAGCAGCAGCGCTAAACAGTTACACAGGAGACGCACGCTCGTCTGCCACGATGCGACCATCACGCATACCAATGCGCCGTTCCGCAAAAGCGATGACGGCGGGATCATGGGTCGCGGTAATGATCGTGACTCCATGTTCCCGGTTAATGTGCTGCAACAGTGTAAGCAGGCCCGCTGTCGATTCCGAGTCGAGGTTGGCGCTCGGCTCATCAGCCAGCAGCAACGAAGGCTCAGTAACAATGGCCCTTGCCACCGCGACTCGCTGCTGCTGACCACCGGAGAGCTCACCGGGGCGGCGATTCGAAAGCCCAGCGATGTCCAGCGATTCCAGCGCTTCAAGTGCACGCCGGCGTCGTTCGCTTGCCCTCACACCCTGCAGCTCCATGATGAACTCAACGTTTTCCCGCGCGGACAGCACGGGAATCAGGTTGTAGGACTGAAACACGAAGCCGATCCGGTCGCGCCGGAGATCGGCAAGAGCGCCAGCATCCAGATCAGAAAGGTCCAGACCTTCGACAATCACACGCCCGCCAGTGGCCCGATCCAGTCCGCCAATCAGGTTCAACAGGGTTGACTTGCCGGAGCCCGACGGCCCCGCGAGACTGATAAACTCACCGCGTGTGACACGGAAGTCAACGGCGTCCAGGGCATTCACGACCACTGGAGGAACTCCGTAGACGCGCGACAGACGTTCGCAAAGGATGACGGGTTCGGTCATGTCCTGATCCCCTGGAGAGCAACCAAAGGCGCCATAGCCACCGCACGCCAGGCGGGATAGACGCTGCCCACGAACGCGAAGATGAACGCGGCCACAAGCACCAGCCAAAGATCTGTCATGAGCAGTCGCGGGACTAGAATCTGACGCATGCCGAAAAACTCGGCGCCACGAGCCCAAGCACCCAGGTCAATGCCATCCGCCAGCAAAACAACCGACAGCCATCCGCCTGCCGTTCCCAGCACTACACCCGCCAGCGTTACCAGCAGCGATTCGATCAGAACCTGAACCACCACATGGCGGGGCCGCATGCCAAGCGCACGCAACAAGCCAAACTCTCGCGCACGCTCGAGCACGGCGGTGGCGAGCGCGTTGACCAGACCGAATCCAAGCGCGATCAATACGATTGAAAGCCAGATGAGAAGCGAAGCATCAGCGAGCTCGAACATGCCCGCGGCAAGCGGATCCAATCCTTTCCAGTCATGCACCTCGAGTGTCGGCAACGCAATGCCGAGCGAACGGCGAGCCGGATCGAGCGCGGCGTCATCCGCCAAGCGAAACGAGAGCTCGGTGATGCCCGCTACCCCCAAATACCGGGCAAGCGCTTCGCGCCCTGTTATCGCGTAGGCGAGCTCCTGCTGACGTCCGGGGGCATCAAACACGCCGACAATACGAAAACCGAGCTCCCGATTGCGGCCATCCGCGCCAAGCGCCATGACCACGACGCGGCGCCCAAGCCGGGTATCGAGCCGCTCGGCCAATGCCCGTCCAATGAGCAATCGGCCATCATCCGTCCCCTCAAGCTCGACACCCTCGATGTTGATCGATCCCAAAAAAGACAGCCGCTGCTCATCGAGCGGATCCACCCCCACCAATTCGACACCGCGGGTTTCTCGCTCTGACTGCACCACTGCGGGCACGCGAACCCGGGACGCCGTCGCAATGACAGCACCCTTGGGCAGCAGCGTGGCGCTGTTCGCCGGCAAGGCAAACGCACGTGCCGCTGAAGGGTCATCCAGGTAGCCGGGCGCAAGGACTTTCAGATGCCCATTCAGGTTGTCGAGGGCGTCGTCGCGCATGTCATATTGGTAGCCACGAATGAGCGCGTTGGCGAGCACCGTTGAGGCTATACCCACGGCAATGGCGGCGAGCAGCAATCCATTGCGCCGGCGATGCCTGAGCAGATTGCGAGCGCCGAGACGCATGAGCAGACCGGTCGCGACGCTCATCCTGCTGCCAAGTCCTCACCCACGATGCAGAGCCTCCATGGCGGTCAATCGCCGTACCCGCAGAGATGGCAATAACGCCGCCACCAAGGTCGCCGCTATCATCAATGCCATGGGCTCGACAAAGGCCGCCGCGTCGAGCGCTGTATACATGCGGTCCGGCAGGTGGAAACGTCGCAGCATGACACCGGCTGATTCGCCAAGGGGCAGACCCACCTGTGCAATCCATGCCACCAGAGGCAAAGCACAGAGCGCTCCCAGCGCAACACCGAGCAAAGCCAGCCAGAGCGCCTCAAGTTCGAGCATCAGCACCAGCCGCCAGGGTCGCATGCCGACGGCGAGCAGGAGACCAAACTCCCGCGTCCGCTCAAACACGACCATCACAAAGCTGTTCACGATACTAAAGGAGACGAGCAGCGCGAGCAGTCCGTAGAACAGCCGGTTGCTGACGCGATCGAAGGCAATCGATTGTTCAAGCTCAGGCAGGAGCACCTGCCAGGGAAGTACCACGCAATCCGCGTCGAGCAACGATTGGATTCCCTGACCAACCCGGGGCACGGCGTTCGCGTCGACGGTGCGGACCACAAGCGCATGCGCGCCCTCCGAGAGCGCCCATGCCTGCCGCACCACCTGAAGCGGAGCGAGCAAGAGCGTCCGGTCGAGCTCGGCCTGACCGGTATCGAGAATGCCGGTGACCACCCCGACCAGCGCTGCCATTCCGCCCTCTGGCTGGCTACCCATCAGCACCACTTCATCACCCAGACCAACACTGAGGTTGCGCGCTACACCGCTGCCAAGTACCAGCGGCAACGACGCTCCGGTCGCAGACTCAGTGAAGACGAAACCGTCGAAAAACGCGCCCTGTTGCACGAAGCTCGCTAGTTTGGAGACCGCCGGCTCGCGATCCGGATCTACTCCGATAATCTGCGCCGCGACCGTGCGCTCACCTGCCGAGACTAACGCAAACACCTGCACCCGCTCGGCTACGGCTCGGACACCATCGACCGCAGCGATCCGTTGTCGTAGTGCAGAGGCGTTCTTAACCAGCCGCTCCACACGCGGGTCTTCCTGGTAGCCCGGCGCCTGAACCTGCAGCTGTCCGGTCATGAAAGACGTACCATTATCGATCATTAGGCGGTAGCTTCCCGCCTGCTGGGACATCGCGAAGCAGAGCAACAGCACAGCGAACGCGATACCGCCTGCGGTCAGCCCGGTGCGTCGCTGATTACGCCAGAGGTTTCGCCAAGTCATGCGCCACATCGTCAGGCTCGCGCGCTGTCAGGGCGCGCGGCCCGACTGCAGGGCGAACACAGTGAAGAGCGCATCGTCCAGCATCACGTCGAAGTCCGCACGCGTGTATTCGATTTCAGTCCAGTGGTCATCCGATTCCAGGTCAGACATGCGCAGCCGCGTGGCAAATGTGCGCCCGCCGAGAGTACCCACGGTCAGGGCTTCGAGACGCTTGACCGGCAACAGGGATTGATCCAGGAACGTATGTTCCAGCACCACTGAGTCATCACGCAGGACCAGGTCTTCGCGCCCCCACACGACCGCCGCATCGTCCCGCGGCGTCGCCTCGATGCGATAAACCTGAAAGTCACCCTGCACTAACACCTCGACCAACTCGAGGTCATAATCCCTCAGCAGCTGATCCGTCCGGGAAAGATCGTTATAGGAAAAATCCGAGCCGGCCCAGCCTTGAGCCATCATGCTATACGGCAGCCGCATCACACGATTGATCTGCGGCGAGAACGTCCACATGCGCTCGCCTGACTTGAGCGTGGCATTACCAGCATCGCGGGGTGGGGCCACGAAGCGGATCAGAGCATCTTCACGACCTCGCGTCCACGCGACTATCGATGAACGCCGTTCCCATGCGGGCCGGTGGATCACCATGTTTAGCTCTGCATAAGAGCGTGTCCCGCGGGTGAGATCAATGGCGGCTGCGATTAGCGCCCGGGGATCGGGCGCCTCGACAGTCACATCGGGAGACCTGTTAACCGTGGGTTCGCTTGGTGAGGCACAAACAGCAAGGGGGCGCAGGAGAAGCGCCGCCAGGAGTCCCAGCACCGGGAGTCTGCCTTGGGCGCGTCCTATCACCTACCCCCCTATCACATCCTGCTCAGAACCCCAGCAGATTCGCGTACCGATTGCGATGGTAGGCCTGATTACCGTAGACCGCCTCGATCGCACGGGCACGTTTCAGGTAGAAGCCCGCATCGAATTCATCGGTCATGCCAATCCCGCCGTGGATCTGAATGAGTTGGTTCGACATATTATAAAGGAATGTTCCTGCTCGACACTTCGCGAGCGAAGCAAGCTGCGCCACGTCATTGGACCCTGCGTCTATCGCCTGCAGCGCCGCTTCGACGCAGGAACGGGTGAGTTCCATCTCGGTAAAGAGCTCTGCGGCACGATGGCCAAGCGCCTGAAAAGAGCCAATGACCTGGCCGAACTGCACGCGCGTCTTCAAATAACTCAGCGTCATTTCGAACGCCTGTGTCGCCGTGCCTAACATTTCTGCCGCAAGTCCGGCGCGGGCGCAATCGAGGATTTCGGTGAGCAATTCGCCACCTTCACCTACGCTCCCGAGAACAGCATTCGCGTCCACGCGCACGTCTGCGAAGGACACGTTGGCATAGCCACGGCTATCGGAGGTGCGCAGCCGCGTGCGCGAAACACCGGGCGCGTCTGCAGGCACCAGGAACAGCGTGATTCCCGACGGATCCAGAGGAGCACCCGCGGTGCGCGTGGCAACGATGAAATGGCTCGCCGCCATTCCTTCCAGGACGAAAGCCTTCTGACCGTCAATTCGAAAACCCTCGCCGTTGGCTGTGGCGGCGCAGGCGATGCGTTCAGGCGCATGTTTCGGGCCTTCGTCAACCGCCAGCGTCAGAATCGCCGAGCCGTCTACCACGCGCGGCAGCCAGGCTGCCTGCTGCGCAGGGCTGCCGCCGCGACGGAGCGCCGTGGCGCCCACCAGGGCGGAGGCCAATAGCGGCGAAGCCGTGAGCTGCCGCCCAGTTTCCTCGAGCAGTATTCCCATGGACAAATAGCCCATGTCCGCGCCGCCGTGAGCCTCGGGCACCAAAATCCCGGTCCATCCCAGCTCCACGATGCCTGCCCAGGTGTCAGGGCTATAACATGTCTCCACACCACTGTCGCGCATCCGGCGAAAGGCGAGGACCGGGGCCTGCTCCGAGACCCAGGCCTTCGCTTGATCCTTGAGCAGTGTCTGCTCTTCTGTCAGTGCTGCCATATCGGTGAACTCCTCGCCGGTCTTAGCCTTTCTGTGTGGTCTCGGGAAGACCGAGAATATTCTTGGAGATGATGTTGTTCTGCACTTCGAAGGAGCCACCGTAAATGGACATCGCCTTGCCGAAGAGCCAGGTCTTCACCGTTTCCCGAGGTTTTGCGTGCGGCGCCGCGCGGGATACGTGCGGCCTTCGATTTGGGAGAG
>JBMTYG010000071.1:0-15685 GCA_049454295.1 Pseudomonadales bacterium
GCGCCGAAGCTTTCCTGATTCAGGCACAAGGGTCCATCTTGGATTCGTCAACACATTGTTAGCCTGCCTTCACATGCCCAGAAACCGCTGGGCGTCACTGCTGCATGCGCATAAACCCGCCGTCAAGATAGATAGGATCAAGGGGCGCGTACACTTCGTAGGGGAATGACAGGTATTCGCGATCTTCCCCCATCTCGGGCTTGAGCCTGAGCGTCCACCCGTCAATGCCAAAGCGCCCACGTTCGCTGCGGCCACTCGCAACGGCGCCCGAGGTGCCGGCGGGTGCGCCAATCGCCCCGGTCGCGCTGAACTCATAAGAACCGTCTGCAAAGAATGTGAGTGACGCGGTGCGCGAAACCGCCCCACCCCCGGCTGTCGCAGAGCCCACATACGTACCGATCAGCCTGACCCCGCGCTCGAAAGGCTCCGCTTCGCAGTAAATATAGTTCCAAATCAAGCAGTTACCGTTTATTTCAAAAGAGCCTGTTCGATTTGAGCCGTCGCTCCAGCTCGCGATCAGTTGGTCATCCTCGATGGTAAGGGTGCCGACCAGGGTCGCATTGGCGGGGGCGAAGGTCGCCTCGGTCAGCAGTCGACGGGGATTAAGCGCAATGAGTCCGCCGCGGATCTGGAGCACTTCGATCGCGCCGCCAACCGGCGCCAAATAAATGCCCGACGGAATGTCGCGCTGATGCCTTTTCGCTTTTATCGGCTCGCCAGAGACGGTAGCCGCCGGCACCGTGGCTTCAGGAGGTCGCGGGGCTGTGGGTGGAGGCGGTGCCGGTGGAGGCGGTGCCGGTGGAGCCGGTGCCGGTGGAGCCGGCGGCGATGGCGACGGGGCTGCCAAGACAGCAGGAGCCGGCTTTACCCAACGGATGCCGACGACCCATTCACCGCTCGGGCAGTCCACGCCGTAAGCGCCCTGCGCAGTCAGATCCTGGATAACGCGGCAAGTTTCAAAGCCGTCTTCACGACTCAGCGGCGATGCCAGTACGGCATCACCAACCTGCGGCATTCCGGGTTTGGCACTGGGCGGCAGCGTTAACCTGACCGATTCCTCGGTTCGAGCCTGCACATTCGCGACGCCGACCGTGTAGTCGCCGGAGGTGCAGTCGAGATAATAGGCGCGGGCTCCGGGCATCGGCTCGATAACCGTACATTCCTCCCAACTGACGCCGGTGGGCGTTGCGATCACCTGAGTTCCCGCCGCTAAGTCGTCCTCCAGGGCGAACGCCGATACCGCAACGAGCAGGACAGACAGGCATCCATTAAACGTCCAAAACGGCTTTGGAATCAGACGTGTAGTCATCCGTAACCCTCCACGAGCGTGGGGACTAGGCTAACATGAGCCTCACCCGAGCAGACGGACCGACATATGCGCCTCGTCGTCAATGGTCAGACTCACTCTGTAGACATCGTCCACGAGGACACGCCTCTTTTGTGGGTACTGCGAGACCAGCTGGGACTGGTGGGCACGAAATTTGGTTGTGGTATCGGTCAGTGCGGGGCCTGTACCGTTCACGTCGATGGCGAGGCGGTGTTTGCCTGCCTGGTTCCTGCGGCCGCACTGGTTGATCGCGCCATCACCACGATCGAAGGACTGGCGCCGGATCCATCTGAACTTCATCCGCTGCAACGGGCCTGGATCGAACAGGATGTCGCCCAATGCGGCTACTGTCAGAGCGGACAGATCATGCGCGCTGCAGCGCTCCTTGCCCGCACCCCAACGCCTACGGACAACGATATAGACACTGCAATGGCGCCATCTCTCTGTCGATGTGGGACTTACGTGAGAATCCGTCAAGCTATTCGAGCCGTTGCGGGAGACCGTGATGCCTGACCAAAGCCACAATCAACGCACCGTGCGGCATCTGAATCGTCGCACTTTCCTGCGCCTGACTGGCCTTGCGGGCGGCGGACTCATGCTCGCCGTGCAGTTCGGATGCTCGCCGGACGATGAATTGACCGAGGCCATTGGCATTACCTCCCCTCCCCCGTTTCAACCCAATGCCTACATCCAGATCACCCAGAATCAGATTGTCATCTATGCACCGAACCCTGAGATCGGTCAGGGGGTGAAGACTTCGTTGCCCATGGTCGTCGCCGAGGAACTGGATGCGGCCTGGTCCGACGTGACCGTGGTGCAATCTGAAATTGATGGAGCGCGCTACGACCGACAGTTCGCCGGCGGGTCCCGATCCATAGCTCAGAACTGGGAGCCTTTGCGCCGCGCGGGCGCAGTCGCTCGGGAGATGCTTGTCTCAGCGGCGGCCCTGCGCTGGGAGGTAGACCCTGGCGAGTGCGAGACGCGAGACAGCCAGGTGATTCATACCGCGACCGGGCGATCACTCACCTACTTCGAACTCGCAGCAAGCGCCGCGACCTTGTCCGTTCCTGATCCCGCCCAGGTCAGACTTAAAAAACCGAATGAATTCAAACTATTAGGCTCCAGAGTTAGCGGCGTAGACAACGCCGACCTGGTAACCGGCAAAGCTCTTTTTGGCATCGACACCGCGATGCCCGGCTTACGCTATGCCACCTTCGTAAAATGTCCTGCCCGCGGCGGGATCGTCGAGCGCGCAAATCTGGAAGCGGTCAAGCGGGTGCCAGGGGTCGTTGACGCTTTCATCCTGGAGGGTAACGGCAATCCCGCGGAGCTTGCGTCAGGCGTCGCGATCATCGCGGTAGACACGTGGAGCGCATTCAAGGCAAGAAGCACGCTCGAGGTGACGTGGAATGAGCAGCCTGCCGCCAAAGACAGCTGGCGTTCGGCTCAAGACCACGCCGCAGCCCTGTTCAAGTCAGAGGGCAAACGGACGGTCATCGACACAGGCAATGTCGATACCGCCCTGGACGCTGCTGCGCAGCGGGTAGAGGCGAATTATCAGTACGCGTTCGTTAACCACGCGCAGCTTGAGCCCCAAAACACAACCGCCTGGTGGCATGACGGCCGCATGGAACTGTGGGCCCCAACCCAGACTCCCCAAGGCGCGGTGACGAGCGTCGCGACGCTGCTCGGGATCGATCCCTCACGGATCACCCTGCATCAACGTCGGGCAGGGGGCGGTTTCGGACGCAGACTATTCAACGATGTCGTGCTGGAGGCGGCTGCGATCGCGCAGCGGGTGCCTTACCCCATCAAGCTCACCTGGACGCGCGAGGACGACATGGCGCACGGCTTCTACCGTGCGGGTGGTTTCCACGCGCTCGCCGGCGGACTGGACGATCAGGGCAACATCGTTGCCTGGAAGAACCACTTCGTGAGCTTTACCCAGGATGGCGAAAAACCTGTGCCAGGTGGCAGTCTGAGCGGGGCCACGGATCCCGGCCCCTTCATTCCGAACTATCGAATCAGGGAAACGTTGCTGCCCTGGCAAACACCCTGCGGGTACTGGCGGGCACCGGGCGCGAACGTGATCGCCTTCGCGCATCAATCATTCCTGCATGAGTTGTCGACCGCAGCGGGGCGTGATCACCTCGAGTTCCTGCTTGCGCTGCTCGGGGAGCCCCGCTGGCTCGAAGCCGGTAATCCGAATGCGCTGCATACCGGGCGGGCCGCCGGCGTGTTGCGCCGCGCGGCGGAAGCGGCGGGTTGGGGGCGCAATCTCGGTCCAGGCCGGGGCCTCGGCATCGCTTTCTTTTTCAGCCACGCGGGGCATGTCGCACAGGTGGCTGAGGTCAGCGTGAGTCCTTCACGACATCTCACGGTGCATCGGGTGACCGTTGCAGCGGATGTTGGACCCATAGTGAATCTGTCAGGCGCCGAGAACCAGGTGCAGGGCTCCGTCATCGACGGACTGAGCACCCTGCTGGCACAACGCATGACCTTCGAGCAGGGACGCGCCCAGGAAACGAACTTCCATCAATACCCGCTATTGCGGTTGCCCGACGCGCCTGAGGTGGACGTGCATTTTGTTCCGAGCGACTATCCCCCCACCGGGCTCGGCGAACCCGCCCTGCCCCCGCTCGCACCCGCGGTTGCCAACGCCATCTTCGCTGCTTCCGGCGTTCGCGTGCGCCGACTTCCGATCATCGAAGAGGGGTTCAGTGTATGAATGAAAGGGATGCTCAACCATGAACAAAGCTCTACGGCTCGCGACTTTTTCTGCTTTGCTGCCTGCCACTTTCGCGGTTTCAGCCGCGGAACCAGAGCCCGCAGGGGCTATGCTGACGCTAGCCGAGCGACGCGCAGCGCTTGAAGCCAAAGCGCTTGGATTCGGCCCCCAGGGACCGAGAGATATCGACAATCGGGAGGGGCGCAATCGTCAGATCTTCTCTTTCTCGCCCCCGAGGGAGACGATGAATCTGTGCAACATTCACCTGCATGAAGGCGCTGAACATAAAGGCGGTGAATTCACCACGTTTATCGGTCCCGGCGACGGCGCTGGGAATAACAGTGGGTTCAGGTATGACGGCACGCTGACCCCGGAGGAGCTCCGGCCACTCGGTCGCGCTGTTGGCCAGACGGCGGAGGGGTCGCTCGAGGCCGGGGACACGGTTGAAATTCACTTCGTTTTCAGCTCGTCGGCAGTCGCACCCGGCCGTGATCTCGCGGCCTGCAGCAACCCCATGATTATGAATCCGCAGCTTCGCGGGGAAGCCTTGATTGCCGTACTGGTAAATGATTCCGCGGCGGCGCAAATGACCCAGATCGCGGAGATTAAAACGATCGACGGGTACTACCAGGTACCGAATTTGCCTGACAATTTAGGCGACCCAGTGACCTACGCGGGCTCCACAACCGGTCCTACCTACAACTCAAACCCTTCGTCGCTGGAAATGACCTGGAACGTGCGACCGCAAGTGCTGAAGCTCGATATCACGTCGGTCGAAGCCTGGCTTAAGGACAATCCGTTTGAGGAAACCCACGCCCACGGCGTGCGCGATCTGATCGTTAATCCGGATCTGCTTGCGCCCATTCCCTGAGCCGTTACTGCGGCGCCGTTCCCCATGGGCTCCGGCGCCGCACGATCGCGAGTTATCGCGCGGCTTCCTCCTCACGCTCTTTCGCTGGAAACGGATAAGCCGTGCTGACCTTTCCAGTCGGCGGAATGCGGAGACTGAGCAGCATCGTGACGGCCAGAACCACCACAGTTAGGCCCAACGACCACGCCACCGGTATTTTGTAGATATCAATCAAAAGCATCTTCGTGCCGATGAATACGAGCACAATCGCCAGACCATAGGACAGCAGGTGAAAACGCTCGTGCATATTCGCAAGCAAAAAGTACATGGCCCGAAGTCCCAGGATGGCGAACACGTTTGAGGTCAGCACGATGAACGGGTCGGTCGTGATGGCAAAGATCGCGGGAATAGAGTCGACCGCAAAGATCACGTCGACAATGCCGATGAGCAGAATGACCACGAACAGCGGCGTTGCCATGCGCTCCCCATCTCGCAGAGTGAAAAAGCGCTCGCCATCGTAGTCTGGCGAGATTTTCATACGCCCGCGGATCCACTTGAGCGCGGGGTTGGCTTCAAGGTCTGGCTCCTGGCCGGATGCCCACCACATCTTGATACCGGTAAAGACCAAGAAGGCGCCGAACAGGTACAGGATCCAGTGGAACTGGGCGATAAGCCAGGCACCGACGAGGATCATAACGGCGCGTAACAGCAAGGCGCCCAGGATGCCGAACATCAGCACGCGCTTCTGGAATTCGGCGGGCACCCCGAAATAGGTGAACACCATGAGAAAGACAAAAATGTTATCGACCGCGAGCGCCTTCTCAACCAGATAACCCGTCACAAACTCAAGCGCCTTGTTGTTCGCGACCGCTCGAGCCTCGGCATCAGCACCCGCTCCGCCGAGGTACCACCACAGCCATCCAACGAACACAAAGGACACAGCGACCCAGATGATCGACCAGATCGTGGCCTCAGCCATGGAGACGCGATGCGCGCCCTGCTTATTCATCGCGAAGAAGTCGACCAAGAGCGCGACGACCACAAAACCCAAAAACAAGCCCCACATCGTCGGTGTGCCGATCGACATCATGCCCTGCTACCTTTGCGACCAAGCCGCGCGTGCTCTGACACGAGATTACAGCGCCCAGGGAAAGCTACGGTCAATTCGATGAATCAGACACAAAAACTCGGAAAGACCGAATAATTGCTGCTCCGCAGTGAGATCCGCCTGATGTCGAGGTGATCATGAACAAACCGTTGCGCGCCTCGGGCGTTGCTCTTGTCACAGTTGCGCTCGCGTTGGGCATGTCCGTCGTCGCCATGCGCTTTCACGATGGTCCAATCGGCATTTGGTCTGGCGGTCCGTTCACCACCGGGGCGCCAACGAAGACGCCAGCACGTTGGGATTTCGTTGCTGATCGCTCCACGATCGAACTCCAGACACTCGATCCCGCGACCTCACGCACCGTATGGCTTGGCGTTTTTCAAGGAAAGCTGTTCGTGTTGAGCGGCTTTATGCAGACAGGCTATGGCAAACTCTGGAAGCAATGGCCGCACTCTATTGTCGAGAACGACGACCGCGTTATTCTGCGGGTGGACGGGCGCCTGTACGAACAGCGGCTACGGAGGATCAAAGGGGGACGCCTCGCGGCCACCGTGTTAGATATTTTCGCGCTCAAGTACAACCTCAGCATGGGCGAAAACGACACGCCGGTAAAAAGGGGCGACGTCTGGATGTTCGAGGTAGTCCCGCGCTAGACCCGGCTATCACAAGCATCGACCCAACGACCACGGCATGCGAAACCTAACCACGCCCCACAAGGGGACTGCAGGAGAGACTGATGAGCGAGGCACCCACCCTGCCGCACCCCTTTGGCGACCTTGTTGGCTTTCGGGTGGAAAGTCGCGGTGAGGGCGCCAGTCATCTGGCGCTAGAGGTAGGACCGCAGCATTTCAACCCACACGGCCTCGTGCACGGCGCGGTGCTCTACGCGCTCGCCGATACGGGGATGGGTGGTGCACTCAGCTCGACGCTCAAGGAAGGACAGCTCTGCACCACCATCGAGATCAAGATCAATTATTTCCGACCTTGGAAAAGTGGCACGCTGACCTGCCTCTCCCGCGTGATCCATCAGGGGCGAACCACCGCCGCACTTGTGAGCGATCTCTACGACGGCGAAGAGCGGCATCTCGCCCAGGCAACGGGGACATTTGCGATTGTTTCCCCTCGCGGGGCCTAGCCAGGATTGGCAGGCTGCTCCCGACCGATCAGGGAGTACAACGCGGGTAGTACGAACAGGGTGAAGAGCGTGCCGACGAGCATGCCCGCCGCGATCATGAGACCGATGGCAAAGCGGGCATTGGCGCCTGCGCCAAACGCCACAAGCAGTGGGACCACGCCGAGTACCGTCGCGAACGTCGTCATGAGAATCGGGCGCAGCCGCAGACCCGCCGCGTCCAGCACCGCGTCCCGCCGCGAGGCTCCTGCGCGCAGCCGGTCATTGGCAAAATCGACGATGAGGATGCCGTGTTTGCTGATCAGTCCGATCAGTGTCAAAAGCCCTACCTGGGTGTAGATGTTGAGCGTGGTCATGCCGAGCGCAAGCGGCACCACCGCGCCAAAGATCGACAGCGGTACGCTGCTCAGCACAATGAGCGGGTCGCGGAAGCTGTTGAACTGGGCCGACAGCACCAGATAGATGAACACCAGGGAGGCAGCGAACAGCGGCAAGAAGCTTTGGCTTTCCTCGACAAAGCGGCGCGATTCGCCGAGGTATCCCGCCCGAAAGCCCACCGGCGCCACCTCGTACAGCGTCCGCTCAAGCAGCGCGAGGCCGTCACCGAGGGAGTTTGGCGGGATCAAGAGACCCTGGATGGTGACGCTGTTCTGCTGCTGGTACTGCTTCAGCGTATTTGGCTTAACCGACTGACGGATATCGATCACGCTACTCAGCGGCACCAGGCTACCGCCACCGGTGCGCACGTAGTAACGCTCAAGCCACTCCTTGGTCAGCCGGAAGTCCCGCCCGGCCTGGAGGATGACCTTGTAGCTGCGACCTTCGATGCTGATGCGGTTGGTCTCTCCTTCCCCCAACATGATCTGCAGGGTGCGTCCGATATCCTCCATGGAAATGCCGAGTCGGGCCGCGAGCTCGCGGTCGACGCTTACGGTCACCTCCGGACGCGAGAAGCGAAGGTCCTTGGTGACGAACGCGAACACGCCCGAGGCCCGCACCCGGGACAGCACTTCTTCCGCCACCCGGTCGAGTTCGCGATAGTCGGCGTTGCCCGCGACGACAAACTGCACCGGCAGACCCGACGATGCGCCAGGCAGACCGCCCGCCGCGAAGGTAAAAATCTCCAGTCCGCTGATCGCCTGGTATTTCGCCTGCACTTCCTGCCGCACGTCTTCCAAGCTGCGGGTCCGCTGGCTCCAGGGCACGAGCTCCAACCCGCCGAACACCGAACCGGGCTCGTTGACCTGCCAGGAGTGTGTCACCTCAGGCACCGTTTTCCAGGCTTCAACCATCTGATCAAGGAAGTAGGTCGTGTACTCCAGGCTGCCGTAGTCCGGCGGCGTCGCCACGGCGAAGATGCTGCCACTATCCTCTTCCGGCGCGAGCTCCTTCTGGGCAAGTTGGTAGAAGACTGGCAGGCTCAGGAAGATCATGGCAGCGAAGAGCATGACCGCGCCGCGGTGGTCCAAGCAGTAGCCAAGCCAGCGCCGGTAGCCGTGCAGGAGCTCGTCGAAGCGAGCATCGAGCCAGCTTGCGACTGAACCCTGATGCTCGTGGTCCTTCAGCAAGTAGGCGCACATCATCGGGGTCAGCACCAGGGCAACCACGCCCGAGACCACCACCGCGCCAGCCAGGGTCAAGGCGAACTCGCTGAACAAAATGCCCGTCAGTCCACCCAGAAAGCCAATCGGCAGGTACACGGCGACCAGAGTCAGGGTCATGGCGACCACCGGCCACGCGACTTCCCTCGCTCCCGCCAGCGCGGCCGCCAGGGGTTGCTCGCCCGATTCGATGTGCCGGTGCACGTTCTCCACCACCACGATAGCGTCATCTACGACCAAGCCGATGGCGATCACCATCGCGAGCAATGTGAGCAGGTTGATCGAGAAACCCATCAGCCAGATCAGAAACAGGACCGACACCAGCGACAGCGGTATGGCGACGATAGGAATGGCGACCACCCGCATAGAACCAAGAAACAGCAGAATCACCAGCACCACGATTACCGACGCCTCGAGCAGGGTGCTGACCACCTCGTTAAGCGCTTCGCCGATGTAAATCGACAGGTCGGAATCAAGAAAAATGGAGAGGTCAGCCGGTAGCTGGGTATTCAACTCAGCCACCTTGGCTTTGACGCGCGTCGCCATTTCGAGCGGGTTCGCCCCGGGCGCCTCGGTGATGGCGATGAACACCGTTGCCTGACCGCTCGAGTAAACCGCGGAGTCGTAGGTTTCGCTGCCGAGTTCCACCGTCGCGACATCGCCAAGCGTGACCCGTCGATCGCCCTCCTGCCGCAAAACGATCGCGGCAAACCGCCCAGGGTGCTCAAGGTCGGTCTCAGCGTCGACGCTGGCGCGCACGAGCTCACCGCGCGTGGTGCCGGCGGCAGAGATGTAATTTTCGCGCCGCACGGGGGGGTCGACGTCCGCCGCCGTGACTCCAAAAGCCGCCATGCGCGTCGGATTCAGCCAGATGCGCATAGCGAAGTCACCCACACCAAGCAGGCGGGCCTCGCCCACGCCCTCGACGGTGGCCAGCACAGGCTGGATCGAGCGCACAGCGTAGTCGGCGCGCTGCTGCACGCTCATCTGTTCGCTCAGCAGCGCGAGGTACATCATGGCGTCGCCGCCGGTACGATTGCTGACGACCGGGTCCTCTACCTCGCGCGGCAGCTCGAAGCGTGCCTCGTTGACCTTGGTGATCACCTCACCCATGACATCGGTCGAGTTCTCGCCGAGGCGCACCCAGACCTCGATCTGCGAAACCCCCGTGTCGCTCGCGGACGTAATGTAGTCCACGCCCTTAGCCGAAGCGATTCGGCGCTGCAGCGGCGTGGTAACAAATCCCTGGACGGTCTCGGCACTGGCACCCGGATAGACCGCGCGCACGAAGATCACGCTTTTCTCGACATCAGGATACTCGCGCAGACTGAGCTGGGAGCCGGACTGCAGGCCGACCAGCAGCATCACTGCGCCAATGACTAGCGCGAGCACCGGACGATGCACGAACAGATCGGTGAATCGAGGCATCACAGCGCGACGCGCTCGTCGATCACAATGCGAACGCCGCGATAGAGCTTGTTCTGACCGACGCTGACGACCCGCTCACCCGCCGCGATTCCATCCAGCAGCGCAACACGCGCGTCACGCACTTCGCCAACCCGAACGATCCGGGCAGTCGCCGTGAGCGCGCCATCCTCTAGCGCCTCGACCACGTACACCAGGTTGCCCTGCAGGGCATAGGTCACTGCGGTCTCGGGCACCGTGACCACCGTTTGCCGCTGGCCAAGATCAAGCGCAATCGACCCGAACATGCCAGGCAAAAGCCCGTCGGGTCGGACTAGCCGCGCTCGTAGCAGCACGTCGCCGGTCTCCGCATCGATCCGCGGATCCAGAGCCGTGACCGTCGCAGGAAAATCCTGACCCGGAAACGCATCGACGCGAACAACCACGGACAGACCGGGGCGCAGGGCAGGCGCGAAACGCGCCGGAACCGCAAAATCGATCTCAAGCTCGGTGAGGTCCTGCAGGGTGGCGATGACTGTGCCGGGAGACACGTAGTCGCCCACGTCCAGGCGACTGATACCGATGGTACCCGCGAACGGCGCCTCGATCTGCTTGTTGGCAAGCCGCGCTTCGGTCTCAGCCAGCTGTGCGCGAGCCCTTTCCAGGTCTGCCCGTGAGCGGTCGAACTGCGTCTGCGGAATCGATTTGCGCGCCAACAGCACCCGGTCGCGCTCGAACAGGATCTCCGCCAATTCCAACGCTGCCGCCTGGTTGCGGCGGCTCGCTCGCTCGACTTCATCGTTCAATACGACCAGCGGCTGCCCCGCCGAGACCTGATCGCCAGAGGCAAAACGGATCTCGAGTATCTCGCCGCTTGACTCAGAGGTTAACTCCACCCCCCGCACCGCGCGGATGGTGCCCACGGTATCCAACGTCTCATCCCAGGTCTCGGTGATGGCCGTAGACACCGCTACCGTCACCGGGGGCGGACTGAAGTCCATGCTCGCGAAGGCGCTGAAACGCTGATAGAGATAGGCGCCAATGGCTCCGAAAATCGCCAGCAGAAGGGCGATCGCGATCGCGTACGCCTTCATGGCTTCCGACGCCTTGAGCGGTCCGCAAAGCCCCCACTGTGGGTATCAAGGTGCGTCATGGAATCCAAGCATCCAGCCGGTTGAAGCGTGACGATATACTTGCCCGAGATACGAAGCCAAGGGTGAAATCGGCTCCACCCTTGACACCCACCGACATGCAACGTTCACTCGTGCTGGGGATCGCACACAGGGGGGGCGTCATGGGTACGCCATTCACGGGTAATCGTTTTCTCGCACATTCGGGCGCGCGTTATCCCATCATCCAGGCACCCATGACGTGGATCGCGCGCGCAAGGCTTGCCTCAGCGGTCTCCGCCGCTGGCGCACTTGGCATGATGGAAACGTCGAGTGTCGATATCGAGGTGACACGCCGCGAGTTCAATGCCATCAAGGCCAGCACGTCGGCACCGTTTGGCGTCAACCTCCCGATCATGTTCCTGCGAGCGAACGAGGCTATGGAGCGCCGCATCCTCGATTTCCTGATCGAGGAAAAAGTGCGATTCGTCACCACCTCGGCGGGCAATCCCAGACGGCACATCGACGAGCTCAAGGCCGCTGGCATCATTGTCTATCACTCTGTCCCATCGCTCGACGCGGCGCTTAAAGCCGAGGACGCGGGCGTTGACGGGCTGATCGTAGAGGGCGCCGAAAGCGGCGGCATCCGCAATGCCGAGGAAGTGAATTCGCTCGTACTGCTGCAGGCGGTGCGCGAGCGGGTCAAGCTTCCCATCGTCGCCGCGGGCGGAATCGTCGACGGACGCGGCATGGCTGCCGCCATGGCGCTTGGTGCAGAGGCCATTGCCATGGGCACACGCTTCGTTGCCTCACTCGAAAGCCCTGTGCACGCCAACTACAAGCAGGCCATTGTCGAAGCCGGTGTCGACGGTACGGTCATGCTGCCGCGCCCGCCACGGGCAAAGATGCGCGTCCTCCGCACACGCGCATCGGAAGCCATGTTACAAACAAGCGGACCACAGGGCATGGAAACCCAAGGGCGCATGTCGAGTGTGATCGACGCGCTCTACGTCGGTGGCGACGTCGACAACACCGCAGGCTCCGCGGGCCAGAGCAGCGCGCTGATTCACGCAGTGGAGCCGGTGCAGACGATCGTCGATGACACCATGACCGGATTCTGGCGGGAGATTGATCGGCTCGCTGCGCTGCGCGGCTGAGGCGAAAGAACGCGCGCTCTTCCTCATCCCATCAGAGCGCGCCAGGAAAAATCAGTTCGGAGGAAGCCATGACCGAGGTGAGAACCGCCATCTGCCGCTTTTGCCACGCCTTCTGCGGCCTTAACGTGACGCTCGACGGAGATCGTCCGCTCAAGGTACTGGGCGACATTCAGAACCCGATGTATCACGGCTATAGCTGCGTCAAGGGTCGCCAGTTGGCAGACCAGCATCTACACCCTGAAAGACTGCTGCAGCCGCGGAAGAAAGCCGCACACGGACACGAGAAGATTCCGTCGACACAGGCACTGGACGAGATTTCAACAAAGCTTCGTACGATCATCGATCGGCATGGTCCACGATCGGTTGCGCTTTACACTGGAACATATTCCTTCCCCTACCCTGCGGGCGGAGCAATGGCGCGCGCCTTCATGCAGGCGCTGGGCTCACCCATGAGTTTCACCTCGGGGTCGATCGATCAGCCCGGAAAGCCCATGGCGCTCGCTTTCCATGGCCGCTGGCATGCAGGACCACAACCCTTCTCCGAATCTGATACCTGGATGCTGGTCGGCGCGAACCCCGTAGTCTCCAAATGGGGCGGCATTCCGCAGTACAACCCGGGCAAACGACTGCACGAGGCGCTCGCTCGGGGCATGCAGCTTGTGGTGATTGATCCCCGTCTGACGGAATCAGCACGCAAGGCCGCCGTGCACCTGCAATGCAAACCGGGAGAAGATCCGACGATCCTGGCCGGCATCGCGCACATCATCATTCGCGAACAATGGCATGATCAGAACTTCATCACAGCCGAGACCACAGGCTTCGAGCGGTTACGCAAAGCCGTCGAACCATTTACACCTGACTACGTCGCAGCCCGCGCCGAGATTCCGGCTGACAAGCTGATCGAAGCCGCCCGCCTGTTCGCGACCGGCAGCCGCGGCATGGTGACGGCGGGCACCGGACCCAACATGGCTCCGCGCGGCACACTGACGGAGTACCTGGTGCTCGCGATCAATACACTGTGCGGGCGCTGGATGCGCGCCGGAGAGCAGGTTCCAAACCCGTTCGTGCTGCTGCCGCTGCGCCACGGCAAGGCGCAGGCCGAACCCAAACCACCCGCCTTTGGCTACGGTACCAGGCTGCGCGTACGCGATCTCGGCGATAACGCCAGCGGTCTATCGGCAGCCGCTCTCGCCGACGAGATTCTGCTCGGCGGCGAGGGTCAGGTAAAAGCGCTCTTTAGCGTGGGTGGCAATCCGCTCGTTGCCTGGCCGGATCAGCTCAAGACCTATGACGCGCTGAAGCACCTCGATCTGTCGGTGATGCTCGACATCAAGATGTCGGCGACCGCCAAGATGAGCCACTACGTCCTACCACCCAAACTTGGACTTGAGTGTCCGGCGATCAGCATGCCTAACGAGGGTGTCTGGTTCTACGGCATGTCAACCGGCTATCCAGAGCCCTATGCCCAATACCAACCAGCCCTGATCGATCCGCCTGAGGGCTCAGATTTGCTCGAGGAATGGGAGGTCTTTTTCGGTCTAGCTCAGCGCCTCGGGCTCAACCTTGTGTTGAACGGGGAGCCACTTGACATGAATGCGCACTATACGACGGACGCGCTATTCGACATTCTCACGCAAGGCTCGCGCATCCCGCTCGACGAGGTTCGCCAGCATCCGCACGGCAAGCTGTATCCGGATGAATCCATTCGGGTTCTACCGAAAGAAGCTGACTGCCTTGAGCGCCTGGATCTTGGCAATGAGTTCATGATGAACGAGCTGACTGACGTGAGAGCGGAAGCCCTGAGCGGTCATGCAGGCTATGCCGGACAGGCGAAGTTCACTCATCGCCTTGTCAGCCGACGGCTGCACGAGGTGTACAACTCATCCGGGCGCGACATTCCCAAACTCATGAAGAACGGCGGATACAACCCAGCGTTCATGCATCCCACGGATATTGCGGCGCTTGGGTTGCACGCGGGCGATGTGGTGGAGATCGCGTCCGCCCACGCGAGGATTCTCGGGGTGGTCGAAGAGGCAGAGGACATACGACCCGGCGTGGTTTCAATGGCGCACGCCTTCGGCGATGCGCCGACCGAAGATCACAAGCTCTTCAGCCTCGGGTCTAACACTGGGCGCCTGACATCGGTCAGCGAGGATTACGACGCGCGCACAGGCATGCCCGTGATGAGTGCTATACCGGTGAACGTGCGACGCGGTGACCAATCGATCGCACGGTTATGACGTCACACGCTGTAACCACTCCACGAGATCGCGCATCACTGCCTCGCGGTTGGTTTCGTTGAAGACTTCGTGGCGGCCACCCGAATACCAACGATGTTCGACCTGGGTCAGCCCTGTGGCTCGCCATGCCTCAAGCATGCGCTCTAGGTCTACCATGCCGTTGTGAACCGGGTCATCCGTTCCCGCAAACACATAGATCGGCAGATCTTTGGGAATATGATCAAGACAGACTTGTTTCTGTGTCATTGCCGCGCCATGAAACAAATCAACGAGTGAACCCGTGGTCAGCACGAACCCGCAGAGCGGGTCTTCAATATAGCGGCTGACAGCCTCCTGATCTCTGGATAGCCATTCGAACCCCGTCGCTGCTGGCCCGTTAAAGGGCTTGTTGTTACTGCCAAAGAGGAGCGCCTGCAAGAGCGCGCTCGACTGATCCGGGCTACACCGCCGCGCCTCGATTCGCGCGACGAGCTTAGGCACCACTCGACCAAAGGCATTCTTAAACCCCGGTGATCCAGACAGCGCGAGCGCATCGATCGTCTTTCCGTATCGAGTGATGTACTGCGGGCTCAGCATCGCCCCCATGCTGTGACCCAGCAAAACAAGTCGACTCTGCGGGTGTAGCGCTCGGAGCCGGAGAGAGAATTCATACGTATCCGCAAGGGTCCGGTTCCAGCCATCGCCACCCATCCAGCCCAGCGGCGACGTTGCGGTACCACCATGTCCCCGATGATCGGTCGCGAAAACGGCGTAACCGGCGGCATTCAGGTCTTGCGCAACCTGATCGTAGCGACGCGCGTGTTCGCCCATGCCATGCGCTATCTGAACTATCGCGCGGGGCGATGGGATATCCCACGACCACGCGGCGACGCGATGACCATCACTCGCCGAGAAATCGATCTTCTGCATTAATTTACCCCCGCTCCGATATTCTCCCCTGCTCTCTGAGAAGGGGAAGACCGGTCGCTGTTCAAGCGCGCATCACAGCTGAGTCAGATCAGCCCCAGCGCCTGATCAAGATCAGCAGATCGG
>JBMTYG010000072.1:0-15604 GCA_049454295.1 Pseudomonadales bacterium
CGGGCAGGCGGTGGGACGTCCGGTCATCCATGGTCTGGCGGGATTCGGGTTCGGGTGATGGAGGATCACATCGCGTCGCTGGATGCGTCGGTGTTGAGTGACGATCACGCGGTGACCATCGATCCCGCGCTAGCGGACAGCATCGAGATTCTGAAGGGCCCCTCGACGCTTCTGTACGGGTCTGGTGCCATCGGCGGCGTCGTCGACGTGCATTCAGGCCGTGTTCCAAAGGCCCTGCCAGAGGTGCCTTTCTCTGGACGGTTTGATACTCGGTTTGATGACGTAGCCGACCAGCGCAGCGGCTCGCTGCGCGTTGACGGCCGTGTCGGTTCCTTTGCCTGGCATGCCGACGGTTTTCGTCGGCTGCTCGATGCCTATGAGATTCCTGGTTATGCCGAATCAGCGGCGCTGCGTCGCGCGGAAGCAGAAGACGCTGAATCCCATAGCGAGGAAGCGCCCGAGGAGGCGCGCGGTGAGCTGCCAAATAGCGATCTGGATACCGAAGGCGGCGCGTTCGGTTTGTCCTTTGTGGGGGCGCGCGCTTATGTCGGCATCTCACGCAGCGCGTTTGACGCTGAGTACGGTCTCCCTGGCGGGCACGGCCATGAACACGGCGAACTCGAGCACGATGATGGCTCGGCGGCTCCTGCCGGAGCGGATCTTTTCTCCGATGCGATCACCGAGGCAGACGGCGTCCGTCTCGACCTGCGGCAGCGTCGCTGGGATCTGGCAGCGGGCGCGACGGAGCCTGCGCCGGGCTGGAACAAGATCGAGCTGCGCCTGGGCATCAACGACTATGAGCACAGTGAGATCGAGGCGCCGGGCGAAGTTGGAACGCGTTACTCGGTCAAAGCGTGGGAAACCCGCCTCGAGGCGGAGCACGAGCGGGTGGCTGGTTGGCACGGGGTGATGGGTCTTCAGTTTGGCGAAGAAGACTTCGTGAGTGTCGGCGAGGAGGCGTATGCGCCCCCCTATGAAACCCGAACGGGAGCAATCTTCCTGATTGAGGAGCGTACGGTTGGGTTGCTCACGCTGCAGGCGGGTGCTCGAATCGAGCGCATAGATCATGAGACGGATCAATTCGGCGGCGATGATTTTTCCGCCGCCAGCCTGTCCCTCGGTCTGATTTTACCCCTGCCTGCTGGCTGGGAACTCGGCTTGGCGGCTGACTTTGCGGAACGGGCGCCGACCGCCGCAGAGCTTTATTCGCAGGGGCCGCACCTGGCAACGGGGGCGTTTGAGGTGGGTAATGCCAAACTGAATGTGGAGTCTTCGAACAGCCTGGCCGCGACACTGCGCTACGCGCCTGATCGTCTGGCGCTCGAGGCCACGCTGTATGTGAATCAGTTCCGCGATTTCATTTATCTGGCAGACACGGGTGTCGCAGAGGACGATCTTCCGGTCCGCGTCTGGTCTCAGTCTGATGCGCAGTTTCAGGGACTCGATCTGGAGGCCCGCTATGCCTTAGCCGACACGGGCTCCACAGCGGTCGATGTCCGTGCCTTTTTCGATCGGGTCCGGGCTGAGATTGACGCCAATGATGACGACGCAGTGCCGCGTCTGCCGGGCGACCGCTATGGCGTGGGCCTGGAGGCTCGGCGCGGTCAATTCATCACTAATTTGGACTATGTGCGCGTGATGAAGCGTGACAGCATCGCCTCTTTTGAGACTGAGACCGCGGCTTACAACGATCTGCGAGCCCGTGTTGCGGCTACCTATGGGTTGGGTGGCAGCACGGTGACCCTATACGTTGAGGGCCGCAACCTAACCGACGACGAACAGCGCAATCATGTATCCTTTCTCAAGGACCTGGCGCCGCTGCCGGGCCGCGCGATTGTGGCGGGGCTTCGATTGGAGTTCTGACCGGCGACGTTTGGCAGATTACGGTCTGCAGCGAAACAGGGTTTCATTGCCCAATCATTGCTCGGAATCGACATGTTCGAGGGAGAGATTTCACGCGGGGCGCCGGCGCCCGCGCAGCGACGTCGTTACGATCGTGTGGCGATCGGACTCTCCGTTGCCTGCCTTTTGCACTGCCTCGCACTTCCGCTAGCCCTGCTGCTTGTCCCGACTCTCGGTCCGGTGATGCTCGGCACGGAGTCGCCGGTGCATTGGCTGTTGCTCGGGCTTGCGCTCCCGATCAGTGCCTACGCGCTCTGGCATGGTTATCGGGCACACGGGCAAGTGCGGGGGCTGGTGTTAGGCGCGCTGGGGCTCGCCGTTATGCTGCTTGCCGTGAGCCATATTTTCGATCGCTCGCTTGAGACCGTTCTTACCGTGGTCGGGGTCAGTGTTCTGCTTGCAGCGCACTTGTTGAACTTGCGTCACGACCCGCTGCATCGCGCTGACGCGAGCTGACTCGATGAGGCCGATGGCTCCCAGCCCACCCCGATCGCTATGATGGAGCGACCCAATTCCGGGTGACTCAGGAGGAGCTTCCCATGTCCAGCTTCCACGCCTTGAGCATGGTCGCTATCAGCGGCGATACCGTTGATTTCTCGATGTTCGAGGGCCGTTACTGCCTCATCGTCAATGTCGCGAGTCGTTGAGGGCTGACGCCACAGTACGCAGGTCTGCGTACCCTTCAGGCCGAATTTGGGCCGCGTGGTTTGACGGTTCTCGCGTTTCCTTGCAATCAGTTCGGTGCTCAGGAGCCCGGCAGCGACGCCGAGATACTCGCGTTTGCGACGAGCAAGTACGACGTTAACTTCCCGATGTTCAGCAAGATCGACGTTAATGGCAGTGGTGCCTGTCCTTTGTATCAGTGGCTGACAGCCACCCGACCGGACGAGGAGGGTAACAGTCCGATAGCCTGGAACTTCACCAAGTTCCTCGTTGATCCCGAGGGCGCGATCGTTGCCCGATTTGCGCCAACGGTGACACCGGAGGAAATCGGTACCGTCCTGGCGCAGCTGCTCTAGCGTCGCGAGATCAGTCGGGAAGCACCCGTATGATTTTCCCCTGGGGCCCGTCGGTGACGAGGTAGAGCGCACCGTCCGGCCCCATCTTCACGTTGCGTATGCGCTCGCCGAGTTCGGCGAAAAGCGCCTCCTCAGCGATGATCTGGTTGCCTTCGAGTGTCAGACGGCGTACTTCCCGATTCACCAGTGCTCCGAGGAAAAGGCTGCCCTGCCATGCCGGGAACAGCTTGCCGGAATAGAGCGTCAGACCGGACGGTCCGATGGACGGAACCCAGTGTCGCAACGGCGCCTCAGTGCCGGGCCACGACTGGTAGGGGGAGATGCGTGCGCCCGTGTAATCGATACCGAAGGTTGCAATCGGCCAGCCGTAGTTGGCGCCAGGTCGCAGCACGTTGAGCTCATCGCCTCCGCGCGGTCCGTGCTCGTGCTGGTAAATGGCACCGGTCACGCTGTCTACAGCGATACCCTGGGGATTGCGGTGACCGTAGCTAAAGACAGCTGCGCTAGCCGGGTCTGCGGTGAATGGGTTGTCGGCAGGCGGCTGACCGTCGCGGCCGATGCGTAGCGTCTTGCCAAGCTCGCTCTTCTGATCCTGCGCCGCTTCCCGGTAGACGAAGCCGTCCCCTGTCGTCATGAGCAGCGTTCCATCGGGCATCCAGGCGAGCGCCCCGCCATAGTGCTGCGGGGTATCCTTGGTTGGTGCGACCGTGTGCAGTACTTCGAGCCCTTCAAGCGTTTGTCCGACCAGCCGGGCGCGCGCAATGCGGGTGGCATTCGCTTCCCCGTTCCCATGGGCGTAGGACAGATAAACCGTTTGGTTGCTAGCAAAGTCCGGGTCGAGCGCCACGTCGAGCAGCCCGCCCTGACCCGCATAGTAGACCGGCGGGACGCCACTCAGTCCGGGCCCGACCATGCCGCTCGAAGATATGCGGCGTAGCGCGCCCACGCGCTCAGTGATGAGCAGCTCCCCGTCAGGCAGGAACGCGATACCCCAAGGGTTATCGAGACCCTCCGCAACGGTTTCAAGACGATAGCCGGGGGTGTCGGCGTGGAGGTTGGGGCCAATCAGCATCAACAGGAAGCCGAGCAGTAGCGCGTTGCGCATGACGTGATCTCACGAAGGGAGTGCCCGCGGTCCGGGCGGAACCGTTATGCTAGGGCATCTGCCGTGAGGATGTACTTGCTCATGTTGCGAAAAGTTGGCGCCTGGCTTCTGGCGGTGTTGGTGGCTTACGCGATCGGCACCATCGCCGGGACGCAGTTTGTGCTAGGAAAGCTCGCCGAGCTCGGCGTTGTCGTGCCGCTCGGGGATCGGCTGGGCACGACTTTTTTTGACCTGGTCGGCATGGCAACGTCGTATCTGCCACTGGTTGCCGTCGCTCTGGCCATCGCGTTTGCGGTGGCGGCGCTGATCATTCGGTTCCGGCCAGGGTGGCGCTCGTTCGGCTATCCGCTGGCAGGCGCTGTTGCCTTCCTGGTGCTGCACCTTGCGCTCGAGCTTGCCATTGGGTTTACGCCGGTGGCGGGCGTGCGTTCGACGGCCGGGCTGGTCGCCCAGGTGCTAGCCGGCGCGCTGGGTGGCTACGTCCTCCTCCGCGCTCTGCCCGCCTCTAGGTAGGTCAGCGGATCGTGGCGGACGCGCGCCAACAGGGCTGGCTCGACCGTATCGAGCGGGTGGGCAATCGGCTGCCCGATCCGGCGGTGCTGTTCCTCGCGCTGCTACTACTGGTTTGGGTCGCATCCGCGCTTCTCGCGCAGATCGAATACGGCTATATCGATCCGCGCTCGGGCGCCCCAATCAAGGTCGAAAATCTGCTGCGTGCAGACTCACTCGCGGCGTTCCTTGGCGGGATGGTCGCAACCTTTGTCGGCTTCCATCCGCTCGGGGTCGTCCTCGTTGCCATGCTTGGCATAGGCGTTGCGGACCACACGGGATTCATCCGCGCCGGACTTCGAGCGCTGTTGTCGGCGACCTCACCGCGGCTCCTGACGCCGATGCTGCTGCTGGTGGCGATCGTCAGCCATACGGCAGCGGACGCAGGCTATGTGCTGGTTATCCCTCTCGGCGCCGTCATCTTTCAGGCGGCAGGTCGGCACCCGCTGGCTGGGATTGCCGCCGCCTTTGCCGGAGTCTCAGGCGGGTTCAGCGCCAACTTCGTGCCCTCGGCGCTTGATCCGATGTTGCAAGGCATTTCTCAGGCTGCGGGTCGTCTACTTGACCCGGAACTTGTGCTTAATCCCCTGAACAACTGGTTTTTTACGGCGTCATCGACGCTGATTATTGTCGCTGTGGGCTGGTTCGTGACCGACCGCATCGTGGAGCCACGCCTGCGCGGGACCGAACTCGACGGCGATCAGGCGGACGCGCCGGCGCTCGCGCCCTTGTCCGACGCAGAACGGCGCGGTTTGCGAGTGGCGCTCGGCGGCATGATGCTCGGCATCCTGCTGCTGGTTGCGAGCGCCTGGTCGGATTCCTCGGCGTGGCGTGCGCCGAACGGTGCGCTGGCTGATTCGTCGGCGCCGCTCATGAAGAGCGTGGTTCCGCTGATTTTCCTGTTGTTCCTGCTACCGGGTGTGGCGTTTGGCTACGTATCGGGATCTGTTCGCACGCACCGCGACCTCGTGGCGGGGATGACCTCAGCGATGAGCGGCATGGGTTACTACATTGTGATGGCGTTCTTTGCAGCGCTCTTTATTGCCGAGTTTGGACGTTCGAATCTGGGCGCCCTCCTCGCGCTTACCGGTGCTGCGGCGCTCGAGGCCGCTGCGCTCCCTCTCGCGGTCACGGTGGTGGCGGTGACACTCATCACAGCCCTGGTAAACCTGTTCATAGGGTCGTCATCGGCGAAATGGGCGCTGCTCGCGCCGGTGCTCGTGCCCATGCTCATGCAGCTCGGGCTTTCGCCTGACCTGACCCAGGCGGCGTATCGCGTGGGCGACTCCTCCACTAACATTATCACTCCCCTCATGCCCTACTTCCCGCTTGTGGTGGTGTTCTGTCAGCGCTACGTCACACGCACGGGGATTGGCACGGTGGTGGCCATGATGCTCCCGTACTCCCTGACCTTCCTGCTTGTCTGGACAATCTTCCTGCTGGGTTATTGGGCGTTGGATCTGCCTCTGGGTCTGCAAGCCAGCTACGGCTACGCGCCGCCCTGAGGCGCGCTTGCATGGACAAACAGGAGCTGCGGCTCGCTCTCGTGATTTATGGCGGCGCTTCACTCGCCGTCTACATGCATGGTGTCACGAAGGAGTTCGCGAAGCTGATCCGCGCGTCCAAGGTGTTAATCGATACCCCGGCTGCTGTCCGTGCGGGCGGATTTTCCGCGGGGTCGGATGGCAGACCGGCAGACACTGAGCTGATCTACTTTGACTGGCTGAGAGCGATGAACGCGACGCAGGAATTTCGCGTTGTCATCGATGTAATAGCGGGAGCTTCAGCCGGCGCCATCAACGGGGCGCTGCTCGCCTATACCCTGGTCCATGACGCTGATCCGGATGCCACGACGCCGCTATGGCTCGCGTACGCTGACAGCGATAATCTTTCTGCGCATCGCGTTCGACCGTGGCACAAGTGGTATATGTACCCGGTAATTCGGGCGTTACTGCGTTGGTTGCCAGCCCATGCGGCGACGACTGAAACTCGGCGCAAACTCGCGCGCGTGGTGCGCTCACCCTGGTGGGTAGCCCCGTTCTCTGGCGCTCGGCTCAGCGAGATCTTGCTCGACGCCCTCGATGCCATGCGCCGATCGCGTCGCCCCGGCAGCTCACTGGTGCCCCCGGAGCAGCGGCTTGATTTCCACGCGAGCATCACGGATCTGCGCGGCTATCCCCGCCCACTGCGGGTGGATGCGCCGGGTGCGCTCAGGGTCGAGCGAGAGCACGCGGTTTATTGTCATCTTTCCCATGGGGTCGTGGCGCCTCCCGGCACGGAGCTGACCGACGACAACCAGCCCGCGCTGGTGTGGGCAGCCCGGGCAAGCGCTTCGTTTGCGGGTGCGTTTCCGGCTTTTTGCCACGCCGAGTTCGAGGCAGTACTGCGCCGCCGCGGCCTCGACTGGCCGAAGCAGCAGGCATTTCTCGATCACGCGCTCAGGCTTCGCGATGGGCGCCCGATGCGCACCCAGGTTGACCCGCGTCATCGCGAGTTCATCGATGGCGGGATCGTGGATAACAAACCTTTTCGCGCAGTGTTCGAAACGCTGCATCACCGTCCTGCGGATCGCCAGGTGTTTCGGCGCGTCGTGTATGTCGAACCCAATCCAGCGCTCTCGGCTCCGACGATGTCCAATGGTCGTTCAGGCGTCGCCGGCTATCTCGACACCCTTCGCGCGGCGCTGCTGGGCATCCCTCGTTTCCAGCCCATCCAGGACGAGCTTGCCGCGCTTGCGCAACTCGATGTTCGCGCGCGCCTGAATCAGCGCGTGCTTGCGGGTCAGCGAGGACGTATCGACCGGTGGGTTGGCCAGCTTCTTGGAACCGAGGCGCGGGTTCCGGTGAGCGCAACACTCGTGACCTATCTGCGAGAAACGCTTGAGGATCAGGCGTCACTAGAGGCAGGCATTGCCTGGCAAGGGTATGCGGAGCGCCGTGCCTGGCGAATCGTTGACGCGCTCGTGGAACGCTGGCTGCCGGCTGGCGATCGTCCAGGGGTAGCCGAGCTCACCGCCCGAGTTGCAGAGATTGCAGCGCTAGTGCCGCAGACCGATCCGGGGGATCCACGACCCCACCTGAGCCTTTTTCTCGATCGGTTTGATGTGGCCTATCGCATCCGACAGCTGCAGTTCCTGATTCGGCGTGTGAATCAGCTGGAGGCCCGTTGTGCTGAACTTGCCGGGCGTGCGCGGCTGGGTGCACTCAAGATCGACATCTACCGACACCTTGAATCGTTGGAGTCCCTGCGACGCGGTGAGATCGGTGCCGCCCCGTCGGGCGACTTGACCGATGCGCTGCGCGATGCGCTGAACGGGCTGGCGGCGCAGCTTGCACTCGGCGCGCGCGACCGCGCTTTCGATGAATGCTTGGCCCGGCATCTTGCCGACTCGGCAATGACCGAGACCCACCGCCGCGAGCTCGTCGGCGAATATGCCGGCTTTCCGCTACTCGACATGCTGCTGATCGGTGATGGAACGGACGACGACCTGCCCGATCCGCTGACTCCAGTGACTATTGAACGGGTGAGTCCGGACGACGCGGGATTCCTGAGCGCCCACTTCTCGGGGCTCCGTAGTCGTGCGCTCTTTGGTTTCCTCGGCTTTTTTGACCGGTCACACCGTGAGCACGATTATCTTTGGGGTCGGCTACACGGAGCCGAGCGGTTGGTGGACCTGCTCGCGGACGTCATGCCCGCGGCCGTGACGGATCGGGATGCGGCTAAGCGGCTTCTGATGCTGCGCATTCTTGAGACCGAGGAGTCACGCCTGCCTGCGCTTGCGTCGCTGATCGCGACTCTGCGGGTGGCGCTGGGCTGACCCCGCGTGTACCCCGTTGAGGGCGCTAGCGCTCGACAGCGAAGTGCCGTACCAGATCGATCATCAGCTCCGTGCCTTCGATCAGCGTATCCACTTTGATTCGCTCATTGTTGCCGTGCACGCCGCCACGATCCGCAGCAGGCACCACGATCGGGCTGAAGCCGTAGCTCGCGATTCCCAGATCACGGAAGAAATGACTGTCGGTGAACCCGGCAGAGACGGTCGCGATCACGAGCGCCTCGGGGTGACGCTCGGCGACGCGAGTCTCAATGGCGCGGTACAGCGCGGTGCCGGCAGCGGAACTCGCGGGGGTGAAGGACATGAGCGTCTCGATCTCCACCGCGGGGTCGCTCACCACGACCCGCAGGTCATCGATAAAGGCCTCGGGATCCTGATCCGGTAGCAGCCGGCAGTCGATTTCCAGTGTGGCTTCGGTGGGGACGACGTTGATCTTGTTGCTCCCAGCAAGCCGGGTCAGCGAACAGGTATTGCGCAGCAGCGCATGGGCGCCCGGGTTGCTCAATTGCAGCGCGCGCAGAAAGCTCTCGTCGCCAATCGCCGCGGATAGATTTGCGTAGCGACCGCGAAGCTCCTCCGGCTGGAATGGGGCGAGCCCTTCGAACATCGCGGCTACCGCGGGCACCACCCGTGGGGGAAAACCAGTTTCTGCGATGCGATGACCGGCTTTGAGCAATCGGGTCACCGCCGTGACGGCTTGGGGGGCGGAGCCGTGTCCCGGGTTGCCACGTGCCGTCAACCTCAGCCAAAGCGGTACTTTCTGCGTGACTTCCACCGAAAATACGAGCTGGTTGCCGAGCAACATGCCGCTGCCGCCCTCGTTCAACAGGTAGCCGGCGTTCGCGAAGATTTCGGGGTGGTGCTCGATCAACCAGCCCGCGCCGTAGGCGCCGCCGGCTTCTTCGTCGGCGGTTGCGACCAGCACGACATCCCGGTCCAATCGCACCCCGGACGCGTGCAGAGCGAGAAAAGCCTGCAGCTGCATGATGCCGGTGCCCTTCATATCGAGTGCCCCGCGACCCGTGATGTACCCGTCCTCGATCACCCCACCGAGCGGGTTGGACCGCCAATAGCGCGGGTCGGCCGGGACCACATCGATGTGATGCAGCAGGATCAGTGCGGGCTGGTCACCGCCTTCTAAGCGCGCCCAGAGATTACCGCGCCCGGGAGCGGACTCCGCGGTGTTGGAAGGAATTCCCGCAGCGTCGAGCAGCGCCTTCAGGTAAGCCACGCCCCGGCTTTCATTCCCCGGCGGATTTACGGTGTCGATGCGCAGGTAATCAGCTAGTCGCTCAGGTGCCTCCGCAGCAAATCGGGAGTTCTCGGCCGCTGCGGGCAAGGCCGTGCCGAGCATCACGCTCAGTGCGATGACAAAACGCAACGCATTGGCGACGCGCATGAGGATCCCCCGGTCTGTGGTGCTTGGCCGCGAGTGTAACAAGAACTCGAGCGATGACCGGGTGCCAGCAGCGCTGGGAGTGAACGCTCACAGGATGGCGGGCGGTCGCTCGTCGCTTTGGCGAAATACGGTCACACCTTTTGCTCCTCCGTCTCCCGCCGCCAGCAACAGGTCGGCGACATCGGTCGCGGAAACCTCGGGTCCCAGCGGTATTGTCTTGGAGATGCCTTGGTCGACCCAGGGCTGCAGAGCGAGCAGCATTGCCAAGTGTCCCGGCGGATCAATGTCGTAGGCGGTCTCGAAAGCCGGTGGTCGCGTGCCTGGCGAGCCCGGCCACTGGGCTATGGACCAGTCGGTGGCGGGCACCACATCGAGCCCCTCCCGCGACCGGATGCACCGCGACAGAAGAGCGCCAAAGCTCGGCTCGATGCCACATGAAACGTTGTCTGCCAGCAACGCAATGCTGCCGGTCGGCGCACAGGCAAGCAGGTGGCTGTTCCGAATCCCCCTGCGTGCGATTGTTCGCCTGATAGAGTCCGGCAGCCGCTCGACAAAGGGGCTTGCCGGATAACGCTCCGGATCAAATGCGGGAAATGCGCTGCGCTCATCAGCCAGTAGGACACTTGACGCATAAGCCGCATCACGCAGCGCCCGGAGAATGTTCGACGCCGTGGTACGCCCCGGACTGCTGCCATAGCGCAGGCCGAGCGCTGTGAGGGCGGATCCGAGCCCCATGACGCCGATGCCCAATCGGCGTGTGAGCGAAGCCTCGCGCCGCTGCGCAGGAAGCGGCAGGTGCGCCTGATCGATCAGGTTGTCCATGAAACGCACAACCAGGGGCATGAGCAGTTCCAACCTGTGGTAATCGAAGCGCGCTGAGGCTGTCCACGGGTTGCGCACCAGGAGGGCCAGATTGAAGCTGCCGAGTAGACACGCGCCCCCGTTTGGCAGCGGAGTTTCTGCGCAGGGATTCGTGGTTGTGAGGCGTTCGCGGTAGCCGAGATTGTTCTCCCGGTTGATGTGGTCACGGAACAGCACGCCGGGCTCTCCAGTGGCGAGCGCTGCTCGCGCGAGCCGCTGCCAAAGTGCTCTGGCATCAATCTCCTGCATCATCGTCGTCGAGCCCGGCTTGCCTCGATGCAACAGCCAGCGATCATTACGGCGCACAGCGATTAACAGGGCATCCGACACGAGGACGGAGCAGTTGCAGTGGGTGAGCACGCCAGGTTCGAGTTTGGCGTCAATAAAGCGGAGCAGATCAGGGTGGTCGTCGCGCAGCGTCGCCATGACCGCGCCTCGACGACAGCGCGGCGCCGCGCATCGCTGTGCCAGCTGGTCCCAGCGCGCAAGCATAGCCACAGGACCCGTTTTGTCAGACTCGCTTGAACGAAGTCCAGAGAAATCCAGTCCGATACCGCCACCTGCCCGGAGCGTGCGTGCGCTTGCCAAGAGCGCCGAGCGCAGCTCGCGTGGGCCAGAGGTGAGCGGCGTCATTACGAAGCAATTGGCGAGCGTCGGTCCTAATTTTTTTCCGTCCGTTCCTCCGGCACCGGCAAGAATTCGCCCCCCGGGGATAAAAAGGCCGCTGGCCAGCAGGTCCGTGAAGCGACGGCTCCACAGCGCGCGTCCCCGCGATTCCAAGCGCGCCGCGCTCCGGGCGACCCGTTCCAAAGTGGCCGGTACATCAACTTCCCGGCCGTCACCTTGATCGAGACGGTAGCGCGCGTTCCAGACGGCACGCGCGAGGGCAGTGTCATAGGGCATGATGCGCTCTGCCGATAGCCGTCTGGGCCCCGCCGCGTTCCGGCGTGCGAGCTATCCGCTGACTGCGATGCGCTGGCGCTTCGCTTGCTCGGTCTTAGGCAGGGTCACCTCCAAGAGCCCGTCCTTCAATTTCGCGCTCGCGCGATCTGCGTCAACGTAGCTTGGCAATGACAGCGTGCGCGCGCTCTCGCCCTCGTGAATCTCGCGTTGCCAGTAGTCGCCATCCTGGCGGGTTTCCTCGTGAGAACAGCTTCCTTTGATCGTGATGGTGTTGTCGGAAACAGAGACTTCCACGTCCTTTGCCGCTATCCCCGGCAATTCCGCGCGCACGGTCACCGCGTCTGCGCCATCGACCACGTCCATGCGCGGCACACCGTTTTCCCGTGCCAGTGCCGGCGCCTGCGGCCAGTCGAAGCTCAGTGCCCGCGGCCAGCGGCGGCGGAAGAAATCATCGAACATGCGCTCGAACTCACGCTCAAACCGCTGCGGAAACGACTCCGCGCTGCGTACTACCGAAACCTCTTTTTCCTTGCCCATAGCGGTGCTCCTGTGCAGTAGAGGTCGCATTCTCTGGGGCAGCTGCTATGCGGGACTATCCGGTCTAGCCGCGGGCGCGCTAGTGGAGAGGCGCATGACTGCGGAACATCCCGATGGTTTGCGGCGTCCCCGCGCGCGACGGTGGCGCCTTGCGATAGGGAGCGCCAGGGTGAAACGAGTATCGCAGGGTAACCGGCGCCGGCTGCGGCGATTGATCGAGGACGAAGTTCGCGCCACGGCCCCCTTGACCGGGCGTTCGAGGCTGTCGCCCGCCGTCCTCGATGCGATTGAACGGGTGCCGCGTGAACGCTTCGTATCCCGGGACGAGCGTGCGTCGGCATGGGAAGACACCGCTTTGCCGATAGGTCACGGGCAAACCATTTCCCAGCCGTTTGTCGTGGCGTTGATGACCGACCTGCTCGATGCCAGGCCTGAGGGCCGCATACTCGAGATCGGTACCGGGTCGGGCTACCAGAGCGCCGTCTTGGCGGAGCTCGTCGCGCATGTCTGGTCCGTCGAGCGGATACCTGAGCTCGCCGACGCAGCCGCCGCGCGATTGGCAGAGCTCGGATATCAGAACGTGGATACGCGTTGCGCGGACGGATTCGCGGGGTGGCCTCAGTTTGCGCCGTTCGATGGCGTCATCGTGACCGCAGCTGCACCGGAGGTGCCAGCGTCGTTACTTGAACAGCTCGGTCGGGGCGCAGCGCTCGTCATCCCGGTGGAAACGGCGCCCGGGCGGCAGGTGCTCCGACGCATCCGGCGCGATGTTCGGGGGCGCCTTCGCAGTCGCGATGTTCTTCCGGTCGCGTTCGTGCCGCTGATTCCGGATGTGGCGCCAGCGGCGTCAGGGCGCGTGAATCAGAATGTCGATGCGCCGGTTGCGGCGCCGACCCTCGGGTGTTTCGTTGCTCGCGACTGGCCGTGATTCGCCGAAGCCTAGCGCTGTCGAGGTGACAGGCGAGATCACACCAGCAGCCGCCAGGTACTGCAGGACGGCGTTCGCGCGCGTCTGTGACAGGGTCTGATTGCTGGTGTCCGACCCGAACGAATCGGTGTGCCCCTCGACCACGATCGTGGCCTCCGGGAACTCGGCGAGCGCGCTGCGGACTTTGGCGAGCAGGGCCTCGTGCTCGGCGCCAAGCCTCGCGCCGCCGCTCGGAAACGCCAGTCCAATCAGGCGTAGCACCACGGCGTCGTCCTGCCGCAGGACGGTGCCTTCGGCGGGGCTGAAGAGCGCCTGCAGTTTCGCCACCCGAGCGCGTTGCCGTTCCTGTCGTGCGAGCACCTGATTGACGCGCTCGAGATTGGCGGTGGTGCCGCCGAGTTCCTGGCGTAGGCTGGCAATTTCCTGGTCGCGCTCGGCAACCCCCTGGCGCAAATCGGCAACCTCGGTTTGCAGGGCGTCGACGGCACGCTTCAACGTGACCACGGCTGTTTGCGGACCGGTATCGAACTGCACCGGCACCTCGAGCAAATCGGCGATCGCCCGCAGCGCGTTCTCCCACTCGATTACCAGCGTCTCGACAGAATAGTCGTCATCGCGAATGCGGCGTTCGACGTCGGCCACGTATACCGCCTGAAAAGCACTCTCTTCCGCCATGCGAGCCAGGTTGCGCGGACGGTCGGTGTCGTAGCGATCCTCATTCAGTGCAGCTTCAGCTTCGGCGAGGAGTTCGATTGCGCGCGCGTAGGCGATTGGAGCCACGCGTCGAGCGCGCATGTTTTCGGCCTGCGCGAGGAGATTGCGCGTTTGCTGCAGGTAGTTTGCCTTGATCGCCGCAAGCTCCGCAGCGCTGTAGCGTTCGATGATGTCTGGAGCGATTCTGCTGGCACGTTCCGCGGCCGATGCCCGCGAACGCTCCGAGCCGGCCCGCTCGAGTCGTGCTGCTGCGTTCGCGAGCGCCTTCTCGGCGTTTCGCCACTCTTCTTCAGCAAAGCGGTTGGCGCCCGCGAACTGTGCGCGCTGACGGGCGCGCAGCGGCTCGACAAAATAGCGCGCGCTGCCTCCGGCACTCAGCGTCGATTGGTTGAAGGCCTCGGTCGCGGCGGTCAGATTGCGCTGGATAGACTCGAGATTGCCGCCGGCGGCGAGCGTCCGCTCTGCCTTCTCATAGAATTTCGCGCCCCGCTCGAAAGCGTTCGGCGCAAGCACCTCGCCCTGCGCGGATCGCGCGGCGGCGAGCGCGCGGTCGGCGGTCTCGAACAGGGTGGCGCGCAGGGTGGCAGCATCGCTCGCAGCGTATGCGGCGCCGCTGATCAGGATGATCAGCATCACGGCAAGTGACCGCAGGAGCGGCACCGCCGGCAAAGGAGTGGCGAAGAGTGGCGCTGGGCGAGGGATCATCGAGTCTTCCTTAGAGTCGACTGGCAGCGCACCTTAGCCTAAGACCCGTTGAAAATTCGATGCCGGCACCACGCGTAAGTGTCTTGGAGTCCCTGCTCCAACCCGATGCGCGCAGTCCAACCCAGATTGCGAATCAGGCTTACGTCAAGCAGTTTGCGCGGCGTGCCGTCGGGCTTGGAAGTGTCGAAGACCAGCCGCCCGGTGTATCCCGTGGTGCGGGCCATGCTCTCTGCCAGCGCCCGAATCGTGCAATCCTCCCCCGTTCCCACATTGATGTGACTCAGCATCGGTTGGGTCACCGAACTGTAGTGCTCCGGCTCAAGCTCCATGACAAAAACGCTGGCCGCGGCCATGTCGTCGACGTGCAGAAATTCGCGCATGGCAGACCCGCTGCCCCAGATTGCGACTTCGGAAACCCCGCGCGCCACGGCCTCATGAAAGCGTCGCATGAGCGCAGGCACCACATGACTATTTTCCGGGTGAAAGTTGTCGCCGGGTCCGTACAAATTGGTGGGCATGACGCTGCGGTAATCGCGTCCATACTGCCGGTTGAAGCTCTCGCAAAGTTTGATGCCAGCGATTTTCGCGATCGCGTACGGCTCATTGGTCGGCTCAAGGGGACCCGTGAGTAGCGCGTCTTCCGGAATGGGTTGTGGGGCGTGTTTGGGGTAGATGCAGCTCGAACCCAAAAATAGCAAGCGCTGCACGCCGTATTCGTGGGCCGTTCGAATCAGATTGGCTTCAATGACCAGGTTGTCGTAAATGAATTCGGCGGGATAGGTGTTGTTGGCATGAATACCGCCCACGCGCGCTGCTGCGATATACACCTGATCAATCCCATGAGCGGCAAAGAATGTTCGCACCGCAGACAAATCGAGCAGATCGAGCTCCTCGCGGGTTGCAGTAACGATCTGGTCATAGCCAAGTTCTGTCAATTTTCGCACGATGGCCGAGCCCACCATGCCGCGGTGGCCCGCCACGAACACGCGCGCTGATCTGTCCATCGGCATTAACTCTCCACAGAAAGGGTCATGGGGTGCCCGTTGGCTCGCAAAAAGGCGTTGCGCTGCGCGATCACGAGGTCGGCCGCCACCATTTCGGCGCACATCTCACGTGCGGTGATTTCAGGCAACCAACCCAGCCGCTC
>JBMTYG010000073.1:0-15534 GCA_049454295.1 Pseudomonadales bacterium
GATTCAGGTTGTCGGCCCTCGCGTAGAAGCGGGCGCGCGGCGTGCGGTCTCCCGCGAGGCGCTCTCGGTAGTGTTCGAACAGCTGGATGCCGTCCCGGTATTCCTGTTCGGACGGCGGAAACGCCCAGCTCGAGTTGTCGAAGAAGAATTTGCCTTCTGCAATGGAGAGGTCCGGATCCTCGCTCGACTGTGACTGGCTGCGGGAAAAATCGATCCGGAAAGATCGAGACACATCGCGCAGCTGGGTCAGAACACCAAATTCCCAGTTGGGCATATTGTCCAACCATAGCCCAGGCGGCATGACATCGTTGGACAGATAGCCACCGGGTTTATCGAGCAGGTCGCTTGCTATTCTGATCACTGTGCTGGTGGTGGTGTAGCCGGTCAGGAATTTCTGGCCGGATTCAGCAGCCTGAGTATCCGCGGCGGTGACGGGGTCAAAGATTGGCGGCTCGTTGCTCCACCACATGCCAATAGCTGCCGCGATCAGCAACCAGAGTCCGAGCACTGCGATCGCGATGCGCCACGATGAATGGCGTCTGTTCGCGACAGGATCTGTTGGCCCTGTTGGGTTGCCGCGCATCCAGCCGGGTAGTCGCTTCGACAGGCTATCCATGAGGCTCATCGTCAGTTTCCTCCGCGTGGCACGATGGCAAATTCAATCGGCAGGGTACGCCCATCGGCACCGATCAGGGTGGCGTGGAAAACCGTCAGGGGCGTCGGCAGGCCGAAGATCATGAGGTGCAGTCCGCCCGGTTCTAGTGTCAAGGTAGCCCCTGGTGCCACCGTGATGCGATCCAGCCGTCGCATGCGCATCATGTCTCCATCCTGGGTCATCGTGTGGAGTTCGATCCGGTCGGTGATCGGACTCTCGAACCCGACGATGTCGAACGGCGTAGTCGTCTCGTTGCGAACGGTCAGGTAAGCCGCGGTCATGTCCATCCCCTCGGCAGGCATCCTGATCCGTGCATCTGCAACCCGCAGAACAGAGTCCGTGGGGGCCTCGTCTGGAGCAGCACCGCAGGCACCAAGGAACAGAATCAGTGCCGCAGCGATGCTGGCGCGAATACCGGTCTGCATAGTCAGTGGGCTCCCTCAAAGCACAGTGTTTCGACGCGCGGTGAAGCGGCGATGCGAAGCTCCGCGCGAATGCGCGCGGCGCCGGGCGCTTTGCTCATCATCTCGTAAAGCGTGCGGCCCTCGGCGTCGTTGCGCGCGTAGATGATCGCGCGGCAGCCCGCCTTCCGGCTCATACGTCCCGCTTCCTGCAGCTGGCTGTCAGCGGTTGTAGTGCCAACCGCTAAAGCCTCGGCATCGAGCCGATAGATTCGGCGTTGCGCGTGCTCGAGTAGCTCGAGCTCGTTCAGTGCCGGGCCAACCGCGGGATGTTCCTTGTCGACCAGCGCCGCGCTGGCGAGCACCCGTCGTGCCTCGGCGAAGTCGCCCGCCGCGGCAGCCGCGCGCGCCTCAGCAACGAGGCGATCGACGATACCGTCGATGCCGTATCGGGCATCGGTGTTGGCGGGATCCAGTTGCAGCGCGCGACGGTAATAGTTGAGCGCACTCCATTCCTCGGGCTCGACAAGCAGCCCATCGGTGAGCGCATAACGCGCGGATTGCAGCAGCCGGCGCACTTCGGCAGCGTCCGCGGGAGACAGCTCGGGATGGTGCTTCAGATTCCCGGTGGCGGTGGTGACGCTGACGGGGCCCTCTCCCAGTACGGTCGAGTTTGGCGGTGCCTCGGTGTCTCGCGTCTCGGGAGTCGGTGCAGCAGTGTTCGGCGCAGGCTCTGCGTCCTGATTGGTCGGATTTGGGGGCGGAATCAGCACGGCGCTGGTCGGTGCCCAGTCCGGCGGCCAGGTGATTGGCAGAGTGCTACAGCCCGGCAGCAGAACGAGGCTGAGCGTGACTTGGGTCATAAAGGCGACGACGCGATACATTTTCATGCGCCCTGATGAAGTTTCCCCTGCCGCGTCGCGGCGCTGCGGCGCGGTATAGTGCCGCGGTCATGGAAGGAACTCCACGCGGGTCGTGGCGGTCCCAATCTGCGGTCAGCAAGGGCTGCAATGTGCCGCCACCGACGCTCCGGACCATAGGGTGATACATAGCGTGTCGTTAATGAATCGAATCCTCGCGGGTGGGCTGTTGCTGCTGGCGTCGACGCTTGCCGTCGGCGCGGGATTCGAGCGCAGCGCGGCGGCTGATCTTGTTGCAACCGAATCGCGGTTTCTGCCGGTCGATGAGGCTTTCAGGTTCTCCGCTACGGTCGCCGAGGATGCGAACGGCGCCGCCGTGGTGGCACGCTTCGAGATTGCGGAGGGATATTACCTGTATCGCCATCCGTTCGCCGCGGTCACCCGCCCGGTGCGCCCGGACACGCTCGGCGCGATCGACGTACCCGCCGGGACGCCGAAGATGGATGACTACTTTGGGGCAGTAGAAATCTACCGGGATGTGCTCAAAGTTCGCGTACCGCTGACCGAGGCTGCAGGCAATGGTCGCTTCGAGGTTGGCATCACCTGGCAGGGTTGCGCGGACGCGGGGCTCTGTTATCCCCCGGAAACGCGCTGGGTGACGGTTGACCTCGGTGGGGCAGCATCGGCGACAGCGAGTGCCGCGGCGGATCGAGGCGCTTCGGTGGGGTCAGGTGTCAGCCCCGCGTACGAAGGACTGACCGAAGATCGTCGTCTCGCGGCGATGCTCGCAGATGGTGGTCTACTCGCGGCGCTGGCGCTGTTTTTTCTGGGCGGCGTCGGGCTCGCGTTTACCCCCTGCGTGCTGCCCATGGTGCCGATTCTGTCCAGCATCATCGTGGGCAGTGGTGAGACGGTGACTCGGCGTCGTGCAACGGCTCTGTCGATCTCCTATGTGCTGGGTATGGCGTTCACCTATGCGCTGGTGGGCACGCTGATCGGTCTTTTCGGCGCCGGCCTCAACCTGCAGGCCGCGCTGCAGACACCCGCTGTTCTCGGCGTATTCGCCGCACTGTTTGTCGCTCTCGCCCTGTCCATGTTCGGTTATTGGGAGCTACGACTCCCGCATGCGCTGCAAGACCGGCTGAATGCAGCCGGCACACGGATTGGTGGAGGTCGTCACCCCAGCGTGATGGTGATGGGCGCCCTGTCTGCGCTCGTGGTGTCGCCCTGTGTATCGGCGCCCCTGGCTGGAGCCCTGCTGTATTTGAGTACCACGGGCGATGCCGCGCTCGGCGGGGGCGCGCTCCTCGCGCTGGGGCTCGGCATGGGTGTTCCGCTCATCGTTGTGGGCGCGAGCGGCGGTCACTTTTTGCCGAGAAGTGGTCCTTGGATGGACACGGTCAAGGCCGTATTTGGAGTCGGCCTGCTCGCGGTGGCGATCTGGCTCCTCGAACGCGTGGTGCCTGCGGCGGCGACGCTGGTTCTGTGGGCGGGCCTCGCGATTGGGGTGGGCGTCGCGCTGGGAGCGCTCGACCGTGCTGAACGCAGCGGATTCGGCCACCTTTGGAAAGCGCTCGGTGTGATGGGTGTGGTCTGGGGTGTGCTGCTATTGGTAGGGGCTGCGCGGGGCGCGGAGGATCCGCTCCGCCCGCTTGCTGCCCCTGGCGGCTCGTCGATCGTGGCGACCCCAGCCGCGGGCTGGGAAGTTGTCCCCGATCTCGCCACGCTGCGTGAACGGGTGGCCGCCGCCGCGTCTGCGAACGAACCGGTCGTGCTCGATGTGTACGCTGACTGGTGTATCTCATGCAAGCTGATGGAGCGCACGGTTTATCCCGTTCCAGAAGTCAGGTCGCAGCTGGCGCGGTTTGTTCAGCTGAAGGCTGATGTCACGGCTAACAGTGAGCAGGACCGGGCGTTGCTTGAGACGCTGGGATTATTCGGTCCGCCGAGCCTGGTCTTTTTTGGAACAGATGGCGTCGAGATGCCTGGCACGCGGGTGCAGGGTGAGATCGATGCCCCCGCGCTCGCGGATCATTTGGGTCGGGTGCTTGCGTCGGTCGCATCAGCATCGCCGGCTTCGCTCGCGACCCGTTCGAATGAAGTCCGCGCTCGGGAAATTGGCGCCGACTATTGATAGAGTGCGTCGGTCTATGCCGGGAGCACGTGACAGATGGCGGCTCTGCTGGTCCTGAACGGTCCCAATCTCAACTTGTTAGGTACGCGTGAGCCGGAGATTTACGGCGCGACCACGCTTGCTGACATCGAATCCCGGATGATTGCCCTGGGCGCTGCCGCGGGGCATGTCGTTCACGTGTTCCAAAGCAATGCCGAGCACGCGCTGGTGGAGCGCATCCATGCCGCCCGGCAGGAAACCGTGCAGTTCATCATCTTCAATCCCGGGGCCTTCACGCATACCAGCGTTGCGCTCAGAGACGCGCTGCTCGGGGTCAGCATTCCCTTCGTCGAAGTGCATCTTTCCAATGTCCACGCGCGGGAGAACTTCAGACACCACTCCTACCTGAGCGACGTGGCGCGGGGTGTCATTACCGGGCTTGGCGCGCTCGGTTATGAATTTGCGCTGCAGTATGCGTTGGCGTCGCTGCCAGCATCTGCGGCCTGAGGTGAGCTCACGATGACTGCCTGGCTCACGTTAATGATTGAGGTTGAGGAGGGTGCAGCCGACCTGGTCGGCGAACGTCTGGAAGCGCTTGGTGCGGTCGCGGTGACCTTCCTGCCGGGAGGCGACGAGGACATCCTCGAGCCGGATCCCGGTGCGCAGCCGCTCTGGGCGGCGGTGAAGCTGCAGGCCCTGTTTGAACCGGACGCGGATCTCGCGGCCGTGCGTGATGACCTGTTGGCCCGCGGCGGGCGAATCGTCGATACCGAGTTCGTGAAGGATGATGACTGGCAATCGCGCTGGCGCGCGCATGCAGTTCGGGCAGTGTTTGCTGATCGACTTTGGGTGCTGCCAAGGGACGAGCCGGCGCCGGTTGCAGCGGAACAGGCGGGCATGCCCATTCTGCGTCTCGATCCCGGGCTTGCCTTTGGGACCGGGTCCCACCCAACGACGAGGTTGTGCCTTGAGTGGCTGGCGTCTGCACCGATTGTCGGTCGGCGCGTGCTTGATTTTGGTTGTGGCTCGGGGATTTTGTCTTTAGCGGCATGCCTTCTGGGCGCGGAGCGGGTTGTGGCGGTCGACCATGACCCGCAAGCGCTTGCCGCAACGCTTGAAAATGCTGTGGTCAATGGCATCGCAGAGCCCCAGTTGGCCGTGATCGACCCGTCCGCGCTGTCGGCGTCGGAGCGATTCGATGTGATCGTCGCCAATATCCTCGCGAACCCCCTTGTCGAGTTGTCGTCGCGACTGACGGAACTGCTCGCGCCCGGCGGTGTTCTGGTGCTTTCGGGGCTTTTGGCTCATCAGGGTGATCTCGTGATGGCTGCCTATCCGCGCCTGGCGTTTCTGCCAGCGTCAGAGGATGACGGTTGGCTGCGCCTCGAGGGTCGAAACCCGCTCGAAGATCTTGCGCCAGCGCTCGCCCGCTGCCCTCACTGCGACTGCAGTTTCGCGGTTGAGGACGCCGAGGTGTCACGTTTGCATCCAGGCGCGCCGGATCTTGAGATCACTTGTGGTACCTGCGGGCGCGCTTTCGTCGCAGAGACGCTGCAACTGGGTCGAGCGCTTGTGCCACCCCCGGTCGATGCGGCGCTCGCTGAAGTGGAGCGAATGCTCACGGAGTTGTTGATCGAGACGCGTCAGTCCGAGGCCAGACGCGTCCTAGACCAGGCGCCCGAATCTGCGCCTGTGCGTGAACCCCAGCCCATGACGACGGTTTTTTCGGAGCCAGAACCGGAGCCAGAACCGGAGCCAGAACCGGAGCCGGAGCCAGATCCGGAGCCAGAACCGGAGCCAGAACCGGAGCCGTCACCCCATCCGGAGCCGGAACCCCAACCGTAACCAGAACCAGAACCAGAACCAGAACCAGAACCAGAACCAGAGCCAGAGCCAGAGCCAGAGCCAGAGCCGAAACCGGCGTCGTTGTCCTCCGAGGGTAGAGAGCGGCTCGAGGCGCCAGCTGGGTCGGCGGTCTCGGTGCTCGAAACTCGGTCCACGGGAGTGGTCGCGGTCCCTGACACGGCACCGGCAGCAGCTGTCGCTTCGCCCGTGGCGTTTGAGCAGCGCGCGGTCGCGCTGCCGCCGCCCAGGACGAAACTCAGGCGTCTCGCTTGGGTTCTGCCGCCAGCGCTCTTTTTGGTCCTCGGCTTGCTCGCGTGGCTGCAGTTTTCGTCCCTAGCCCAGATGCCGGTCTTGCGACCGGCGTTCGAGCGGTTATGCCCGGTTCTGGGCTGTTCGCTGCCGCCTCCGCGTGCGCTCAATCGCGTGACTGCGCACGATCTGACGCTCGGGCCGGTGCCCGATCGTCCGGGTCGGCTGGAGGTTCGCCTATTGCTGGTGAACGGTGCCGAGTTCGAGCAGGCGTTTCCGGAACTGCGTCTGCGCTTCACCAATAAGGCGGGCGAACGAATCGTCGATCACACCTTTTCTCCGCCCGATTACCTCGCGCCGGAAGATCGGCTGTTTCAGGCGCTGCCCTCGCGCCTGCCGGTTCAGGTGCTGCTGGACATTCCGGATCCGGGTCCCGCGGGGGTGAACTACGATCTGGAGCTGCACTGACGCGGGTCCGCTCGGCAGGTATCATGCGCCCCCCGCCATGAGACCCGGGATGAACGTGCCGGCGATCGGACCCTATCAGCTTCGTAATGCCGTGTTGCTCGCGCCGATGGCGGGTATCACGGACGCACCTTTCCGACAGATAGCCTGGCGTTCTGGCGTCGGATACGTCGCATCGGAGATGGTCGCCAGTCAAAGCCAGCTTTGGGACACTGAAAAATCCAGGCTGCGACGGCAGTGGCCGTCGTCGATTGAACCCCGCGTGGTACAGCTGGCGGGGAGCGATCCCGTGGAAGTCGCCGCGGCGGCGCGCCGTCACGTAGCGCACGGCGCGCAGATCATCGATCTTAATTTCGGTTGTCCCGCGAAAAAGGTATGCCGTCGGGCGGCGGGGTCGCAGCTTATGCGGGAACCGGCGTTGGTCGCGGCAATCGCTGGCGCCGCGGCGAGCGCGGTGACGGTGCCGGTTACAGTCAAAATGCGCACAGGCTGGTCGCCGGATGCCCGCAACGCGGTCGAGGTTGCGCGCCGCTTGGAGCAGGTCGGCATCGCGGCGATCACGGTGCATGGTCGCACCCGCTGTTGTTTTTTCGCCGGGCAGGCGGAGTACGACACGATTGCGGCAGTCAAGGCGGCAGTCGCGATCCCGGTATTTGCTAACGGGGATATTGATTCACCGGCGGCGGCCGCGCGGGTTCTGAAGCACACGGCGGCGGACGGGGTGATGATCGGTCGCGCTGCGCTGGGGGCGCCCTGGCTACTGGGTCAGATCGCGGACCCCGTGGCCCCTGTGCCGGATGTCGATGCCCGCTTTGCGCTCATGCTTGATCACGTTGGCGACATGCACGCCTTTTACGGTGAACCCGGCGTTCGCATCGCGCGCAAGCATGTGCAGTGGTATCTCGAGCGGCTTGCCCCCGAATGGGGTGATGACGAGGCCTGTTCGGTCACCGCCGCTGAATTCAATCGTCTCAATGATCCGTGCGCACAACTGGATCTGTTATGGACGCTCAGGGAACGGGCTGCGCGCGCCCGTCGAGCGGCTTGAACCCGCGGTTTGCCTGCTGGTTCAAGTGCCGGTCCGGTCCGCTGAAGAGACCGGATGGCAGGCCGAATCCCGGGGTCATCGCATGTAGGAAATGGATCAACGTCTGGAATGCGGAGTACGAGCCATGAGTGAAGCATCGATGGGTACCGTGGGCAGCGAGCCTCTGTTTCGCGCAGTGGCGCGCGCGCTGATCTCCGTGTCTGACAAGACGGGTGTCGTTGAGTTGGCGTCAAGTCTTGCGCGCCGTGGCATTGCACTTCTCTCGACGGGGGGTACCTACCGCGCGCTTCGCGATGCCGGTATCGAAGTGGCTGAAGTCTCGTCTCACACCGGGTCGCCTGAGATCATGGATGGAAGGGTCAAGACACTGCACCCCAAAATTCACGGCGGCATCCTTGGGCGGCGGGGCTTGGATGATGAGGTGATGCTGACTCAGGGAATTCCGCCGATCGATCTGGTCGTCGTCAACCTGTACCCATTTGAGTCGACGGTGGCGCGCCCAGACTGCACCTTTGAAGAGGCCATCGAGAACATCGATATCGGTGGTCCGACGATGGTTCGCGCTGCGGCGAAGAATCATCGTGATGTCGTTGTGGTCGTCGATCCGTCGGATTACGCGTCGCTGTTGCTCGCTCTCGAGCGGGATGGTGGCACCACACTTGCCGAGCGGCGCGAGCTCGCACTAAAGGCCTTCCGGCACACCGCTCGTTACGATGCGCTGGTCGCGCGCTACCTGAGCGCCGAGGAGGAGCTACCCGCGTCGCTCAGTCTCACCTTCGACAAGCTCGCAGACATGCGCTACGGCGAAAATCCGCATCAGGTGGCGGCGTTCTATCGCGAGGTGCAGGTGGGGGGTACACAAACCGGTACCATCGCCGCGTTCACGCAGCATCAGGGCAAAGAACTCTCGTACAACAATATCGCTGATACGGATGCCGCGCTTGAGTGCGTCAAGGTGTTCGATGCGCCGGCGTGCGTGATCGTGAAGCACGCAAATCCCTGTGGGGTCGCTGAGGGTGCAAATCTGCTCGACGCCTATGCGCGTGCATTTGCTACTGATCCGACCTCGGCTTTTGGCGGGATCATCGCATTCAACCGTGACCTGGAGGCTGATGTGCTCGAGGCCGTGCTCGAGCGGCAGTTCGTCGAGGTGGTCATCGCGCCAGCAGTTTCTCGCGCGGCGATTGAGGTGGCACGACGCAAGAAGAACGTGCGGCTCCTGAGCGTCGGGCCGCTGACGGTGGGGTCTCGCGGGCCCGAATACAAGCGCGTTGGCGGTGGGCTCCTCGTGCAGAGCGCGGATGAGGTGTGCCTCGATAGCGCTGCGCTGCGCGTGGTCACGCGGCGAACACCCAGCGAGGCTGAGATGCGCGATCTCCTCTTCGCCTGGAAGGTCGCCTGGTTTGTAAAGTCGAATGCGATCGTTTATGCCCGTGATGGACGCACGATCGGCGTCGGCGCGGGTCAGATGAGCCGTGTGGTCAGCGCGCGAATTGCCGGTCTCAAGGCGGAAGAGGCGGGTCTTCCGGTCAGCGGCGCGGCGATGGCGTCGGATGCGTTCTTCCCGTTCCGGGACGGTATCGATGCTGCGGCTGCCGCAGGCATTGCGGCGGTGATTCAGCCAGGGGGCTCGGTGCGCGATGACGAGGTGATAGCGGCTGCGGATGAACATGGTCTGGCCATGGTGTTCACCGGCATTCGGCATTTCCGGCACTGATCGGTGTCAGGTACCGAGTCGTGTCAGGTAGTGGGAGAAACTTGGGCATGAAAATCCTGATCATCGGCAGCGGCGGGCGCGAACATGCGCTCGCGTGGAAAGCGGCGCAAAGCCGCGGTGTGACGGAAGTGCTGGTCGCACCCGGCAACGCCGGTACCGCGCGCGAGCCGCGCTGTCGCAATGTCGAGGTGGCGGCGGAGGACCTCGAGGCGCTTGCGGCCCTCGCAGAACGGGAACAGGTTGCGCTGACGATCGTGGGACCCGAAGTGCCGCTTGTGGCGGGGATTCGCGATCTCTTCGACCGCAGGGGGCTCGCCTGTTTCGGCCCCAGTCAGGCTGCCGCCCAGCTCGAAGGTTCGAAAGCATTTACCAAAGATTTTCTCGCGCGCCACGGCATTCCGACCGCGGCATATGCCAGTTTCTCCGATCTCGCGGCGGCTGAAGACTACATTCGGGCCCGCGGCGCGCCGATTGTCGTTAAGGCGGATGGTCTTGCCGCCGGTAAGGGCGTCGTGGTGGCGCATTCGGAAGCAGAAGCCCTCGAGGCTGTCCGCGCCATGCTGGGCAGCGGCACGTTCGGCGCAGCGGGTCGCAAGGTCGTCATCGAAGAATTTCTCGTGGGCGAAGAAGCCAGTTTTATTTGTCTGTGCGATGGGGTTCATGCGCTGCCCTTTGCGAGCTCGCAGGACCACAAGACGCGCGACGAGGGTGATTGCGGACCCAACACCGGTGGCATGGGCGCGTACTCACCCGCCCCGGTGGTCACACCCGCGGTGCATGCGCGGGTGCTGCGAGAGGTGATAGAACCCACGCTCGCCGGTATGGCGGCAGACGGGCACCCTTATGTCGGGTTTCTGTATGCCGGACTCATGATCGCGCCGGACGGCGCGCCGCGGGTGATCGAATTCAACTGCCGCTTTGGCGATCCAGAGGCTCAGCCAGTGATGATGCGACTGCGGTCGGATCTGGTTGGCGCCTGTCAGGCGGCGCTCGCGGGTACCCTGGATCAGCTGATGCTTGAGTGGGATCCTCGTGTCGCGCTCGGTGTGGTGATGGCGGCAGGGGGCTATCCAGAGAGTTACGACAAGGGCGATCCTATTCAAGGCCTCGATCGCGCGCCCTTGGAGGATGTTCGTGTGTTCCATGCAGGAACCCGACTGGACGGTGATCGGGTAGTCACGAACGGGGGGCGTGTGCTTTGTGTGGTGGGGCTCGGCGAGGATGCTGCGAGCGCACAGCGCCGCGCCTATGCGGGTGTCGATGGCATCCGCTGGCGCAATGTCTATTTTCGTCGCGATATTGGTCACCGCGCCGTCGCGCGGGAGCAAGCGAACTAGACGCTCGCGCGCGGTTCGCACCAGCGCTGGTCGTCGATTGGAGGATGGCAGAGAATGGCGCGGGCATGCTCGGCAGAGCAGCAATCGGCGCGCGTCGGTTGGGTGTGATACGAAGATGCCCGAAGTCTTGGGGGCAGGGAACAGGAGGCAGGTACCGTGAATGACGCGGGCGGGTTTAAGGATGTGAAGGTCTGGATTCTGCTGGTCCTCGGCGTCGCCGCCGCGGTTCTGCTCACGCTCAACATCTCACTGTCGAGTGCTAACCGTGCGCGTCTCGCGGAAGTGACCGAGCGCCAAGCGTTTATTAACGACACCATTCGATTGAGCTCCTTCAGCACCCAGTTCATCCAGTCGCTTGCGACTGTCTCCGCGAATACGGGTGATCAGGCGCTGCGGGATGTGCTTGCCAAGCACGGAGTCACGTTCGAGGTGCAGCCCGCCGCGACGCCGGAAACGAACGCGACAGATCAAGCGGAGGCGAAGCCATGAGCCGTCCCGAGAACGCTGGAATGTCCTGGGGTGCCTTTGCCGTCATCCTGCTGCTTGCAGGCACCTATGTCGCCCAGCTGTCCTTCACGCAGACTCAGCTGCGTAACGAGAGCGCCCAGATCGAGATGCAGTTCGAGCAGCAGGTAAGCCAGAAAGAAAGCGCGGAGAAACTGCGCACCCAGCTTGAGGGCATCGCAGCGGATGTCGCGGCGCTGGCGGACGCGGGCAACGCCAACGCCGCGCAGATTCGCGACCAGCTTGAGGCGCAGGGCATCACTTTGCGCAACGTTACCCCCTCCCGGGCAACCACCCAGGCACCGACAAAGGACTGAGGAAAATCCCATGGCTATCGCGTTCTACGACATCAGCGTTCTGCCGTTTCGCCAAGTACTCGCGGGCGTATCCGGATTTCTCGAAAAGGGGCGCAACCACTGTGCCACGTCGGGTATTGATCTTGATGGCGTAGTCACCTCGCGGCTGGCGCCGGACATGTTCCCGTTTCGGTTCCAGGTTGCCGCGGTCGCTCATCATTCGCTTGGCGCGCTGCGTGGCGTTGAAGCGGGCGTGTTTGGTCCGCCTACGGTCCCGGAGCTGGATTATGCCGGTCTCCAGGCGCTCATTGCCGAAGCCCAGGCCGGGCTAGCGGCGGTCACGCCGGAGGCGGTTAACGCGCTTGAAGGTCGGGAGGTTGAGTTTCGTCTCGGCACGAGCCGAATTCCCTTTGTCGCCGAACATTTCATTTTGTCATTCTCTTTGCCGAACTTGCATTTTCATGCCACGACGGCGTATGACCTCCTGCGCCAGCAGGGCGTTCCTCTCGGCAAGCGCGATTATCTCGCGCAGTTACGCATCAAGAGCTGAGAGGCGCTGCCATGGCGGTTGTCGATGCGCTGATCGGTCAGGTAGATCGCGCCCTGAGGACGCTTGCAGGCGTGCACGGAGCGGTTCGACCCAATCCGGCGGACGATGTCTGCGAGGGAGCCCTGGATGCGGCAGGTACGCGGCACGCGGCGGGGCTCATGCGCGTCAACCACACGGGCGAGATCTGCGCTCAGGCGCTCTATGAAGGACAGGCACTACTTGCGCGCGATGCGGCGACGCGGGCATCGCTTCGCGCCTCGGCGCGCGAGGAAGCTGACCACCTCGCGTGGTGTGAGACGCGCCTGGAAGAACTCGGCAGTCAGCCAAGCCTCTTGAATCCCGCGTTCTATGCAACGTCCTTCGTGCTCGGCGCTGCCACCGCGCTCATGGGCGATCGAGTGAGCCTTGGCTTCGTGGAAGCAACCGAAGATCAGGTGTGTCGCCATATTGATGAGCATTTGGATGCGCTGCCCCCTGACGATGAACGCAGTCGCGAGATCCTGAAGCACATGCGCGGGGATGAAGCGCGCCATGGTGCCGAGGCGCTCGCACGCGGCGGGGTCGCGTTCCCGGCGCCGTTGCGTGCGCTTATGCGTCTTGCGTCCCGGGTGATGACTGAGACCACCTATCGCGTTTGACCGGTCCCGACGAGGGGCGGATGGAAGATGAACTGCACGGTTGTGCCTTCCGGCGCGCGGCAGTAGAAACTTCTTGCGCCATCCCGATGTGTCTTCGGTGCCTGCAGAATGGGCACCTCATGGGCATTGAGATAGTCGTGCCAGGTGTCCACGTGTTCCATTCGATCCAGGAGGAAGCCGACGTGGTCGAGCCGCTGGACGCCCTCAGCGGGCGCGCCCTGGTGCAGCGCAAGATTGTCGTTGCCGGAGGTCAGATACCAGTTGTCGGGATCCGGATTCCACTCGACGCTCATGCCGAGCAGATCGCGGTAGAAGGCGAGGCTCGCGTTTAGATCCGGCGCAAAGAGCGCCACGTGGCGCAAACCGGTATGGGCCGGTGGGCGAGCGGTGGCTGCAGACATGTCATGGCTCCGTCTGATGTCGCTCTCAGTCGCCATCGATAATCTCGAAATCGTGGGTGATACTCACACCGCCTCGCCCGAGCATGATCGAGGCGGAGCAGTACTTGTCTGCAGAAAGGGAGACAGCTCGTGCGACTCGCGCAGGATCCAGATGTCGACCGCGGACCTTGAAGTGCACGTGAATTCGGGTGAAGACTTTGGGCTCAGTCTCGGCACGCTCCGCCTCCAACTCCGTCGTGCAGCCGCGCACGTCCTGGCGCGATTTCTGCAGAATTGTCACGACATCATAGGACGCACAGCCACCCAGCCCCATGAGCACGAGTTCCATGGGGCGTGCGCCGCGGCCTTGGCCACCGGCATCGACCGGTCCGTCCATTGGGACTTCGGCGCCGGAGTCGGCGACCGCGCGAAAGTGGACATGATCGATCCAGTTTACTGTTGCTCGCATGAGTCACTTGCACATCCAATGGGCAGTGCGCATCTTATCCCTGATCGGTATCACCTTGGAGCGGAGGTCCTCGAGCCTTGACCAAATCGACCCAGAGCGACGGCGCGGCGCCCGCGCCCAAAGCAGCCAACACCCGTGCGGCAAACCGCAATCTCGTGGCCCGCGGGTTCCAACCGCCCACCGCGGAGGCACAGGTGCATATGGACGCCTTCTTGGCGGCCGCTCATCGCCGCCGCTATCCGTCGCGCAGCACGGTCATTTATGCCGGCGAAAAATCGGATTCCATGTTCCTGATCCTGAAAGGGACGGTGACGGTGCTGGTCGAGGATGACGCCGGGCGCGAAATTATCGTGGCTTATCTCAATAATGGCGATTTCTTTGGTGAGATTGCCCTGTTTGCGGAGGAGCGCCCGCGGTCGGCCTGGGTCAAGGCCAAAACCGAGTGCGAAGTTGCGGAACTCTCCTACATGCGTTTCAAGGAGCTCGCGGAAACACACATCCAGCTGCTCTACATGTTGGGTCGACAGATGGCCGATCGGCTCAACCGCACCACACAAAAGGTGAGTGATCTGGCTTTTCTCGATGTCACGGGAAGGGTCGCGCGCACACTGCTGGATCTCACGCGTCAACCCGATGCGATGACGCATCCTGATGGCATGCAGATCCGCATCACCCGTCAGGAGATTGGGCGCATCGTCGGCTGCTCGCGTGAGATGGTGGGACGCGTGCTCAAGAGCCTCGTTGATCAGGGGCTACTGTCGGTCAAGGGCAAGACCATGGTGGTGTACGGCACGCGCTGAGCGTCCCGCCTACGTTCAGTCTGTGCTGCCGGCGTCTGGAAATAGGTGAGCGAGGGCCCGCCCCGGGTCCGGGGCGCGCATGAAAGCTTCTCCCACGAGGAAGGCATTGACCGCGCGGCTGCGCATGCCGGCGATGTCGTCGGCAGTGTTGATGCCGCTTTCAGTGACGAGCAACACGCCATCAGGAACCCGAGACAGCAGATCCCACGTGGTCTCGAGGCGAGTGGTAAAGGTTTTCAGGTCGCGGTTGTTGATCCCGACGAGATCAGGCGCCAGGCTGAGGGCGGCCTCGAGCTCGTTGCCGTCATGCACCTCGATGAGAATATCGAGCCCGAGCGAACGACCAAGCCAATACAGTTCGGTCAGCTGCATGATGTCGAGCGCGGAGACGATCAGCAGCATGCAGTCGGCGCCCAGCGCGCGCGTCTCGTAGACCTGCCACGGGTCCACGACGAAATCCTTGCGCAGCACTGGCAGGCTCACGGCGGTGCGGACCGCGATCAGGTAGTCGTCCGATCCGGCGAAAAAATCGACGTCGGTCAAGACCGAGAGACAGGCAGCTCCATGCGCCGCGTAGCTGCGGGCGATCTCCACCGGCGCAAAATCGGGGCGTATCACCCCCTTGCTTGGCGAAGCTTTCTTGATCTCGGCAATGACCGCCGGCCGTCCGACGGCGATACGCTTGGCAAGCGCCTCGCGAAAGCCGCGGGTGGGCGCTGCGTCTGCCGCGGCGGCGGAGACATCGGCGAGGGAGCGAAGCGCACGACGGGCGGCGACCTCTTCGCGTTTACGCGCGACGATTCGGTCGAGAATCGTCCCACTCATGATTCACCCATGAGGCTGGTGACGCGAACCAGCTCTTCGAAGCGCTCATTCGCAAGTCCGGCCGAGATCGCATCCTGGGCCATGGCCACGCCGTTCGCGAGGCTGACGGCGACGCCCGCAACATAGATTGCAGCCCCGGCGTTCAAACTGACGATATCGGCGGCATCGGACTCTGGATCGGTGAGTGCCTGGCGCAGGAGCGCGAGGCTCTCGGTCGGTGAGCTCACCCGCAGGTGCTCGGTGGAGCGACGCCGGATGCCAAAGTCCTCTGGACAGATCTCCTGGCTCGTGATTTGCCCGCCACGCATTTCAACGACCGAAGTGCTGCCATCGAGCGCGATCTCGTCGAGTCCGTTGGCGTGTACCACGAGTACGTGCTCGG
>JBMTYG010000074.1:0-15383 GCA_049454295.1 Pseudomonadales bacterium
CGGGACGTCTGCCGCACCGGGGCAGCTACCAGCGCGCACGGCTTAAGATGGCGAGCCTCGATCACGCGATGTGGTTCCACCAGCCTGCCATCGGCACATGGCGCGCGGACGAGTGGCTGCTTTACGCGCTCGACAGTCCTTCAACCGCCGCCGCGCGGAGCTACAACCGCGGCCAGTTTTTCTCTGAGAACGGGCGCCTGATCGCTAGCACGATGCAGGAAGGCTTGATGCGCAACCGGTGAACCCGGGGCACGATCAGCGACCTTTGCGCGTGCCCGTCCCCATCGGGCGCCGCGAGGAGGCAGCGCCGCCATCACGGCTCTCGGCACGTGCATGCTGGGTGCGAAAGCGCTGACCTGGCCCCGTCGCTCCCCGCGCACCGCGGCGACCGTGCGTCACAGCGGCCGTCGACCCGTCGGCGGCAGCGCCCGTGCGTGGCTGGAACGTGGGGATGAGGTGCCGCTTGCCATTACCGATCAGATCGCTGCGACCCATTCTGCGCAGCGCGTCGCGTAACGTCGGCCAGTTCGCAGGATCGTGATAGCGCAGAAATGCCTTGTGCAGCCGTCGCGTGTTCATGCCTTTGGGAATGTGCACCGGGGCGCTCGCGCGCGTCACCTTACGCAACGGATTAATGCCACTGTGGTACATGGCCGTCGCGGTAGCCATCGGCGATGGCAGAAACGCTTGCACCTGATCGGCGCGAAAACCGTTAGCCTTGAGCCAGAGCGCCAGTTCAAGCATGTCCTCATCCCGAGTTCCCGGATGTGCCGCTATGAAATAGGGGATGAGGTATTGCTCCTTACCCGCCTCAGCCGAGTAACGGTCAAACAGCGTCTTGAAGCGGTAGTAGGTGCCCATGCCTGGTTTCATCATCATGGACAGCGGCCCTTCCGAGAGCGCTTCCGGCGCGATCTTCAGATACCCACCGGTGTGGTGCTGCGCGAGTTCGCGCACATATTCCGGCGACTCGATCGCCAGGTCATAACGCACGCCGGACGCGATAAGCACTTTCTTCACACCCGGCAACGCGCGGGCCTTGCGGTACAAATTGATGAGCGGCGTGTGATCGGTGTTGAGATTCGGACAGATGCCTGGGTATACGCACGATGGCCGACGGCAGGCCGCCTCGATCGTGCGGCTGCGGCAGGACAGCCGCCACATGTTGGCTGTTGGGCCGCCAAGATCCGAGATCACGCCCGTGAAGCCGGGCACCGTGTCGCGCACGGTTTCGATCTCGCGCAGGATCGACGCCTCGGAGCGGCTTTGGATGATGCGCCCCTCATGCTCCGTGATGGAACAGAAGGTGCAGCCGCCGAAACACCCGCGCTGGATCGCGATTGAGAAACGAATCATCTCGTACGCCGGGATCTTCGCGTCACCGTAAGTGGGGTGGGGTTGGCGCGTAAACGGCAACTCGTACACCGCATCGAGTTCGACCGTCGAAAGCGGTATCGGCGGTGGATTCACCCACAAATCCACATTGCCGTGACGTTGCACGAGCGCACGCGCGTTACCCGGATTGGCTTCCTGATGGAGAATTCGAGAGGCGTGGGCATACAGGATAGGATCGTCCCGCACCTGCTCGAAGGAGGGCAGCCGGATCACACTGCGTCCCCGATCCGCTGCGCGCACGTCACGAACAAACCGCACCACCTGCACCGCGTCTCGGTCCGGCTCAGGCGCAATAACATCCGGGTCCGATGCCGCGCTTTCCGCTATCCCAGGGGCTACCGCAGGCGGCGTCATCGCATAGGGGTCTTCGGGTGGATTGAGCGCGCCGGGCGTGTCGAGATGGGTCGAGTCGATTTCGATCGTACCGGGTGGCACGGCGCGCAAAAGTGCTGTGCCACGAACGTCGGTAATCTCCGCAACGGGTTCGCGTCGGGCGATGCGATGCGCAACTTCCGCAAGCGCGCGTTCCGCATTGCCGAACAGCAAGATGTCGGCCTGCGAATCAACTAGGATCGAGCGCCTCACCTGTTCCGACCAGTAATCATAATGCGCAATGCGGCGCAGGCTCGATTCGATACCGCCAATCACCAGCGGCACTTCCGCGAACGCTTCGCGTAACCGCTGACAGTACACGATCACGCTGCGGTCGGGACGTCGGCCGCCCTCACCCCCTGGCGTGTAAGCATCGTCACTGCGCCGGCGACGATCGGAGGTATAGCGGTTCACCATGGAATCCATGTTGCCGCCGGTCACGCCGAAGAAGAGATTGGGTCGCCCCAGAGCCTCGAACGCGCGCGTATCACGCCAGTCCGGCTGAGCGATGATGCCTACGCGAAATCCCTGTGCTTCCAGGAAGCGTCCCACGATCGCCATGCCAAAACTGGGATGATCGACGTAGGCGTCGCCCGTGACGAGGATAATGTCGCAGCTGTCCCAGCCGAGGCTGTCCATCTCTGCCCGCGACATGGGCAGCACGGGCGCTGGCGTGAAACGATGCGCCCAATACTTGCGATAGCCGAAAAGCGCCGGCGTGCCCACCTCGTTCATGACCCTGCTCATATATCGTTACCTGGTCGTCTTCGCGCGGCTTTGCGTTGCGCGTGATGTCTCTTGTCGCTCGCCCGTTCTGCCAACACGCGCTTCGACGGCGCTGTCGCGACCCGTGCTTTGGGCTCCCTCCGCGCCGCGCGAACCAGCGCTTCCAGTCGTTCGAGCGCATCCTCTCGATTACGCAGCTGTGATCGGAAACGCTGCGCGAAAATCACCAATTCGCCAGCGCGCGTGATCTGCCCTGGCACCCGCGCCTCGAGACGAGCACGCACGACCGGAGTCAGCCCGGCGTCATCCAGCGCCACGCGCAGCTGCACGGCCGTTGCGACCTTGTTGACGTTCTGCCCACCCGGCCCACTCGCGCGGACGAACTCAAACGTGAGCGCACGCGCGGGAATACCCGCTACCGACCGCGGCAGAAGTGATGCACCGTGATCCGTCATGTCATGAGTCCTCACATGCCTGCGCACGCTGACGCAGCCCGAGACCGGTGCGGTCCAGTACAATGTAAACCAGCACGCCGACCGCAACGATCGCGAGCCCAAGCCAGCCTTCCTGCGGTCGCTCGCGCAGCACCTGAAACAGCGTCCATGCCGTTACGCCGGCGAATAGCACAACCGGCAGCGGATACAGAGGCACACGGCAAGGACGCGGCAGATCGGGACGACGCCAGCGCAGTGCAATCACGCCCAGCGTGGCGAGCAGTGTATTGAGCCCGAGGATAAAGCCGGTGAAGACCAGGATGGATTCGAACGAGGCGGTTCCGATCAGCGCCAGAGCAATCCCGGACTGCAACACCACCGCACGTGCTGGAATCCCGTGCCGATTGGTGCGCGCGAGCACGGAGAACGCCCGATAGTCCTCACCCAGCACCTGCAGTACGCGGGGACCTGCGAGCACCATGGCGCTCACGGTCGATATCAGCAAAAGCGCAAGCACGACCCCGATCAGCGCCCCGCCCGTGGGCCCGAACGCAGTCTCGGCTGCGATCACGCCGACCTCAAGCCGTCCGACCATGCGCTCGATCGGCACCACGTGCAAAAACGTGAAGTTGAGCAACAGATAGAGCATGGTCACGGTCAACGTACCGGCGACCAGCACGCGACGCAGCGTGCGTTCTGGAGTCGCGAGTTCGCTCGTGAGATACGTCGCCGCATTCCAGCCGGTATAGGCGTAATTCACGTAGATGAGTGATACCGCGAACGCGCCGCCTACCAATAGCGCACCGTCACCCGACACCGGCAGAAATCGAACCGGCTGCGGCGGCGCAGAGCTGCTGATGGCAAGCCCACAGAAGCCGAGAATGAGCAGCAGCTTCGCCGCTGTGAAAAGACGCTGCACCGCACCGCTGCCGCGTCGGCTGGAGGCGTGGGCGACGGTCAACAGAATCACCAGCAGCAACGCAAGCAGCGTCGGATCAAGCCCCGGTATGGATGACGACAGATAGTTACCAAAAGTGATCGCCGCGAGCGCCGTAGGCGCGGCAAAGCCAACGGTCGCTGATACCCAACCGGACACGAAGCCGGCAACGGGGTGGTAAGCCACCGACAAAAAGTGATATTCGCCGCCCGAACGCGGCAGCGCCCCACTGAGCTCGGCGTAACAAAGTGCACCACAGAGCGCCAGTAACCCACCCAGCGCCCAGAGCACGAGCAGGACAAACCCCGACTGAATGTCCATGAGCTGAAAGCCAAGGCTCGTGAATACGCCTGTACCGATCATGTTGGCGACAACCACCGCGTAGGCCGTGCTGGCGCTGAAGCGCTCTGCCGACGCGTTAGCCGCCTGCCGGTTCATGGTGCGATGCGGTCGAAAACCCGGTAGTGCTTCTGGGTGCGCCCCTGATTGGGGTTGAGCTTGACCTCGACCTGCAACCGGCCGTCGCGATCCACCTCGTACACCTGACTGACTTCCCGGGTGGTGGTCTCATAGCTGGTTTTGAGGCTCTGCTCATCCCAGCGCGATTTTTGCCCCTGTACGTTGCCGCGCTCGAGGGTTTCCGTTGCGACCCCGACATAATCGAGGGTGATACGCTCACCCGCCGGTTGGATGACCAACTCAAGCGTACGCAGCACCGCGGGGTCAGGCGACGACCCACCGATGCCGGGCTGGGCGCCGCCCGTGCCCGGTATCGGGACCGGGATGCCGCCCACCACTAAGGTCGGCGCGCCGAATCCGCCAAAGGTCGAGTTGGAGCGTTTCTCCGGCGGATTGGCCTCGCGCGTCAGCGTGTCATTGAGCTGCCAGCGCCCAGCGATACCGTCTGCCACGGCCGCTGTCGCAATTGGAGCGCCCGGCGCCGCGAGTAGCAGCAGGAGGGCGGCGACTCGATGACGACTGGGGGTCACAGAGCGTCCACGAGGTTGCGCAGCTCTTCGCACTGACGCACGCGTTCCTCGGTGGTGCGGCCTAGGAACCCCACATTCAGCGCGTTGACGCCAGATTCGCGGAGAGCATGCAGCCGCTCGCGCACAAAGCCCTTAGGACCGATGAGCGAATTTTTGGCGAGATAGCTATCTGGAATCGCTGCTTCAGCCGCCTTCTTATCCCCGGCGAGATACAGATCCTGAATCTGTTTCGCCTCGGCCGCGTAGCCCGAGCGGGAGAAGATGTCGTTGTAGAAATTTTTCTGGCGCGCGCCCATGCCGCCGATATACAGGGCGATTTGCGGGCGGCTCAAGTTGCGAAGGTCCTCGAAGCCCTCACCGATGGCGACACCACCCCCGGCAAAGATCTCGAGCGGCGGACGCGTTGCATCGCGCTTGGCCTGACCTTTAGCGAGCGCCTTCCCCCAGACCGCGGATGCCGCCTCTGCCGTGTAAAAGGCGGGCAGCCAGGCGTCCGCAAGCTCGGCAGTCATTTCTACGCTCTGACCACCCAGCGCTGCGACCGCGATGGGAATGTCGCTGCGGACCGGGTGATTGATGAGCTTGAGCGGCTTGCCAAGCCCGGTCCCTTGATCCTGCGGCAGAGGGATCTGGTAGTGCTCGCCCTGGTGACGCACGGGCTCACGGCGCCAGACCATGCGACAGATCTCGATGATCTCGCGAATGCGTGCAACCGGCGCGGTGTAAGGCACGCCGTGGAAACCTTCAATGACCTGCGGCCCCGAGGCTCCGAGACCCAACATGCAGCGACCGTCCGACAGGTAATCAATGCCCGCGGCGGTCATCGCCAGCAGGCTCGGCGTGCGCGAGTAGATCGGCAGAATACCGGAGGCGATCGTGACGCGCTCCGTCTGCGCCGCGAGGTAGCCCATGGCGCTCGGCGCATCAAAGGAATAGGCCTCAGGGACCCAGACCATATCCAGCCCGGCTTTTTCCAGGAGCTGCACTTCCTTGACCGCTTCCTTGAAGCCACCGGCATAGCTCAACAGCATGGAAATTCGCATGGGGGGTTCTCCTTCGGCTTGGCTGTAGGCTGTAGATAGGTCGAGGCGGCACGCGCATGACCGCCTCGAACGCGCGAGTGTAACTCAGACGTTAAGCAGCAGGTGTTCACGCTCCCACGGACTGATCACCTGGAAATAGCTGGCCTGCTCTGCCCGCTTGATCGCCCCGAACAGCTCGAGAAACTCGGGTCCAAAGATCTCGTTCACCAGGGCTGACGACTGCAGCAGGTCGAGCGCACTCACCAGATCACGCGCGAGCCCCTGCGGCAGCTTGTAGGCGCTCCCCGCCACCGGCTCGCTCGGCTTGAGCGCCTCGACCATGCCGCGATAACCACACGCGAGAGACGTGGCAATGGCCAGGTACGGGTTGACGTCCGCCCCGGGGATGCGATTCTCGATACGCCGGTTTTCCGGATCGGAGCGTGGCACCCGCAGCCCCACGGTTCTGTTGTCATAGCCCCACTGCACGTTGATGGGCGCGGCAAGGTAGCGGGTAAAGCGCCGGTAGGAATTGACGTACGGACCAAACAGTGCGATCGCCTCCGGCACGTATCGCTGCAATCCGCCGATAAACGCGTGAAATAGCCGACTGTCGGTGCCGTCCTCATTGGTAAACAAATTGCGACCGGTCGCAACGTCGATCACGCTCTGATGCAGGTGCAACGCGCTGCCGGGTTCCCCCTGCATCGGTTTCGCCATGAACGTCGCGTAAATACCGTGCTTGTGCGCAGCCTCCCGGGCAACGCGCTTGAACAGGAACACCTGATCCGCGAGCTCGAGCGGATCTCCATGCAGAAAGTTCACCTCGAGCTGACCGGCGCCATCCTCATGGGACAGCGAATCGGCATCGATTTCCATGGCCTCGCAGTAGTCATAGATCCGCTCGATGACGGGATCAAACTCGTTCACCGCGTCGATGCTGTACATCCGACCGCGGCCTTCCTTGCGTCCGGCGCGACCCACCGGTGCTTCGAGCGGATAGTCCGGGTCCCGGTTCTGTTGAACGAGGTAGAACTCGACCTCTGGCGCGATCACCGGCTTCCAGCCTCTGTCGGCGTATAGATCGAGCACGCACTTCAGCAGGTGCCGCGGCGCATGCTTGAGCGGGCGCTGTCCCTCGCGATAGCAGTCCACAATCACGCAGGCGGTCGGCTCTGAGGTCCAGGGCACCTTGCGCAGCGTGGAGTAGTCGGGAACAAGCTCGAGGTCCGGATCGATGTCGTAGCGATCAGTTTCGATCTCGCCGTAATCCCCCGTGATGCCCTGCAGGAACACCGACTCCGGAATCCGCAGCGTATGCTTTAAAAACTTGTCCGCGGGGAAAAACTTGCCGCGGGCGACGCCGGCAATGTCGGGCACCAGCGCCTCGACTTCATCGATTGCCCAGTCCTCGAGCCACTGCTTTGTCTCGTCTGTCATCTTGCACTCGGCGCTCGTGCCACGACGCCAGTCTATTGCGTCTGCAAGATTGAAGCATCGGGACATCTGAGGAGCCGCGTGCACGTTCTCAGTCATCGGGAGAAATTGTCCCGAGCGAGAACGTCCGCTTGGCAGGGCAGCACGTCTCTAGTAGCGTCCAGGACCAGCTTCAAGCAGGCACTGGGGGGCTGACTATGTGGCTGAGGTTGCGACAGATAGCGCTTGTTGCGCATGAGCTGGCGCCCATCGAGGACGCGTTCGCCGACATACTCGGACTGCGTGTCTGTTTTCGCGATCCGGGCGTTGCACACTTCGGCCTCGAGAACGCGCTCTTTCCGGTCGGCAACCAACTGCTGGAGGTCGTGGCGCCTACGCGCGCTGACACTGCCGGCGGGCGCTATCTCGAACGTCGCGCAGGCGACGGCGGCTATATGGTCATCACCCAGTGCGACGATCATGCGCCGCGGCGCGCGCGCGTCGCAGCGCTGGGCGTGCGCATCGTGAATCAGTTCGAAACCCACGAATTTCGCAACCTGCAGCTGCATCCGAAGGACACCGGCGGCTCGTTTTTCGAGATCGACGAGCAGCTCGGCGCAAACGCCCACGCCGTAGATGGTCCATGGGAGCCCGCCGGACCGGACTGGCAGGCCTTTCGCGCGCTTGATCGCGTGACGGGCATCGCGGCCGCCGAGGTGCAGTGTGACCACCCAACGGCGGTTGCCCAGCGCTGGGCCGACATCGCCGAGCTTCCGCTACAGCACGTGAACGGGCATCCGACGCTCGCGCTCGACAACGCCCAGCTGCGCTTCGTCCCATGTCGCGATGGGCGCCCAGAAGGGCTCGGCGGCATCGACCTGATGTCCAGCAACCGGGAGGCGGTCCTCGCACGCGCCAAAGCACGCGGGCACGTGAGCGGACCGAATCAGATCCACCTCTGCGGCATGCGCATCAACCTGCTATGAATTACACCGACATCTGTCTCGACATCGACGACCCGGTCGCCATCCTGCGGCTCAATCGTCCGGAGCGGCTGAATGCCTTCACCTACCACACGCTGAAGGAAATACGGCACGCCAGCGCGTGCGCACGCGAGGACCCGCGCGGCGTGGGCATCGTGATCACCGGCGCGGGTCGCGGCTTCAGGGCCGGGCTCGACGCGGACGTGCTGGCAGAGGTGACCAGCCGCGACACCGCGCCCGAGAACACCGCACCCGCAAGTACAGAGCTGCCGGGCATCTTCAGTTACCTGCTCGAAGTGCCAAAGCCCGTGATCGCCGCAGTGAACGGCGTTGCCGCTGGCGGTGGACTCATCCTTGCGCTGATGAGCGACCTGCGTTTCGCGGCCAGCACCGCGAGCTTCACCACCGTGTTCCTGAAGCGCGGACTCATCGCCGAGCACGGCTCCACCTGGGTCCTACCGCGACTGATGGGGGTGAGCCGGGCTCTTGATTTGCTCTGGATGAGCGACCGAATCAGCGCCGAGGAGGCGCGCACGCTCGGTCTCGTCGACCGCGTCATCGCGCCAGAAGCGCTGCTCGAGACTGCTTGCGACTACCTGCGACGGCTCGCGATCACCAGCCCGCCCGCGGCTATCGCGGAAACCAAACGTTTGATTTATCGCCATCTCGGGACCGATTACCGAACCGCGCTGGTCGAAGCAGAGATCGCGCAGAATCGCTTTGTGACAGCGCCAGACGCGGTCGAAGGCGCGCGCGCGTTTCTTGAAAAGCGGGCGCCCCGGTTTCACCGCCTGGGACGCGACGAGTCATCCTCCTGACACGGAGATCACCATGTCCAACGGCATCGCCGCCCTCACCACCGCGCGCTTCGAAGTCGATGACGGCGTCGGTCGCCTCATTCTGAACCGCCCCGAGCGCCTGAACTCGATCACCAATCGCATGGTGGTCGAGGTCCATGACGCGCTGGCAGAGATCTCGGGCCGCAGCGACGTGCGGGTGCTCATCCTGACCGGCGCAGGGCGTGGTTTCTGTCCCGGTGCGGACCTTAAGCACTTCGCAGCGGGAGAGAGCGATCTCGCCACGCGACCGGAACACTTCCGCATTGCGCTGTATCTGCATCGCATGCCCCAGGTGACGCTCGCAGCCATCAACGGCGCCTGCGCGGGCGCGGGCTTCGCGTGGGCTAGCGCATGCGATCTGCGGGTTGCCGCTCGGTCTGCCACCTTCAATACCGCGTTTCTGAACGTGGCCTCGGCCGGCGACATGGCCGGTCCCTGGACGCTGCCGCGGATCGTGGGCGCCGCGCGCGCGCGGGAACTCTATTTTCTGCCGGACAAGTTCGATGCCGAGCGGGCTTTAGACATCGGTCTCGTGAGCCGCGTGTTCGACGAGAATGAATTTGCCGGGCAAGTCGAAGCCATCGCGCGTCGGCTGGCGGCTGCCTCACCCCACGCGCTGCGCACCATGAAACGCAATTTCATCGATGCCGAGACCACCGATCTCGAGACCTATTTGCAGATCGAGACCGAGCGCCATCTGCAGGTGATGGCGCATGCTGACGCGCAGGAGGCGTTTCGAGCTTTCGTCGAAAAGCGCCCCCCGCGCTTTGGCGGGACCTAGGTCAGTCGCTGAATACCTCTCCCAGAAAATCCGCGATGGTGGCGAACGAGCGGCGGTCTGCTCGCGGGTTATAGGCCATTCCCGCCTCATAGGCGTTGGCTTCGGGGTTAGTGAACGCATGCACGGTGCGTCCGTACGCATGGATCTGCCAGTCGGCACCCGCGGCTGTCATCTCGTCCGCCAGGCCAAGAACAGTATCCGGTTTCGCCATCGGGTCCTCCCAGCCATGCAGCGCGAGCACGCGCGCGCGAATCGGATGGGTGACCGGAGGCGGTGTGAACAGCCCATGAATAGACACTGCGCCGAGGATGTCGTCCCCACCCCGGGCAAGATCAAGCGCGCACAACCCACCGAAGCAGAAACCAAAGATCGCGATACGATCCGGATCCACCTCGGGCTGGGCACGCAGGGTAGTGAGCGCGGCCCGCAGTCGCGTCAAGAGCCGCGGCCGATCTTCGAGAAAGGGCTGCATCAGCGCGGTATTCTGTTCAGGGCTCGTGCCGAGCACGCCAGCGCCGTAGCAATCAAGCGCAAAGCCCACATACCCAAGACCCGCGACCCAATCGGCTTTGGCGTTCTCGAAGGGTGATCGACCGCCCCAGGCATGGCTCACCAGCACAGCCGGGCGACGATCCGTGGTCTCAGGGCTCGCCAGGTAGCCGCGCAGGGGCTGCGCGCCATCAGCGTAATCTACATAACGGGTGGTAACAGTCATTGCGCTCTCCTCTGTCTCGCGTGCGCCGAGTGTAGGCGGGGCGGAGGAACACAAACAATAAACACTGTTCGCCCGACCGGCTTCCGCCTTCTCACGGATTTCTCCACCCCATTCGTGCGAAAATCCCGACCCTCACACCGGTGTCACAGGGCGCGGTCATCCCTTCCCCGCGCGCGCGCACCTTTTTGCGCACGGGGCTTTGCGCACGGGAGGACCCATGCTTTCGCTTCGCTATCCCGCCTACTCACTGCAACCCGTGGTTGCCATCGCAGCTCTCGCGTTGACGGCGCTTGGCGCCACACCTGAGGTGCGCGCCCAGACTGCGCCGCCACCGGTGCAAGTCATCATCGAGGCGGCGCGGACCGAACCCGTGCGTGACACGCTCGAAGCGCTCGGAACGCTGCGCGCGAACGAGTCGATCGAGGTCACGGCCAAAGTCGCCGATATCATCGCCGCGATCCATTTCGAGGACGGTCAGCGGGTCAAAGAAGGGCAGCTGCTGGTGCAAATGAGCAACGCCGAAGAAGCGGCGCTCTTAGTAGAAGCACAATCACAGGCTGAGGAAGCCGCGCGCCAGCTGGAGCGCGTGGAGACTTTGGTCACGCAGGGCAACGCACCGGCATCGCAGCTGGACGAGCGCCGCCGCGATGCGCAGTCTGCTAACGCGCGCGTCAGTGCAGTGCGCTCGCGCCTGCAGGACCGAGTCATCACGGCGCCCTTCGCCGGCGTCGTGGGGCTGCGGCAGGTATCACCCGGCGCGCTTGTCGCACCCGGCACCGTGATCACGACGCTGGTCGATGACAGCGTGATGAAGTTGGATTTCCCAATTCCCGCTCTCTACCTCGGCACGCTGTCGGCAGGTGCCGCAGTGACTGCTCGCACGCCCAGCTTTCCCGACCTCACCTTCAACGGCACCGTGACGTCTGTCGATAGCGTTATCAATCCCGCCACCCGATCGATTACGGTCCGCGCGCGCATTCCGAATGACGGTAAGCTGCTGGTGCCTGGGATGCTCATGACGCTCCTGCTAGAGCGCAACCCGAGGGATGCTCTGGAGGTCAGCGAGAGCGCGGTCATACCGCGAGCTGCGCGCAGTTTCGTTTACGTTGTTGACCCCAAGGGCAACCCGCCCATCGCGACACAGCGCGAGGTTACCACCGGCGCGCGCCAACCCGGGCGCGTTGAGATTAGCGCCGGTCTTCAAGCAGGCGAACACGTCATCACCCACGGCACGCTGAAAGTGCGCCCCGGCGCGCCCGTCACCATCCGGGCGGTCGATGACGGTTCACGTCCGATCGCAGAGCTGATCGAATCCGCTCCCGAAGGAACGCGACCATGATCATCACCGACGTATCCGTGCGGCGACCGGTGTTCGCATCGGTCATCTCGCTGCTCCTCATCGCATTCGGTCTCATTGCCTTCGAGCGTCTGCCGCTGCGCGAATACCCAGACATCGATCCACCGATCGTCGGCATTGAGACAACCTACCGCGGCGCGGCATCAAGCGTTGTCGAGACCCGAATCACCCAGATCATCGAGGACCGTATTGCCGGGGTCGAGGGCATCGAGTTCATCGAATCATCGAGCGAAGATGGGCGCAGCACCATCACCGTGCAGTTCGGCGTGGGTCGCGATATCGATTCCGCAGCGAACGACATCCGCGACCGGGTGGCGAGTATCCTTGGCGATCTGCCGGTAGAGGCTGACCCGCCCGAGATTCGTAAGGTCGACTCGAACGAGGACGTGATCATGTGGATCAACCTCGTGAGCGATCGGATGAACGTGCCCGAACTCACAGACTACGCAAATCGTTACCTCGCCGACCGTTTCTCCGTACTGGATGGCGTGGCGCGCGTGTTCATCGGCGGCGAGCAACGCTACGCGATGCGCATCTGGCTCGACCGCCAGCAGCTTGCAGCCCGAAATCTCACCGTGGCCGACGTGGAATCCGCGCTCCGGGTCGGGAACATCGAACTGCCCGCGGGAAATCTTGAATCCCTGGAGCGACGCTTTACCGTTCGTCTGGATCGGAGCTTCCAGAGTCCGGACCAGTTCCGCTCCCTGGTGCTCGCCACCGGCGCCGACGGCTATCTGGTGCGGCTCGGTGACGTGGCGCGTGTTGAGCTTGGCACTGTCGATGATCGCAATTTCTTCCGCGGCAACGGTGTGCCTCAGATCGGTCTCGGCATCGTGCGCCAGTCCACCGCGAATCTGCTCGATGTGGCCCGAACCGCCAAGCAGGAGCTCGCGGTACTCAACAGCCAGCTGCCGGAGGGCATGGAACTCTTCATCAACTATGACGGATCACTGTTCGTCGAGGGCGCGATCAAGGAAGTCTACGTCACGCTGTTCATCGCCGTGGGGCTTGTCGTGCTGGCTATCTTCCTGTTCCTCGGCAGTTTTCGCGCCATGCTCGTCCCAGCGGTGACGGTTCCGGTATGCATAATCGCCACGTTCATTCCGCTCTATGCGCTCGGTTTCTCGGTGAACCTTCTGACCCTGCTCGCGCTTGTGCTCGCCATTGGGCTGGTGGTGGACGACGCGATCGTCATGCTGGAGAACATTCATCGACGGATCACGCACTACGGTGAATCGCCGCTCGTAGCCTCCTACCGCGGCGCCCGGCAGGTCGGTTTCGCGATCATCGCCACCACCGCAGTACTCGTCGCCGTGTTCGTGCCCATTACTTTTCTCGAGGGGGACATCGGACGGCTGTTCGCCGAATTCGGTCTCACCATGGCCGCATCCGTCAGCATCTCCGCGCTCGTCGCACTGACACTGGTACCTGCGCTCTCGTCCAAGTTACTGCGCCCTGCCGTACGCGAGAGCTGGCTAACGCGGACCACTGATCGAAACTTCGAGGTCGTGAAGGGCTGGTACCGCACACTGCTGCACTGGCTTTTACGCCTGCCTGTCGTCGCTTTGGCACTCTTTGTTGCGCTTGCAGCAGTGTGCGTTGTCTTGTTTCGTGCGCTGCCAGAGGAATATGCCCCGAACGAAGATCGCGGCAGCTTCTTCATCATGGTGCAGGGGCCCGAAGGCGCCACTTATGAATACATGAAACCCTACATGGAAGAAGTCGAGCGCCGCCTGCTGCCGTATCTCGAGACCGGCGAGGTTCGCCGCATTCTGGTCAGGACACCGGGTGGGTTCGGCGGCGTTGTCAGATACAACAGCGGCATCTCGATCGTTGCTCTTTCAGACTTTAACAAGCGCCGCAACGCTTTCGAAATCCTCGATGAAATTCGCGGCAAACTCGCAGATCTCCCAGGCGTCATTGCTATTCCAATCATGCGTCAAGGTTTTGGATCGAGTGCTAACAAGCCGTTTCAATTTGTTATCGGTGGTGGCACCTACGAAGAACTTGCGGCCTGGCGGGACATACTGGTCGACGCCGTGAATGCTGACAATCCAGGCTATATTGGTCTCGACTGGGACTATAAAGAAACACAGCCGCAGGTGCGTGTGCGCATTGATTACGACCGCGCGTCCGATCTTGGCGTATCGGTTGCAGAAATCGGGCGGACCCTGGAAACGCTGATGGGGTCGCGACGCGTCACCACTTATATCGAAGGGGGTGAGGAATACGACGTCATCCTGGAAGGCGAACGCGCGACACAGCGCACGCCTTCGGCGATGGAGAACATGTACGTTCGATCAGCGCGCGGCAGCGAGCTGATTCCGATTGCCAGCCTCGTGACCCTCGAGGAGCTTGCGGACTCTAACCGACTCAACCGCTACAACCGCGTCCGCGCGCTCACGCTCGAAGCTAACCTGGCGGATGGATTTGCGCTGGGTGACGCGATCGCGCACATGCAGTCCCTGGTCGATAACAATTTGCCCGACGGCGTTGTAGTAGATTACAAAGGGCAATCACGGGACCTCGCGCAGTCGAGCAGCTCCATGGCTTTCATCATGGGGCTTGGCGCCGTAGTCGTCTTTCTCGCGCTTGCCGCCCAGTTTGAAAGCTATCGGCACCCCCTGACCATCATGCTTACCGTGCCACTCGCCATCGCCGGCGGGCTGTTTGGGCTCTGGGCAACCGGTAACTCCATCAACATCTACAGCCAGATCGGACTGGTGATGCTCGTCGGGCTCGCGGCGAAAAATGGGATCCTCATCGTCGAATTCGCTAATCAGCTGCGCGACGAGGGTCAATCGCTCATGGATGCACTCATAAACGCCTGCGAGGTACGCCTTAGACCCATCGTGATGACCACCATGACGACCGCGGCAGGCTGCATCCCGCTGATTCTCGGCAGTGGTCCGGGCGCGGAGACCCGGGCAGTGATTGGCATCGTGGTGTTCTCAGGCGTGCTCGCGGCCGCGGCTTTCACGCTGCTTGTTATCCCCGTCGCCTATCGACTGATCGCAGGGCGCTCGAGTTCTCCCCTCGCCACCTCGCGCGCCCTCGACCGGGAACTGGCAGACGTGCTCGACCGGGAGGTCGCCGAAGGCTCCTGAGACGATGGGATGACTTGCCTCGGTCCATGGACTTAAAATCCCTGCCCCCGCACGAGGGGCGCGAAGGGGAGGCAGGTTCCCTTCGCCAGTAGAAGCACCCGTAGCTCAGTTGGATAGAGTACTGGCCTCCGAAGCCAGGGGTCGCGCGTTCGAATCGCGCCGGGTGCGCCAATAAATTCAAATGGTTACCTCCTCCCCAGGCATCTACCAACTGCATCCTTGGTGAGCGGTGGTGCGCTCTCGGCGCGCAACGCTCACGCCCTGCCCAATTGGAGCTAGATTCATACGGATTGGCTGTCTGACGATCGGC
>JBMTYG010000075.1:0-15375 GCA_049454295.1 Pseudomonadales bacterium
CGCGTCTTTTGTTGAACTGCACGTGGAACAGGGTCCGAGCCTCGAACGAGAAGTACTGTCTATCGGCGTGGTGTCGGCGATCGCCGCGCCAGCGTCCTTCACGGTAACTTTTCGTGGTGCCGGCGGGCATGCGGGAACGGTCCTGATGCCAGAGCGGCAGGACGCGTTGGTACCAGCCGCAATACTCGTTTGTCAGGCGGAAAACCTTGCGCGCTCGAGTGGTAGCCCCGACACGGTGGCAACGGCGGGCAAACTCCAAGTGTATCCGGGCGCCATAAACAGTATTCCGCGAGAAGTGACTGTTTCGTTTGATGTCCGCGACACCCACGGTCCCACTCGCGATCGCGTCGTTGCAGATATCCGGGATCTGGCGGCGAGGCTCGCTGCGGAGCGCGGCTTGCAGCATGAGATTCAGGATATTAACTCCGATCCACCGCAGATCGCCGATGCGAGCATTATCAGCGCGATCGAAACGGCCTGCGACAGATTCGGTCTTACGCATCGACAGCTTGTCAGTCGCGCCTATCATGATGCCCTGTTCATGGCGCGAATTGCGCCGATGGGCATGATCTTCGTACCGTCTGTCGGTGGCATCAGTCACCGACCGGATGAGTTCACAGCGGCAAACGATATCGCAAACGGTGTGCGCGTCCTTGCCGATGTGCTGATGCAGCTGTCCGCCTGAAGGTACTGGCAAAAGCCCTCATGTCATCGAAGAAAGGGCAGCAAGAAAGGTTTCTCTGCTGCCATTTCGTCACGCGTGAGCCCCGACATTTCATACGGAAGGACAAGCCACGCGTCTGTTTCCTCGACCCAGTAATCCGGTTTCGGACCGTCCCCGTGAGCGCTCTTCTGTTCGAAGGCCGCCGCGGCCGTGGGTCGAAACCAGGGAGCCGCCACGCGAACCTCGCTTGGCATGTTGTAGCGCAGACGGCTTCTCAGAGTTTCTATAACTGCGGACGAATGCCTCCCGCTTGCGAATACGTCATCGACGATCAACAGCCGATCCTCGGTATTCAAGCGGTCGACAAGGTAACGCGTACCGTGAACCTGGATCGGTCGTTGCAGTCGGACACCCTCTTCATAGACGGACCGCCCCTCGTAGGACGTTCGGACTGCAATATGGTCAGTCACGACCCCAAGGGTCTGCAGACACTCTTGCACGCTGATGCCGACCGAGCTGCCGCCGCGCCACAGTCCCACAATGAACGTGGGTCGAAAGCCCGTTTCATAGATGCGAACACCCAGTCGAAAACTGGCGAGGATCAGTTCCTCTTCGGCTACAAAATGCTTCTGCATAAACAACTTCCTGAAATCGATCGACGCTCAGTGGCGCAAGTCTGTTAAGCAGCGACCCGCAGCTTGGGAGGGCTCATGATCCATAAAGCAAAGGAAAAACACTATCTAGACGCTCAGGCGCTGCTGGAGGGATCGTTTCGTCTTGCCGCGATGATCTATGACAGCGGCTTCCGTCCGAGCTTTGTTGTTGCGGTCTGGCGTGGCGGGGCTCCGATCGGTATTGCCGTTCAGGAGTATTTCGCGACCCACGGCGTACCCACGGATCACATCGCGATCCGAACGAAAGCCTATGAGGCGGGCATCGACAGCCAGCGACGAGAGATTGACGTGCAAGGCCTTGAGTATCTGGCTGATCGCCTAACGCCGTTGGATCGCGTGCTGATCGTCGATGACGTGTATGACACCGGCCGATCCATCGCCGCGATCATTGATACGCTGTCAAAGCTGTGTCGCCGCAACATGCCGACCGACATTCGCATTGCTGTGCCCTGGTACAAGCCGGATCGGAATCAAACGACGCGATCCCCGGACTATTTTCTGTGGACGACAGACGCGTGGCTCAAATTCCCCCATTCGCTCGAAGGTCTGTCGCTCGACGAGATCAGAGAACACCGACCACGACTCTGGGAAATTCTCGGCAAATACCTTGAGTCTCCGAGATGAACGGATTTCGATTGCGTGCTTCAGCTCTGACCTTCACTGACGCACCGGATCTGGCATCAGGGCGCGGATTCCGATTTTTCGAGGACGCGGTCATCTCGGTGGTCGGACAACGCATCGAACATGTGGACTCTTGGTCGCAGTGGTGCGCGGGCGGCGGAGATACCGAAGGGGTTGAGCACTTACCCGAAGCGCTCGTACTCCCAGGTTTCATTGACGCGCATATCCACGCTCCGCAAATCAACATGATAGCGAGCTACGGACGACAGCTGCTCGATTGGCTAACGCAGTTCACCTTTCCCGAGGAAGCGCGCTTTGCCGACCCGCGTTACGCCGAGGCGGCAGTCGATCGTTTTTTTGGCGCGCTTCTGGCCGCGGGAACGACATCCGCGATGGTGTTCGGAACGGTACACGCGCATACCGCGGATCTGCTCTTTTCGGGTGCACAACGTCGCGGCATGAGCCTGATAGCCGGCAAGGTGATGACCGACCGCAACGTGCCACCTGCGCTGACCGAGTCGCTTTCGGAGAGCATCGGTCTAACTCGGGATCTGATCGCCCGCTGGCATGGTCAGAGCCGCTTGAGATATGCCCTCACACCTCGGTTCGCCATCACATCGACCCCTGATCACCTCAATGCCACGGGTAACTTGTTGCGCGAGACCCCGGATCTCTATTTGCAAACGCATCTGGCGGAAAACCTGAGTGAGGTAGAAGCAACCAAGCGGCTTTATCCCGAGCGCCGTGATTATGTGGATGTCTATGCGCAAGCGGGTCTCTGTTCGCCGCGCTCCATTTTCGCGCACGGCATCCATCTTGGTGCGCGGGAACTGGACGCGCTTGCGGAAACCGGGTCGGCAATCGCTTTTTGCCCCACCAGCAATTTGTTTCTTGGCAGTGGTCTTCTCGATATTTCCCGGCTGCGCAGGCATGGCGTCGGTCTGGCTGTGGCGACAGATGTGGGTGCTGGTACCAGTTTCTCGATGCTCAGGACCCTGGCAGAAGGCTACAAGGTGAGTCAGCTGCTGGGTCAGAGTTGGCACCCGTTGGAGGCGTTCCACGCGATTACGTTGGGAAACGCGCGTGTTCTGGGGTTAGGGCATGAAGTCGGTGCGCTGTTGCCGGGCTATTTCGCCGACCTGGTCGTGCTGCGCGCGCACTCATCGCCCGATGTACAGGGGCGTTTCTCGGCGAGTCGGGATCTGGCAGATCGGCTTTTTGCGTTGCTGATGCTGGGCGATGAGCGAAACGTGGTCAGAACCTATGTGGGTGGACAGCTTCTCCATCGACGTGAGGATTAGCGGTACTGAAGCAGTGCCTCGGCTACTCGGCGCGAATATTGCTGGGGATGTGTGCTGAAAAAACGGGTAAAGAGATGGGTATGGCTTCGAGTAGACCGATCCAGCCCTCGATCCCCTGACGAAGAGGCTTCCGATGGCGGCAGGGACGTTGATCAAATCGTTGAGGGTGGAGAACGCGCCGGAGACCGCGTTGCGCACGGAAATAGTCGCGGGGATCACCACCTTTCTCGCGATGGCGTACATCTCCGTGGTGAATCCGGCCATGCTCGCTCAGACGGGTATGGATTTTGGCGCGGTATTCGTCGCCACCTGTCTTGCTGCCGCGTTTGGTTCAATCATGATGGGGCTTGCGGGGCGCTACCCGATCGGCCTTGCGCCCGGAATGGGTCAGAACGCGTTCTTCACGTACACCGTTGTGCTTGGCGCTGGCCACTCATGGCCGACGGCGCTGGGCGCGGTGTTCATCAGCGGCATCCTGCTGATCATTTTGTCGGTTCTGCCAGTGCGCGAGCTGCTGGTCAATTCAATCCCGCGTAATTTGAAGATCGGCATCAGCGCGGGGATCGGTTTGTTTCTGGCGTTCATCGCGCTCAAGAACGCAGAGATCGTGGTGGATAATCCTGCGACCCTGGTCGGGTTGGGTGATCTCACCCAACCCCCCGCGATCCTGGCGTTGCTGGGTTTGGTGATCATCATCACGCTTACTGTTCGCAGGGTGATGGGGGCCGTGGTGATCAGCGTGCTGGCGATGTCCTTCGTTGGCTGGGTCACGGGCCTAGCCGAGTTCCATGGTCTCGCCTCCATGCCGCCGTCTCCAGCACCGGTCATTTTCCAGCTCGATATTTTGTCTGCCCTGCAACTAGCCATGGTGCCTACGATTCTCACCTTGGTGCTGGTTGATTTGTTCGACACAGCCGGGACTCTGGTAGGAGTCAGCAGTCGGGCCGGACTCTTGGACGCGAAGGGTCATCTACCGAATCTTCGCAGGGCGCTGCTCGCGGATTCCAGCGCGACTGCGGCGGGCGCTTTGCTCGGGACATCATCGACGACGAGTTACGTCGAGAGTTCGGCTGGGGTGGAGGCAGGTGGGCGAACGGGCGTGACTGCCATTGTCGTGGGTCTGCTGTTTCTGCTCGCGCTCTTCTTGTCGCCGCTGGCTCAGAGCGTTCCCTCCTATGCCACCGCTTCAGCCTTGCTGTACGTCGCCTGCCTGATGCTCCAAGGCATGGAGACCCTTGATTGGTCTGACCCTTCGGAAGTTGCGCCTGCGGTGATCACGGCGATCTCAATGCCGCTCGCTTTTTCCATTGCCGATGGCATCGGTCTTGGGTTCATTGTTTATGCAGTGCTCAAAATCATATCGGGGCGCGCAAAGGCGTGTCCGCTTGGCGTCTATCTGGTCGCATTGTTATTCGTTTTGAAATTCGCTTTTCTGGACTGATCGCGACCGTCGAGAGCCTTTGCCGATATCGCTTGGCGCGACCATGAAACGAAGGGCAATCAGTCTTTTTTGCAATGTTCCTTAATTGGATAGGACCGCGCTTTGACAACCTACCCGCCCCAAGGCTTGGACCCGACACCTGAGCAAATACTGCGGCACCTGAATCGGTGCAATGAAGTGGCAATGCGAGCCATGGCGCTCGGCAATCATCCGTTCGGCGCCGTTCTGGTCGGGCCAGATCAGGAAACCGTGTTGCTTGAGCAGGGCAACATCAACACGGTCAATCATGCCGAGTCGACGCTCGCTCGAAACGCGGCAACCAACTTCACGCCTGAGTATTTGTGGGGATGCACGTTGTATACGTCCGTCGAGCCCTGCTGTATGTGCACGGGGACGGTCTATTGGGCGAACATCGGTCGCATCGTGTTTGGGATGACAGAGGCAGATCTGCAACGGCAGACAGGCAATCATCACGAGAACCCGACGATGGATCTCCCGTGCAGACAGGTCGTTGCATCTGGGCAAAAGACGATTCTCGTCATCGGGCCCGTGGAGGAGAGCGCGAGGGAAACCGTGCGGTTGCAGAGGGACTTCTGGTCTACCCGTTGATCGGAATTGGGCATCGGCGTGCCTCAGGCGCACTTCGGACGGGATAGGAGTCACCCCCGCTGAGTCGTGTTGATCGCCCCAAGGCGCTGATGGATACTCCCAAGGCTTCTTGGAATGTCCATCTGAATTAGGGGGGATGAGCTGATGGCCGTCGAGAAATTCCTCGTCGAGGCGAGTCACATCATGATGTTCGCGCGCTCCGTGGGCGATGCGAACCAGATTTACTACGACGCAGACTACGCGAAGACCACAGAGCCTGGCTCGATCATTGCGCCGCCTACATTTGCCCAATCGAGCGCGCAGTTTGATCCCGATTATTTCCTGCGGCCCAAGATCGGAGAGCCCTGGTTTGGCTCGGGCAAAGAGCCGACCGGTGTGAAGCGCGAATCGTCTGGCGGTGGCGGCGGTGGTGGTGGCGGTGGACTGCACGCAGAGCAGCATTTCGAGTATCACCGGCATCTGCGCCCTGGGGATGTGCTGTCGGCGACGGTAAAGCCGGGCAACACCTGGGAAAAGGAAAGCAAGCGCGCGGGCAAGCTCGTGTTCACCGAGTCCATCACGGAGTATCGCGATCAGCATGGCGAACTGGTCATCACAGCCCGGGGTGTTGGTGTACGCACCGAGCGACCGGTCGATTCGAAGTAAAGGGAGGGGATCATGGCTCTGAAGGCGAGTAATCTCCGCGTCGGAGATACCCACAGCGTGTGTCTTGTCGAAGACCTGAAGCGCACGCAGATCGTTCAATACGCGGGGGCTTCCGGTGACTATAACCCGCTGCACACCGACGAAATCTTCACGGTGAAGGTGGCGGGCTACCCGTCGGTTTTCGCTCACGGCATGCTCACCATGGGCATGACCGGGCGTATGCTCACAGACTATGTCGGAGATGGTCGGCTCACCAAATACGGTGTGCGCTTCACCAATCAGGTGTGGCCCGGCGACACGCTGCAGGCGACTGCGACAGTGGAAGACGTCGCCGACGGCATCGTCAAGCTGAAGGTGGAAACCACGAATCAGAATGGCGTCACAGTGCTGTCCGGTTATGCGGAAGCCCGGGTCGACTGACCCGGCGCCCTACCGGGTCACCTTCGGGCGGCCCGGCAGCGGTCTTGCATCGGGGTGCCGTCCAGGCTTGGACCGGAGTACCAGGACGAATTGAACCCGGTGGTGACTATGCGAGCGCTCTGGTCTCGGCTTTCTCCGCATTGGCGCACGCTGGCGGCGCTGATGGTGTTGCTACTTGCGATCGGCGCGTTCGCGGCGGGTGTGACCACTTCAAGTTACCCAGACCCGCTTCCCCCCGTTGCTTGGCTGTATTTCGCAGCCAGCCTGTTCCTGTTTGGGGGCACTGATGTCGGCACGCCGCTCCCAGAGGCGGGATTCTGGCCCGGGGTTGCCCTGTGGACGAGCTATCTGCTGGCGCCGCTGATTACCACCACCGTTGCCGTTGATGCGGTGCGCGGACTCATGGCGGCGCGCGGTCAATCAGAACGAGACCTCGATGATCACGTGGTGCTGGTCGGTTCCGACGCGCTCGCGCTTGCTTACCTCGAAGCGATTGCCGATGTGGATCCAGGTCGTGTGGTTGTTCTGGTCGAGCATCGGGATGGGCTTAGCGGTATCGAGTTTGAGCGTTCGGCGCGCGGTGAGCGCGTGCGGCGTGCCCGTGGGAACGTGCTCCAACCTGGCGCTTATGATCGACTGCGACTCGACCGCGCGCATACGGCTGTGATCATGTCCGCGAACGACGCGCTCAACCTGGAGTGCGCGTGGTCAATATGTCATGCCCATCCACAACTCAAGGTTGCCGCGCACGTTGCGGAGCTCGCGTTGCTGCGCCCCGTGAACCGCCTGCTCCGGGCGCAGCGGGAACACGCGAGCGACCGCGCGCCGGCCGTCTTCAGCACGCATCGATTCGCTGTGCTGCAGCTTTACGATGAGCATATCGAGCCGCACTTTGCTGACACTCTTCAAGAAGACGTGGTGTTTGTTGCAGGCTTCGGTCATCTCGGGCAGACGCTGACCGAACTGCTGCTCATGCGTGGCGAAGAGGAGATCGAGCGTCTGGTGGTGGTTGATCCGGATGCACCAGCCCTGATGCGGGAATTTTCTTTGGACGTTGACCTGATCGAACTACAGCCTGAGGCGATCGACGGTGCACTGACTGATCCCGCAAGCTGGGATCGAGCGCTCGCAGCGGTACCCGCAGGGGTTGAGCAGAGTTCGGGCGTGGCGCTGCTCACAGCCGATAACGAGACCAACCTTCGGGTGGCGATGTTGCTGCAGGCTCGATTCCCGGGTCTTGCCCTGTTTGCTGTCTGTGCGACGCGTAACACCTTCATGGACGCCATGGCGCCGCACATTGGGCTGCGCGTGTTTTACCTGGACGAGATGCTCTCTGGCGCTCTGCGCGATCACTACGAGGCGCTGGCGGCCGCTTGAAATCTGCAGTTGTAAGAAGTCTCAGCGCCCGGAAAATGCGGCGAGCGCTGTGGCTTCGCTGTCGCGCAGGTCGAGCAGCTGATCCATGCCAGAGATTTCAAGCACTTTGCGCACGGTTGGACTGGCGCTGCAGAGCTTGAGCACGCCGCCACCGCTTTTGACGGCTTTCGCTGCTTTGACGAGCACCCGCAGTCCGATGCTGCTGATGTAGTCGAGAGTCTCCAGGTTGAGCAGCACTTGACGTCCCGCGCCGTCTAGCAGCGGCTGCAGAGCAGCAGCCACCGGGTCAGCGGTGTTGCCGTCCAGGCGACCGCTCAGTCGGCAGACGAGTATCGATCCTATTTCGCTGTGTTCGAGCATGTATACCAACGGTTTCTTCCGGGTGAGCGGTGCTGGGCTGCGGTTCGTGATGGGTACAGTTGCAGCGCAGGTCCTCAGGCGAAGGTTAGCTCGACCAGTGAAAAATCGTCGTCGAAACGATCTCTGCCCTGCAGCGCGGCAACACGCGCGCGCACCTCGGTAATGCCTGCGCTCTGATCGGGCGCATCGGCGACGAGAGGAATGAAATCGTCCAGCGTCATCTCGCGATCTTCTGGCAGGCGCACCTCGTAAACCCCGTCGCTGAACACATAGAGCCGCCCCCCAGAAGGGATCTGCACGGTCGCGACCGGGTAGTCCATGTCCTCCATGCAGCCGATGGGTAGCGAGGGGGCGACCAGCTGCTTTGGTTCAGCCTCTGCCGCGTCAAAGAGTAGCGCGGGCGGGTGCCCGGCGGTGGCGTACCGCAGTTCGCGCGATGAGCGATTAAACACCCCATACCAGATGGTGAAGTACATGTTGTTGTGTCGCTCCATCTGGAACACATTGTTCAGATTCGCGAGCACTGATTCCGGGCGGCGCAGGTCGGTGTCCGGCAGCGTGCGCGCGGCGAGCGTGTTGAGCACGGATACGGAGAGCAGCGCTGCACCGACACCGTGTCCACAGACATCCAGTAGGTAAATTGCGAAGTGATCGTCGTCAATCCACTGGTAGCTGAACGCGTCACCGCCGACCGACGAGCACGATTCGAAGTCCCAGCGGATGGAGATGGCGCCCTCCTGGGGAGCGGGTAGCAGCGAGCGTACATAGTCAGCCGCTTCAGCAAGTTCCCCCGCCAACACGCGCTGGTTTTCGGCAAGATCTGCAAAAGCCTGATTGCGCTCCAGCAGGTGAATGTAGCCGCGCGAGTGATAGCGAATACGCGCCAGCAGTTCTATCCGGTCGGGAAGCTTCACCAGATAGTCGTTGGCACCTCTCGCAAAGGCGTCAGCCTTTACGACAGCTTCTTCCTGGCTTGAGAGCACGATCATGGGCACGTCACGAGTGGCAGCGTTGGCTCGGAAGCGCTCAACGAGCGTCAGTCCGTCGATGCCGGGCATAACCAAGTCCTGCAGGATCACGGTTGGGGCGAAAGCCTCTGCCGTGGAGAGCGCGAGTGTTGGGTCCTGACAGAAGGCATATTCGATATCGGCTTCGCTCGCGAGCATGCGTCGCACCGCTTCTCCGACCATGCGCTGGTCGTCGATGAGCAGTACCCGCAGGCGGGAGTCGGTTGCGTGAGATGGTATGTTGCTCATGGTTGCTTTCGCTCGGGATAGAGTTGAATGAGTTCGTCCGCGATCGCCTGGATCGGTCGGATGCGTTTGGCGGCGCCGATTTCCACCGCGGCGCCGGGCATGCCGAACACGACGGAGGTATCCCGGTCCTGGGCAATTGTTTCGAAGCCGGCCTGACGCAGGGCAAGCAGCCCTGCGGCGCCGTCCCGTCCAAGCCCGGTCAGCAGGACGCCGCAGCTGCCGCGAGGGCCGCGGCGTGCCAGGCTGTTAAAGAAAATATCAACGGAAGGCTGGTACAGCGCTTCGGGTTCTTCGACGTAGACGAGTCGTGCGCCCGCGCCGAGCGCAAGGTGTGCACTCGCATTCGCAACCAGCACCGTGCCTGCCAGCGGCAGGTCGTTCGGTTTGGCGAGGCGCACCGGCAGGCGTGTCCGGCTACCCAGCCAGTCCGCGAAACCGCCGACGAAATAGCAGTCGATGTGCTGTATTACCACCACCGCCGCAGGGAAATGCTCCGGTAGCCGACGCAAGATCGTCTCGATCGCCGCGGGCCCGCCGGTGGAGGCGCCGATGGCGAGAATAGGGGGCACGGTGAGGCTGTCCTCCCTCGATGCGCGGGGTGGAGCAACCTGTTTCTCCCGTCGGCGACCGTTCAGCGTGTGAATGCTGCGTATCTTGCGCAACAGCGCCCGGCTGTCCTGGTCGCCGGATTCACCCCGCGCTTGGGGTGTGACGACGGCGTCGAGCGCGCCTGCGCCCATTGCGTCGTAAACGCGGCTCATATCGCCGCCGACCGTCGCGCTGACCACCAGAATCGGGCAGGGGGTTTCGGCCATGATGCGCCGAGTCGCAGTGATGCCGTCGACGTTCGGCATGATGAGATCCATCAAGACGATGTCGGGCAGGTCCTGTTGGCACCGTTGGATGGCCTCTTCACCGTCGATGGCTGACCACGCAATAGCCAGTTCCGGGTCGCTTGACACGATACGGCGCAGGACAGCGGTTGCGAGGGGTTGGTCATTAACGATGCCGACCCGAATGAGCGGGCTCAAGGCGCAAACTCGCCAGGCGGACCAATCAGATCCTCTACTGCGTTGACCAAAGCGGTATCCTTGAACCCGCCTTTGGTGAGGTATTGGGTAGCGCCAGCCTCAAGTCCTTTCAAACGGTCCTCTTCGCGATCTTTGTACGACACGATAATCACGGGCAGCGCGGCGAGGGCGGCATCTGCCCGGATTCGACGCACCAGATCGATGCCATTCATGCGCGGCATGTCCACATCCGACACGACGAGATCGTAGTTGCCGAGGCGAACGGCGCTCCAGCCTTCGAGCCCGTCGACGGCCACTTCCACGTCATAACCGCGTCCGGCGAGCAGCTGACGCTCGGTCTCGCGCACGGTGAGTGAGTCGTCGACCACGAGTATGCGCTTGCTGCGTCGCGCGCCGGTCCCTGAGAGCGCGCCGAGCCCCAGTTTGCGGCCACCGCTGATGAGTGCGTCGATCGAGCCGACGAGTTCGTCGAGATCGAGGATCAGGATCACTCGTCCGCTGTCGTCGGTTGAGACGGCTGCGACATCTGGGACGTCGCCCAGACGCGCGTCGAGACGGCGTACAACCAGGCTGCGTTCACCTTCAAAGCTGTCTACCGCAAGTCCGTAGCGGCGCTTGCCGGCGGACATAAGGACGATCGACAGCATGTCGCCAGGGTGCGGATGCTCAGGCAGTTCGAGAATTTCTGCGGCGCTCACGATGGCAATGTGCTCGCCGTCGTGGGTGAAACAGGGGCGTCCCTCGATCGTAACCACAGCATCTCGGTCCACCCTGACCACGCGTTCCACGCTGGTCGTGGGCAGCGCGTACGGCTCGCCGCCGATGAGGGCTAAAAGTGCGCGTGTGACCGATCGGGTGACCGGCAGTTCGATGTTGAACGTGGTACCAACGCCGGGCGTGCTGTCGATCGTGACCGCTCCGCCGGCGCCCTGCACCATGGTACGCACGGCATCGAGCCCAACGCCGCGTCCGGAAAGCTCCGTGACCTTTGCCGCGGTGGAGAACCCGGGCAGGAACAGGAACTCGTACAGCTCTTCGGCCGATAGCCCCCCTGCTCGTTCCGCGGTCTCGAGTCCGCGCTCGACGATGCGCCGGCGTAGCCCCTCGGCCTCGATGCCGCGCCCGTCGTCGCGAATCTGTACCATCAGCCGCCCCCCGCGATGGAAGGCTTCGAGTGTCAGTCGGCCTTCCGCCGGCTTGCCGGCACTCGTGCGAATGTCCGGCAATTCAAGTCCGTGGTCTAGCGCGTTGCGGACGATATGGTTTAGCGGTGCCTCCATCTGCTCGAGGATTTCCCGGTCGACCAGAGTGCCGTCGCCCAGCACTTCGAAACGGCAGCGTTTGCCGAGGTCCCGGCAGATATCTCGCACCAGGCGCGGAAAGCCGCGCAGGATGGAGCCGAATGGCAGCATCCGGCTCGCCATGCTTTCTCGCGACAGGCGGCGGGCAACGGTTGAGGAACGGCGTGCATATTCCTCAAGCGCCGTTTCCCGCGTTGCGAGTTGCTGCTGCAGAGCGTCGCGCGCGCTGAAGATGTTTGCGAGCACTGCCTGCCGAGCGGCGCCCTCGGCGTCTGTGCCTGGCCGGAGCAGTTCGCGCAGCGCGCCAAGACCATCGTCGAGCGCGCGCTGGGCCTTGCGGATCGCCAGATTCTGGTCGAGGAGTTGTTCCAGGCGCTCAGCCTCCACGACGGACTCTGCCGCGAGTCCTGTGAGGCGTTCCAGCGCTTCCGCGGTCATGCGAATGGCGCGGCCGCCAGCATCGCCGCGAGCGGCATTGGGTGCAGGACTCGGCGACGGACTCGGCGATGGACTGGGCGCAGGAGCGAGCATTTCCGCTGCTGGTTTGCCGCTCTCGGGCGCTGTCGCCGGAAGAACAGCTTCCGGTTTGGCGTGCTTTTCTTCGGCGGGTGCGGGCGCTGGTGGACTGTCCAGCGCGCCGGATTTGGCGGCGTTGAGCCGGGTGATAAGGTCGGGCAGAGCCGCTTGGCGCGCACCCATTTTGTCGGGGTCACCGCTCGACAGATCGGCGATGAAATCCACTACCGAGAACACGGTGTCGACGATAACCGGGTTGATGCGAACCGTGCCTGCGAGGGCGGCGACAAAAAGATCCTCAGTAGAGTGGGCCAGCTTCACGAGGGTATCGATCCCGACGATGCGTGCTGCGCCTTTCATGGAGTGGGCCGCGCGCATGAGCGCCTCGAGATGCGGGCGCGGCTCGCTCGCATCGTCAAGCGCGACCAGTGCCATGGTCATGGCGGCGAGCTGGGTTTCCGCCTCTTCGCGAAAGAGTTCGAGCAGAGAGAGATCCGCGAGTGCGGCGTCGTCAATCGCTTGGGGGGGGTCTTTTTCTGGCAACGCGGGTTTTGCGTCGGGATTTTGCGGAGCTGAAGGCGTATCCGGGGCTGGCGGCGTCGCCTGCGCCGCCAGGACAGGCGGTGCGACGTCGGCAACGCTGACCCGAGAGGCCGCGGGCGCGACCGAGTCTGCGGGGATCTTTCCCGCGCGGATATCGGCGAGTTTCGCGACCCAACCGGGTATCTCCGGTGCGCGCTGGTTGAAATGAGCGGTATCGCCGGCTGAGAGTTCGCCGAAAAAGTCGCTTGCGCCGAGCAGTACATCGACCGCCGCGGATGTCACCTCGAGACTACCCGCCAGCGCGGCCACGAACAGGTCTTCCATGGTGTGGGCGAGCTTGACTAGCGGCGTTAAGCCCACGATTTGGGCGGCGCCTTTCAGCGAGTGCGCTGCGCGCATGAGATCGTCGAGGACTGGTCGTCGGTCCGACGCGTCCTCGAGGGTTACGAGCGCTTCTGTGAGCGCTGCGATCTGGATCACGGCTTCTTCGCGGAACAGCAGCAACAGCTCTTCGTCCAGCCCCTCGCTCATCGGCAAACCCTTTGCAGCGCGTACCACAGCGTGTCTTCGTCCAGAATAGCGACAGGTCCGTGTGGCGTGTCGAGCACGCCGCTCGTGAACGCGGCTCTGCCGAGCTCGATAGTGACGGGCGGCGCGTGCACGGTGCTGAGGTCCGCGCGATGGATGCCTTCGACCTCGGTGACGGGTAACACCCAGGCTTCACTGCCGCGCTCGATCACCAGCAGCCGAGCGACTGCGCGCTGATGGCGCCCGGTGAGTTGTGCGGGCGGCATCTCGAGAAGCTCTGCCAAATCAGCGACCGGGAGTATCTCGCCGCGGATGTTGGCCAGCCCGAGAAACCGTCGATCACCGCGATGTGGCACCCGGTGCAGCGCAGTCGGTTCTACGACCTCCCGGGCACTGCCGGCGCGGATGGCCACGCGCTCGCCGCGCACCCGAAACACCATCAGCGCTTGTAGCGTGCCCGTCACCGGTGGCGTCCGATCGTCGGCGGCGCTAGCAGCGCTCGACGCGATGTTCGCCCGGGTCAGCAGGATCCGGCTGCCGCGCGCGTAGATCGGGCAATTGCGGCAATGAACGTGCGCTTTGAGCAGCTCACAGGAACTGTCTCCCCACACACCGATAGTCAGGCGGCAGCTGGCATCCACAGTGTCGCTCGCGGCGTTGGATACCTGAGTTGTCGTCACGACGCCTCCGCCCTTCTTGCCCGGTCATCGAGCCGTCTGGCAGCGGCGTGCTGTCCGGAGGCTTCGAGCAGGCGGGCAAGATGCTCGAGGGTTGGCACATGGGTTGGTTGAAGGTAAAGCGCGCGTTCAAAGGTCGCGCGCGCTTCTGCCAGCCGACCCAAGGCGGCGAGCAGTAGACCGCGCAGATGGTGTGCTTCAGCGTCTGCCGGACGCGCTTGCAGTAAAGAGTCAACGCCCGCGAGGGCCTGTGCGTAGTTGCCGCCGTCAGCCAGCTGATTCAGCCTGACCAGGCGGTCGACATCGCTCGATGCACGGGTCTGCGGCGACGTGGCTGCTGGGTTTGGGGGCGTAACTCGAGTGAGCGAGTGCTTGGCGTCCGGTCGCACCAGGTCCGCGTCGGTTGCTTTGCTAACAGGATGCGCGTTGGGTGCCTTGACTGCGCGCTGGGGAGGGTATTCGAACGCGAACGCGCCAGGCGCTCCGACCGGATGCATCCCGGTTCCCGCCATCAGCCCGGACTCTGCGTGTCCCACGAACAGCAGGCCGTCCGGTGCCAGCAGATCTTTGAGCGCAGAAAGAATTGCGAGTCGTGCCTCCCGCGTGACGTAGATCAGGACGTTTCGAACGAATATGGCGTCATAGCCGGGGGTCAGCCTAAGTCTTGGCAGATCGAGCAGGTTGGCCTGCCGAAACTTCACAAGCGACCGTATCGGCGCGACGACCCGCCGGCGGTCTCCCTCGGCGGCTTCGAAAAACTGGCGTGCGATGGCCTCGGGCACGAGACGCAGCGCGCGTGGGGTGTAGCAGCCGTGGGCCGCAGCGTCGAGTGCTCGACGGCTCAGATCCAGGGCATCGATCGTCAATGCGGTCTCTGCGACTCCGCGCTCGCGCAAGAGCATCGCGATGGAATAGGGTTCTTCCCCGTTCGCGCAGGGCGCGCTCAGAATTCTCACGGGCTTGGTCGACCCTCGACCCAGCCAATGGGTAGAGAGTCGAGCGGCCAGCAAGTCGAACGGTTCGCCGTCGCGGAAAAACCAGCTCTCCCGCACCAACAGTTCTTCCAGCAGCTCTGCGCGCTCATCCGCATCGTGTGCGAGCCGCTCGGCATAGTCTTCCGGATGGGTAATCCCGCGCACAATCGATCGTCGTCTGATCGCCGCGGTCAGCAGGGAATCGGTCACGCAGTGCGGATCGAACCCGGCCTTATCACAGAGCCCCCGGCATTGGGCAAGGGCGGACCTCACGCGGCGGGCTCCGCGAGCGACAAGCTTGCGCAGAGCTCGTCGTTCAAGAGCGCATCGGGCTCGATACGCTGCACAACGACGCCGTCCAGTCGAATTACGGGACCCAGGTAGGGCGCATCAGGATCAATGATGCCGGTGCTTTCGAAGTCTATAGGGTTGACCTG
>JBMTYG010000076.1:0-15342 GCA_049454295.1 Pseudomonadales bacterium
CGTTAATGACGCGGCCGGCAAATCAAGATCTACATACCAGCCGTAAACGCCTGGTTCATCGACGCAGGTACCGGAAGAGCAATCGCGACGATCCGGGCGATACTCCACCGGCTGGGTGTTCGGAAACACGCGCTTGGTTTCCTGCGGCGTGGTGCTCGTGTCGAGAATATTGATCAAAGACTGCTCAACGAGCCGCAGTTCCCGGGCACCCTGCGCCGTCGCCGGGGCCGGCTCGCCACGATCCCAGATGGCATAAAGCGACTGAATGTCCGTGTTGCGCGCGTCCTCACGCGTCAAGTAGCTGCCGGTACCAAATATGACCAGGAACCCATCCGCAGTCGGATGCGGAATCACAAGCGGCTGCGCCAGGACAGGCTGCACAGTCTGCACGCCATTAGCGGTATAGGACGCAGTGAAGAGACGGGTCACGCGCCAGGCACTCGGGTCCGCTGCTGACAGATCGAAGCGGAACAGGTTACCCAGGCGATCCCCGGCGTAGACACGATCCACCGTGCCGTCCAGGTTCACATCGACCGAGGCAGGCGAGCCGAGGCCATTTGGGAACCCTGCAAGCGGTCCGGCCATGGGCACGCCGAAACCCGTATCCAGCTTGATCACATCGCCCGGCTGCCAGCCGTCCTGCCCGCGTTCGATGAACAGCGCGAATAGCTTGGCGATACCTGCGGTGGAGTTTTGTCCGTTGCCGAACAACGCTACCCAGGCCTTGTCTCCATCCCCTTCCGCAGCGTTACTCATCGCGATTACCGGCAGCGAGACCGCATAACCGAGATCTTTCACCGGTCGGTTCGAGGGATCACGCAGCGCGCCTTCACTGCCGCCCAGCGGTGTGCCATTCATTGTTAGGGGATAGGTATCGTCTTCGTCAGTGAACTCCCAAAGCACTGTGCCACTGGCGCGGGTTTCGTCCGCGAATAACGCGGGATCGGTGACATCAAGGGCGTAAAAACCCTTGCCACCTCCTCCAAGACCGCCAACGAGCACAGTGCGCCAAGAACGCGCGGGCGCGGTCGGCGTGCGCAGAAAGACATCGTTCAAACGGGGAGTGAGATCAACAAAATAGCGGTGCTGGTAAAAGGGCGACGCAAACTGATCGAGGGCGTTGCGCCCCGACAACGTCGCATCGATCAGCTTGTTAGGCACATAGGCCATGAGCTCTTCGCCCGTGCGGGCATGGAAGCCGTGCAGGCTGCCGTCGTTAGCGCCGACATAGACTACCGGGGTACGGTTCGCCTGTCGGGACGCGAAGCTCGAGTAGAGCGTGTCGAGCGGATACGGTGTTTGATCGCGATTGATCCCACGCGGGGCGCCCACGAACACGGGGCTCGAATTCACGATGTCGCCGAGCAGGCCTCCCTCCGGCTCTCGTTTCCTGAGCGTTCCTGTTGGTTGCTCAACCGATCGATCGCCGCGCAAAAAACGAGCCTCGGACTCGGACAGCAGTGCTTTCTGCGCTGCATTGAGGACGCTGTAACGAAACGGTATCCCGCGCGCGGCCGCGCGATCCCAAGTCACCATGACACGCTGATCCGCCGCTTTTGCATCAAGCTGCTGCGAGGCACGCCATAGCGGCGTCGGTGCGAGCGATCCGTCGCGCGCGACAGCGGTAGCGGACAGCTCGCCCGTGTTATAGCGAAGATCGTAAAACCCGCGGTAGAGCAACGTGTCCTCTTCGAGCGACGTGGAGTTGAACGCTGCCGATGACGTGGACGAGCCTGCCTGGGTGAAGGCCAGAAACGCGCGCTCGAGCGCCACCTGCAGTTCCGGAGGATTAGCCGCGTTGAGGTATTCGCCACGACCGTTCAAAGCCGCGTGCAAGAGGTCATCAATTTTGTGTTCTGGCGCGTTGAGTGGATCCGTCCACGCAAAGGGAACGACGGGATTCGCCGGAATCGAGAGGGGGTCGATGGTGCCACGAACGCCAAACGCGAGCGCATAGGTTTTCATATGCTGGTGCATGGTCGATTGCCCCGGCGCAAACGCGCCCGGCGCCGCCCCAGCTTGATCCAACCGTGAGAGCGGGACCAAATCCGCGTAGGTCGGCTGCAGATCGCGCTTGTAGTGATACATCGCGGTATCCGCCAACGTGCGCGGGAATGGGTCCGCATAGCGCCCCCCATCAAACTTGTTCGCGGCCGAGTCCGCATCTTCGTTACCACTCACGCCAATACCGCCGTTCCAATAACCATCCGTATACAGCAGCGCAAAATTCTGCTGACAGAAGCCCGCCGGCGGCTCCGCTCGCGGACAATCGTTGCCGGTTTCACAGGCGAAGGTCTTGCCCGCGCGATCAAGCGCCTGCCGCAGCGGCGACTCACCGAAAGAGTTGACCGCGTAAATGTTGTCGAGCAGCGCTTTCTTGTTACCCTCGGTCATTCGCTCGTTCAGATCCCGAATAGGCACGCTCGTCGTCTGGTTGATCGTGTCGTAGCCCACACGAATGTCTTGTAGATCGGCCACCACCCGACCCAGATTTGCCTTGGTCACCAGTTCACGGCTTCGGTAGTACTGGAACCAGTTGGCAAAGTTCTGAATCTCTTCGGCATAGGTGCAGGTGGACGAATCCCCATCGCTCGCGCAGTCAGAACGCTCCGGTCCGCCGGGAAATAACCCCCCAGGCAACGGGCCACTGTCTGAGCGGATCTCCACCAGCGTCTTTGGTGCGTCCCACGCGAGGGGGATCGGTGCAGACGTCGCGTAGTAATGCGGCAAATAAACCTGATAGGGGATCGAGGCCTCTGTCCCCCCGCGAGACGTCCAACGCGGCACGTTCAACGCCGTGTAGTTTTGCAACGCCAGTAAATTCAGTGTCGGCACGGGGGCCGAGGGCTCAAGGCGTATGGCGGAGGGATTTGCGTTGGCGAACGCAACGCCGTTGAGATCAAGACCCCGCCAGGGCAGGTACGTCACGGCGGGGTCATAGTAGATCCGGTTGTAGCGGGACGATCGGGCGCGCCAAACGCCCCATTGATTCAGCTGGGTGCCGGTTCGCAGCTGCAGGGCTGCCTCGGTCGGAAGCACGCGACCGTAAACGGCAGTGCCCGGTAGGCTCGAAGTCGGGAGATTGAATAAGTAGGTGTACAACGAAGTACGAACACCTCTGGAGGACGACACGGCCGCATTCGATAGCGTCATAACCCCATCAGCCTCGCCGTCGACACTCAAGTGCCAATCCATGCTCAGTGAATCATCCATAACCACCAGCACATTGGCTGGCACCCCTACCGACTGCTCGAGGGGTTGATTGGAAAGATTGAAGTTCACGACGACGCGCCCAGGGACCGGCGCCGGTGGCGCGATGGCGGCGGGGACGACGGTAATGCGCGCGGTCGCCACGTCCGCGCTCAAAGCCGCGCCATCAAAAATCTGATAGGTAAAGGTGACCTCGCCGACGAAGGTACTCGGTGGCCGGTAGGTAAATGCGCCGGTCAACGGCTCGAAATCCGTGAATTCGCCCACTTCGGGCGGGTTCAGTAGCTGAACCGACAGCGCCTGCGTAGTGGCAACCGACCCGTCCGACTGGACACCCGCGTTATCCGGGTCATAGACGCCAGCCAGTAGCCCGGACTCGACAGGCACCGCGAGTTCCGCACCCTCGACCACAGAAAATGAGCGCTCGAGCGGACCTTCCGGCGGATCGTTGACCGCTGTGACAGTAACCGTGACCGAGCCCTGCGCTGTTGCTCCATCAGCATCAGCGATGACGTAGGAAAAGAAATCCGTGCCTGTGAAGTAGGCTTTGGGTTCATACAGCACCCGACCGTCATCCACCGATACGCGACCATTACGCGTTGAGCCGTCCGGCCACGTGACCGGATCGCCGGTCGGGCTTAGCGAAGACGAGGGTTCGGCGCTTGAATATCCGCCCTGCCCGGCCTCAAGCAGCAGCGCTGGTCCCTGCACCACGATGTCGTTCGCGAGCACGTCGATAGTGATCGACTCACCTTCGGCAACGCTGACAACGTCTGCCACCGCCGTCGGCGTCTCGGCATACGCCCACGCGCAAGGCAACAGCAGAAGCATTTGGGTGAGCGCAATCACCACCAGGCAGCGAATGCATCCCATCAGTCCATCACCCGACCGTAAGTGGTCTGAAGCATGACTCGCGCATGCTCGGTGGCACCGATGCCGAGCGCGGTAATTCGAAACACCTGCACTCGATCGGTGGCGACGTAGGAGTAGGGGTCATCAATCTGATAGGCGTTTTCGGTCCGCTCGACAGTCGCCACGTGTTCAATGATGTAGCGGGGAGGAGCAGCCGGATCGACCTCTCGACTGCCCTCTTCGGCCACGCCCTTGGGAAGGGTCACGAGGGTGCTGCGCTCGTCCCAGATCGCCTGGTCTTCCCAGCGCGGGGCGCTCCCCGCCGGTGGCATCGACCAGAGTCCATCGTTCCCTGCCGCCGTGAACCCCGCGGTAGAGGTCAACCTCTCAAGCCGCGCCTCCGCTTCGCGCAGCGCAGTTTCCGCTGCCTGAAATGCTAATAGCGCATCCTGATCGTTGCGCGCCATGCGCGTCTCGAGGGTCGTGGTTTGCACCGCGGAAATGCCGAGCAGGGTAAGCACAAGCAGCAGCACCAAGCTCAAGAACAGCGCCATGCCCCGTGCGCGCGCCTGTCGAGGCCGCGACGGCCAGCGCGTTCGCTCGGTCACGCTGCGACTTCCCATATCCGCGTGGTCACGACGGATGCCGCGCATTACGGACCTGAATCGTCCGGGTAAAGGCGCGCCGCAGCGGTTCGCCTCCATCGACGCTGTCGACACTGTTTGCGGTCAGGGTGATCCTCACGGAAACAATACGGTCGACGTCTTCAGGACCCAGCTCGGCGGTGGTCACGTAGCGCACTGCGCCAGCCTCACCATCCGCGACGCGATCGATACCGAAACGCGCCTGCAGATGCTCGATACCTTGAACGAGTTCCACCGGCTCTGCGAACCCGACCTTCTGCCACAGCGCGAGCGGCGCCAAGCCGGCGCTGTCTCGACCAAGCCCGGGCGCCACATAAAAGTAGACAGATTCGACCTGGGCAACCACGGTATCCAAGCCATAGGCCTTGCTGACGGCAGACAAAGAAGTGAACGCATTACGATAACGTGCAGCAGTGGGTGCGGCGCCCGCCGCGATCACCGGACCCGGACCGATCTCGAGCCGGGCGGTCTCGCCAAGCGGGACGACGTTGGTCACGCGAACCACAGCGCCCTGTTCGCAGTTGGTGATACCGATGACGTCGTCTACCGCCACTGAGACCGCTCCACCCGGCGCACGCACCAGCGGCGTACCATTGGGTTGCAGAATCTCGGCGAGCTGCATCCCCGGGGATCGCAGCGCGCGGAAGACCAGCACATCGGTGTTGGGTGCGATAGCGTCAGTGTCGATGCCGGCACCCCGATAGAACAGATTGGTATCGACCCCCGCGCTACTGCGCGGCAGGACAGCGCTTACAGCCGTGGACGGATAGCCATAGACCGGCCGCGTGATGTCCACCTCCGGCAGCAGTTCCCAACTGGCGAGCAGTCCGCGCACCAGCGCATCCGGTTCGCGCGTGCAGCCCAGATAGCCGGACGAGCGCGCGGCGCGCGCGATGAAATCCAGAGCAAACCGAGCGTTTTCCTGAAGTCGCGCTTGCCCAGTGCTCACGTCATAGCTGCGCGAATTGCCCACAAAAAGCTGCACGATCCCGGTAACCGCTACCAAACCCAGTGCGAGGGCCAGCAGCAGCTCGATCAGAGAGAAACCGACCTGCACGCCCACTGCTCGCGTGATCAACACCGCACCCCGACGGCGATACATCAGACGCGCGCCACTATGACCACCGAGCGCCATTGCCCGGATGTCTCTTTCCAACGCACCGACACCTGCACAGCGTCCCCCTGCACCGTCACCGCGCCCGCACCTGACGGAAGGCCCGCGGCCATGTCACGCCCGGGCAGCCCGACGCGTGCTAGCCAGTCGGCACACACCGCATCATCCACCGAGCGTCCAAGCTGACATTTCCATGACCGCACGTCGTAGGCAGCCATGGCAGCCGGGTCACAATCCCTGGGGCCGCAGACAGTAGCCGACGGCAAAGTGCTCGCGAAGGTCACCTCGGCATAGGCTTGACGCCCCCCGGGGTTTGCGCGAATGCGGTCGAGCATGTCCCAGGCGAGGTTAACCGCCTCAACGCGGGTCAGCGCGCCGCGATTGTCCTGCAGGCTTAACAGCTGCAACCCGGCGACACCGAGAACACCAACGCCCATCACGAGCACGGCTACCAGGAGCTCGATCAAGGAGAAACCACGCTGCTGATCAAATCGCTGTGTTGCCAAGCGCAGCGAGAATGCGTGCATCCGATGCCGTCTCACGCGCCATGACATGTCGTCGTCTCCACGTCCGTACGCCCGGTGCGTGTCAGGTTCAATCTGCGCCCGATTGACTGTTCGGTGTCCGCGCTGCACAGGATGAAGGCTCCCGCCAATGCCGGCGATGGCAAACCACGGGCAGAGAATGTAAGCCTCGGGAGCGCCGCAAGATCGCCGTCCCCCGACAACAGGAAACCGGACAGGGCTGGCGTTTCCCGCAAAATATCCGATGCGCTTGCGCAGGATCCCTGACCGCCCACCAACACGCAGTATCCCCCAGCCCATTCGTTGCCCGATTCAGGCGCGCGAGCCGCCAGGCTGATCGGACGCGCCCGGCGAATGGCTTCGCTACGCGCATAGGCAATGCCCGCGGCAAGGTCGTTGATCGCCGCCGCTAGCGCGCGCTCGCGGACTAACGCGTTGAAACCGGGTAGCGCGATTCCGAGCAGCACCGCGGCCACCGCCAGCGAGACCAGAAGTTCTACCAAAGAAAAACCATTCGATCGCATGGCGCCCATCGCCGCCCGAGCTCGGACTGCCGAGAGTAGCCACTTGCAGCTGAGAGGACTGTGGCGCGCGTCGCAGTCCCGCACGGCGTTACTCCTGCCAGGACCGCTCGAACGACAGGTCGATCACCTGATTGTCATCGCGATCCCAGACCCGATTGCCCGCATCGTCATATTCGAGATACCCATTGCCCGCCATGGGGCCCGGCTCAATGGGGGTTGCGCGTAGCACGAAACGCTGATCATCCCCGTCCGGATGTGCCAGCGAGAGCCGGTAACGACCCTGTCGCTCGGATAGCGGATCGCAGATCGGCGGGGTCAGCGCGGGCAGCGAACCGTCATCTGTCACATAACGAAAGTTGACCGCGGCGAGGCGTTCGAGCCCTTGGGCACAGGAAACCAGATCAGCCTGTGCTTCAGCGCGATAGGTGCGCCGTGCGTAGGCGTTATAGAAAGGGATCGAAATCGCGGCGAGGATGGCGAGAATCGCAAGCACGATCATGAGCTCGACGAGGTAAAACCCCCGGATTCGCCGCACTCGCGCGGCAGTCCTCTGACCATGCCGCAGACGACTGGTCATGCGACTCCAGTCGCAGGGCGCGGCTCCCCGTCCTCAACCGAGAGAATTGAGACATCAAAGATGATCGGCCGACCCGCCAACGGATGGTTGAAATCCACCTCCACGGTTCGTTCGAAGAGGCGTGTGACGACACCAGGCAGCTCGCCGTCGGCTGCGGCAAATGAAACCATCAGCCCAGGCTCGAGCTCCAGATCCGCAAATCGCTCACGCGCGAGAAGCTGCACATTCTCCCGACGGTGTGGACCAAAGGCGGCCTCCGGCGCCAGCGCAAGCTGAGCATCGTCGCCCGCCTGCATGCCAAACAAGGCTTCTTCGAATCCTGGCAACAGACTGCCGTCACCCACGGTAAATACCGCCGGTGCGCGGCGACGGGTGGTATCGACCTCCTCGCCGGACTCCAACAGGATCGCAAAATGCAGAGTGACTCGAGCACCCGGGGCGATACGCGGCGACGGCGACGACTCCCCCGAAGACGACCCCGAAGAAAATATGATATCGCTCATGAGCTCTTGATACCGCGGCGTTCCTGCCGCGCCTCGCTGATCATTGCGCCAACCCACAATAGGGCGCCTGTGGTGAGCGCGATGTCGGCGATGTTGAACGCCGGGAAGTACCAGGTGCCCCAGTGAAACAAGAGAAAATCCACGACATGACCGAGTAGTACGCGGTCTATCAGATTACCGATGGCGCCCCCGAGAATAAGCGCATACACGGTGCCCATCAAACGCTGCTGCGGTGGCAAACGTCTGAGTTCAAACACGAGGAACGCGGTAAAGGCAACAGCAAGCACGATAAACAGCCAGCGCTGCCACCCGCCTGCATCGCCCAGCATCGAGAATGCCGCGCCCTCATTGTGCCAGCGCACCAGACTGAAAAAGGACCACACCGGTATTTCGTCACCGTATGCAAGCGCGGCTACAACCCGCGACTTGATCCATTGATCCAGCACGACCACCACGCCCGCAAGCGCGAGCCAGAGCGTCACGACGGGGCTCCATACGGTAAGCCTCGCGCCTCTAACCAGGCTCGCGCTTCGGACATGTCATGATTGATCTGCGCCTTCAGTGCATCGAGGCCAGGGAAGGCGCGCTCCTCACGAATACGGTGGCGAAACACGACGCGCAGTCGCCGACCGTACAAACTGCCCTGGTAGCCAAAGAGGTGGACCTCAAGCAACGGTTCTTTGCCCTGCACGGTGGGTCGAATGCCGATATTTGCCACGCCCCCGTAGGCACGATCGAGCCCTTCGACGGTCACGACGTAGACCCCCTCAAGCGCCGCCCGGTAACGTTGCAGCGGAACGTTCGCGGTGGGCACGCCAATGGTGCGCCCGATCTGGCGCCCGTAAACCACGCGACCTGAGATGAAGTACGGGTAACCCAAGAGACGCTCTGCCAGCGCAAAATCGCCGGCGGCAAGGACCTCTCGAATGCGCGAGCTGCTGATACGTTCGCCTGCAAGCGTCAGGGTCGACAGGCTCGATACCCCAAAACCGTGTCTCGCGCCCGCCGCCTTCAGCATAGCAAAGTCACCCTGCGCCCCTTTGCCAAAGCGAAAATCATCCCCCACCGCAAGGAACCGAATGCCGAGCTGACGCACCAGCAGTTCATCGATCACCCACTCGGGAGGCGTGTTGGCCGTGCGCTCGTTGAACGGCAGACACAGGACTCGATCGAGCGGCGTATCGCAGAGGAGCGTGATTTTTTCGTGGAAGCGGGTGAGTCGCGCCGGCACCTCGGCGCCGCGAAAAAATTCCCGCGGCGTGGGCTCAAAGGTGATGAGTAGACTCGGAACACCGAACTCGCGACTTCTCTCGGCAAGCTGGTCGAGCAACAGCCGATGCCCATGATGCACGCCATCAAAATTGCCAATGGTCACGACACAGCCATGGTGCCGCGGGCGAATGTTGTGCAATCCGACGATAACTTCCATGCGCGCGATTATACGGTGTTGGCGCGGCGAGACACGCGCTCGAAGCGCAGGGTCGCGTCAGATCCTGTGCCGAAGGTCACGCGGGCGCTCGCCCAGCCCAAACAGCGCGAGAGCAAAGACGCCCCCGCCAAGCGTTACGCCCAGAGCGAGCCAGGCTACTCGGGCGAGGGGATCGAATGATAGCCACTGCGCCGACGGGGGCAGCACCAGCAGCAGCGCCGCAATCATGACGAGGACAGAAGCGCCAACGCGCAACCCGGTGCGTTGGACTGAGGCCCCGGGACGGTATCCACGCTGCGTTACGGCGCGGAACAAAAGACCGGCATTCACACAGGCGGCGACGGACGTGGCAAATGCGAGTCCGACATGGCCAAACCAGCGGAAAGTCGCCAGATTCAACGCAATATTGGTGAGGATCGCGACCAGCGCAATGCGCAGCGGAGTCTTCGTGTCCTGGCGCGCGAAGAACGCCGGGGCGAGCACTTTGACCAGAATGATCGGCAGCAGTCCAACCGCGAACGCCTGCAGCGCAAGCGCGGCCATGCGGGCGTCGAGCGCGGACATCGCACCGTGCGCAAAGATCGTCGCCACGAGTGGCAACGCCAGCACATGAAGCGCAACCGCGGCGGGTAGTCCGAACAGCAGCGCCATCCTCAGCCCCCAGTCGAGGGTGCCTGCAAACCCGGCCTCGTTGTCCGCCGCCGCAAGCCGCGACAGATTCGGCAACAAAACCGTCCCTAGAGCCACCGCCACAAGCCCGACGGGCAGTTCGAGCAGACGGTCAGCGTAGTAGATCCAGGAAATGCTGCCTGCGATGAGCGTTGATGCCACCATGGTATCGATCAGCGCGTTGATCTGACTCGCAGAGGACGCTACCACGGCTGGCAGCAGCAACCGTCCCACCGCGCGAGCACCCGGATGATCAGCGCCCGGTCGGGGCATCACGATCAGACCCAGCCGTCCTAAAAAAGGTAGCTGGAAAGCGAACTGCAGTGCGCCGGCCACAAACACGCCCCAGGCAAGCGCGATCACCGGGTTAATCGACGCATAGACCCCGAGCAGCAGCGCGCCAATGAGCGAGAGATTGAGCAGCACGGGCGTGACGGCGGGCACCGCATAGCGTCCATGACTGTTAAGCAGCGCTGCGGCCAATGCGGTCAGCGATATGAAGCCCAGATAGGGAAATGTGATTCGGGTCATAGCCGCCACGAGCTCGAAGCGCTCTGGGTCTGCGCGATAGCCGGGCGCGAACACCGTCGTCAGGACGCCGGAAAACACCACGCCAAAGAGAACTACCAGCGTGAGGACCAGCAGCAGGTTACCCAGGACCGTTGCAATGAATGCGCGATAAACCTCCGCCGGCTCTCGGCGATAGCGCGCGAGGACGGGTACGAAAGCCTGCTGGAAAGCGCCCTCGGCGAACAGCCGGCGAAAGAAATTGGGAATGCGGAACGCGACGAAAAACGCATCAGCCAGCACGCCCGCACCCAGTACCCAAGATATCCCCATATCCCGGGCAAAACCGGAGAGTCGCGATATCAGCGTCATCGCGGCTACCACACTACCCTGCCGCGCCACATTCTGGGGCCGCGAGCCGGCGCCATCAGCCGCGGTTGACATAGCTACACCCCGACGGCATATTGTCGCGCCTTCTCGATCCGACCTTTGGGAGCCCCCCTTGGCCAACAGCCCACAAGCCCGCAAGCGCGCGCGCCAGTCCGAGCAGCGCCGCGGCCACAACGCCAGCCAGCGCTCCATGGTGCGCACTTACATCAAGCGTGTCATCGCTGCCATTCAGACCGGGGATTATGCGACGGCGACCCAGGCCTTCACGTCGGCAGTGCCGGTGATCGATCGTATGGCTGACCGCGGTATTCTGCACAAGAACAAGGCAGCCCGGCACAAGTCTCGGCTGAACGCTGCCATCAAGGCCCTGAAGGCCTGAGACCGGTCGCGACCCTGTCGTCCAGGCTGCCCTCGGGGGCAGCACGTAGCGGGGTCCACACTCGACTGCTCGCCTGACCCGGGCGCCTGGCGCGCCCTTAAGCCTCATGCGAGCAGCACCAGATTATCCCGGTGCACCACTTCCGGTTCCAGGCTGAATCCCAGACGACCCGCTATATCGCTGCTCGCTGCACCGGCAATCCGCCGCGCCTCGTCACTCGCATAATTCACCAGACCCTGGCCGATCGTCCGACCGGCTGCGTCCACGCAGCGCACGACATCACCGCGGACGAAACTACCGCGAACCTCGGTAATGCCCACAGGCAATAAGCTGACGCCTCGGTGCAGCAGCGCGTTCACCGCACCCGCATCCAGCACCAGCTCGCCCCTGGGCTTCAGCTGTCCTGCAATCCAGCGCTTGCGCGCATCCAGCGGCGACAGTGAGGCGCACAAGAGCGTGCCAACGCGTGCGCCATCCAGCACGTCCGTGATGACCCCAGGCGCATGACCACCCACGATGACCGTGTGCGCGCCCGAGCGCGCCGCGAACCGCGCCGCCCGCAGCTTGGTGAACATGCCGCCGCGACCCAAAGCGCCCGCACTGCTCCCGATCATTGCATCGAGCCGGCTGTCCGAGGCATTGGCACAGCTCACAACCGGCGCATCGGGATACGCCCGGGGGTCGCGCTCATGCAATCCCAGCTGATCGGTCAGAATGATGAGCAGATCTGCCTCAAGCAGATTCGTGACCAAAGCGCCTAATGTATCGTTGTCGCCAAAACGGATTTCGTCCGTTGCCACCGTGTCGTTTTCGTTAATGATCGGGACGACGCCAAAATCGAGCAGCTGGCCCAGGGTGGCGCGCGCGTTCAGGTAGCGCTGCCGGTCGGCCAGGTCGTCGTGAGTCAGCAGAACCATAGCGGTGCGCCGACCGTGGGCGGAGAAGCCCTCCTCATACGCTTGCACAAGGCCCATTTGCCCCACCGCCGCGGCGGCCTGGAGACCATGAATGGTCTCGGGACGAGCGCCCAAGCCGAGTCGGGCTACGCCTTCCGCGACCGCACCGGAGGAGACCAGCAGGATCTGCCGTTCTGGACCCAGGAGCCGGCTGATTTCGCCGCACCAGACTCGGATGCGCTCACGCGCGAGCCCGGTTGCGGGATCCGTGAGGAGCGCGCTGCCGATCTTGATCACCACGCGGCGCGCCCGAGACACACGCTGGCGCTCGGCTATCGAGTCCGGCTCCGCAGCTGGAAGCGATCTCGCGTCGTCAGCGGACATGAATAACCTCTATGTCGCCGTCCTGATCCTCGTCGTCCAGGTCATCATCGAGACCGTCGTCGAGGTCCTCTTGCAGCAACCGAGCACCCCGTCGTGCCAGGGATGAGGCGAGCACGTCAGCGCCGATTGCGGCCTCACGAGCGGCTTCAACGGCCGCGTAATCGGCATCCTCCCGGCGTCGATTGTCCGCTTCGCGAAGCGCGCGCATGAGCGCCGCCGCAAGCTCGGGCCGTCCCTCGCCAGTCAGCGCAGACACAAAAAACAGCGGCCGGTCGGGCCAGGCGTCGGCAAATCGATCAAGCAGACGGTCCCGCTCATCGGTGTTGACCAGATCGGCCTTGCTCAGCACAAGCCAAATAGGACGTTCCGCCAGCGCGCGGCTGTAGCTTTCGAGCTCTCGCTCGATGGCACGCGCGTTCTCAAGCGGATCGCTGCCATCTAGCGGAGCAGGTTCGACCAAGTGAACCAGAATCCGGGTGCGGGCGAGGTGGCGCAGGAACTGCACGCCAAGTCCTGCGCCCGATGCAGCGCCCTCGATGAGCCCAGGAATATCCGCAATGACGAAACTGGCATCCTCGCCCACGCGCACGACGCCGAGGCTCGGCACCAGGGTCGTAAACGGATAATCGGCTACTTTTGGTCGCGCAGCGGAAACGCTGCTCACCAGCATGGACTTGCCCGCGTTGGGCAACCCGAGCAGTCCGACGTCCGCCAGCAGCTTGAGCTGCAGGCGCAACACTCGATGCTCGCCCGGAAATCCTGGCGTGGTGCGACGCGGAGCGCGATTCGTTGACGTCTTGAAGCGCGCGTTACCAAGACCATGGAAGCCGCCCCGGGCAATGACCAACTCGGCGCCAGCCTCCACGAGGTCGCCCACGACATCGTGCGAGCTCTCGTCGATTACCGAGGTGCCCACAGGGACCCGAACGCGACAGGGCGCGCCATGTGCGCCGGTCTTGTTTTTGCCGCTCCCCGATTGACCGTGACCGGCTCGATACAGCGGTTGGAAGCGAAAATCGATCAGGGTATTGAGTCCTGGATCAGCGACCAGGATCACGTCGCCGCCATCACCCCCATCGCCGCCGTCCGGCCCTCCCTTGGGCACAAACTTTTCGCGGCGAAAGGACAGGCATCCACGACCGCCATTCCCCGCCTCCACACGAATCGTGGCTTCGTCGATGAACTGCATGAGTGCACGGCCATAGACAAAAAACCCCGCGAGGGCGGGGTTTTTTTCCGTCAGCCCTCGGCGACTGCCGTGGGTTCGACGGTGACGAATTTCCGCTGCTGGGGCCCGCGGGTGACAAACTTGACCACGCCATCGGAGGTCGCAAACAAGGTGTGGTCGCGACCACAGCCCACATTCGCGCCCGCATGGAAACGAGTGCCGCGCTGACGCACGATGATGTTGCCCGCCTTGACCAGCTCACCGCCAAATTTTTTGAGCCCGAGCCGTTTCGCCTGGGAATCACGCCCGTTGCGAGTACTGCCGCCTGCTTTCTTGTGTGCCATGTGCCTGCTCCTGTCGCGCGGTCAGCCGCTAATGCCCTTGATACGAACTTCGGTGTACCACTGACGATGACCCTGGGTACGCATATAGCCCTGACGGCGGCGTAACTTGATGATCCGGATTTTCTTGCCGCGATCGTGTCCGACGACTTCTGCGGTCACCCGACCGCCCGACACGTAAGGTGCGCCGACCGCTACGCGATCACCATCGGAGACCAGAAGGACCTTGTCGAAGACCACTTCCTGTCCGGGTTCCGCGTCGAGCATTTCTACCCGGAGCGTTTCCCCTTCGATGACGCGATGCTGCTTTCCACCCGTTGCGATGACGGCGAACATAATTGTTTCTCCAGATGCCGCGCGGCGTGTAATAGAATGCGGGCTCGACGCCCGGACAACCACCGCCAGAACCGGCTGCACTACTCGCCGCTGCCTCAAGGTCATGAACATGCGTCAGGACACCCAGGCAATTCGAAGCGAGCATTGCGGCCGCGAAAGGCGCGCAATTCTAAGGGCAAGATCGCTTGAATACAACGCGCGACATCCTCGTCAGACGCCGCGCCAGCACGGTGCTACGTGACGCCCATGACTCTCAGCCTGACCGCCGCTATTGCGCCGAAACCTTCGACGGGGACTGAACTCCTCGCCGACATACTGCCGCTCGTCGCCGATGATTTTGCGGCGGTTGATTACCTCATTCCGCGCCAGCTGAGCTCCGACGTGGCGCTGGTCGAAGAAATCGGACGCTATATCGTCGAGAGCGGCGGGAAGCGCCTGCGCCCGCTGCTCGTGCTGCTTGCGACCCGCTGTCTGACGCACACCGAACCGGGAACAGGCCCCCATATCCGGCTTGCGGCCGTCATAGAATTTCTGCACACGGCGACGCTGCTGCACGATGACGTCGTGGACAAATCGTCCCTGCGCCGCGGACGCGCCACCGCGAATGCTACGTGGGGCAACGCGCCGAGCGTTCTCGTCGGCGATTTTCTTTACTCGCGCGCCTTTCAGCTGATGGTCAGCCTGGGTCAGCTGGACGTCATGCGCGTGCTGTCCGACGCCACCAACACCATCGCCGCCGGTGAGGTACAGCAACTCGCCAATATCGGCAACCTCAAACTGACGGAGCCCGCCTATCGCGAGGTGATCCGGGCCAAGACCGCACTTTTGTTCGAGGCGGCGACGCACACCGCGGCGCTGCTCGCGCAGGTGAAGGGCGCGAGCGTGGCAGAGATCG